>NZ_JBQKUP010000038.1:0-450415 GCF_052156535.1 Nitrospira sp. T9
AAACATTTTTCGCAATGTCGATCCCAATTGTTGTACGCTTCATGATGACTCCTCCTTTTCGTTGAACGCTGGGTACATGGTGATCCAGCTTGGCACACTCGATGCCGTCCTTAAAGGGGGAGTCCATACCATTATCCTGAGAGAATCGAAGGATCTGTTTCCAACCCGACTGACAAATACCTGTCGCCATCACGTTCTTATCAAGGAAATCTCAATTGGGCGCCGGGAACCTACACCAACAGCAGGCCGACGGCTCTGGCTTTGTGGGCAGAAGCGGACTGCCACCACTTATCAAACCCCTTTGGTCCGCCAAACGGAAAGCCCGCCCGAACTTCTTTATAGATAGGATACCGATGTCCCCCCGCTTGATGCACCGGCACGGCACGTTCGATCAGATTCAGAAACCATTCCCCCTGGCCTCGCTTCAGCCTCACTTCTTCATCTGTTGTTCGATTCGGCAAAATAATTTTGTATTGTTCGCCATTTCCCCGATCAACATCCGGCTGCCCGCCGATCCAAACGAATTTCCGCTCTAACCTGGAATGATCTTCCCGCTCTTCGCTCTCCAAGACCTGCTTGACCCAGGAGCGTTTAACTTTTGGTTTCGGGACCCGCTCCGGAAACCATTCACGGACATCACGGGTCAATTCCAGCCCTTCCTTGTAATGCCATAGAGCCGCTCGCAGACCCTCTCCGATCCATTCCGGCATTGATGCCAGGTCATCCACATGAACCAAATCATTTTCTGCAAACCCTCCGAATGCCGGACCGACAAGTTGAATGCCGTAGGCTTGGGGATTCAAACCAATGGGACTATGGGCGGTGGTGGTAAACCGATGCCAGAAGGCCGATTGAATGAGATCATGCGCAAACAATTGGCGTACCCGTTCGAGGCTTTCAATGGTTTCCCCGATCGTCTCACTGGGAAGCCCGTACATGAGATAGGCATGCACCAGAATCTCCGCGTTCCGGCAGGCCTGAACCACCCGAACCGTCTGATCGACGGTGATACCTTTTTTAACCAAAGCCAGCAGACGATCACACGCCGCTTCCAAACCGGCGCTCAAGGCAATGCAGCCGGAGGCGGCGAGCAGACGGCAGAGGTCGGGCGTAAACGCCGGTTCAAACCGGACGTTTCCCCACCAGGAAATGGTAACCTCCCGTTCGAGCAGAGATAGCGCAAGATTTTTTAATCCCGCCGGGGGAGCGGCCTCATCCACGAAGTGAAACCCGCAACATCCGGTTTCGGCGATCAGGGCTTCGATCCGATCCACCAACACTTCGCCCGGTGAGACTTCATACCGGCCGATGTAATCCAGCCCTACATCGCAGAACGTACATTGCTTCCAGTAACACCCGTGCGCCACCGTTAATTTATTCCAATGTCCATCGGACCAGAGCCGATGCATGGGATTCAACGTATCCAACACGGAAATATACTGATTGAGAGGTAATCCATCGTACGTTGGGGTTCCCACTTCGACCTGCGAAACATCCGGCTCGCCGGCTCCGTCCTGCCAGACGACAGTTTGCCCTGAACGAAGAAACGTCCGGCACAGATCCGGCCCTCTCCGCTTTCCTTCCAGGTATTCCAACAGACAGAGAAAGGGCCGCTCCCCATCGTCAAGGGTCACGAAATCAACGACTTCAAACAGTCGAGGGTCCCGTATCCGGCGCAACTCCGTATTGGGATACCCTCCCCCAAGCACGACTTTGATCTCCGGCCTTCTGCCCCGCAATTGTTGACCCATGCGAAGAGCGCCATACAGATTGCCGGGAAACGGCACCGAAAACCCGACGACAGCGGGTTGATGCCGGTCCACATGCCGCCAGAGCGCGTCTATCATCCACTCGTCAGTGAGACTCATGGTTTGGGCCAGGGCTTCCTCAAGACGATCATAGGAACTCGCCTGCATGGCAATGGATTCGGCATAGCGACTCAACGCAAAGTGGGGCGTAATGGTGGCCTGAACCAGGTCGGCAAGATCTTCAAGATACAAGGTTGCCAGATGCTTAGCCTGGTCGGCTTGATTGTATGCACGATGTCTCCCATCTTGATTTTCTGAACTCTTTAAGGAAAAGCGTGGACCTTGGGGAAGGAAGGTGCCCTGACAAATGCGCGAAGCCAAGGTGGGATTTCGACCCTGCAAAAAGCTAATCACCGGATCAATCGTCTCGACATACGCCCGCTCCAGACTCAGCATTTGCCGCGCCTCACCAGGCAGTTCGTCAAGGGACGTCTTCCGGAGTTCGGTAAAGACCCGGCTCAGGCCACCACGGGAGAATAGGGCCAACACCATTTCAATGCCCACATCAGCCTGATGCGTGCGATACCCTTGGGACCGCAAGAACCCCGTCAAATAGGCCGTGGACGGATATGGCGTATTGAGTTGAGTCAGAGGAGGGATCACCAACAGGACAGATAAATCAGGCATGGTATGGTGAGATTCTGGGGGAACAACACGAATACCAATGATTCGCTCTTCGCTTCATTATGAGAGTGGCAAGGCCTTGTCAAGGAAACAGAGAAAGCTTACCCCAGTTCGACCTGGACTACAACTCAGAGCAGAAGAGAATATTGGGAGTTTTCAAGGTAGATTCAACCCAAAAACGGCAGTTGGCCATCTCGGAACCCTTCGACTGCCGCAGAAGCTGCGACGCTCAGGGCGAACGGACTCTCACCCAACGGGTGACCACTTCGGCACCCCGTTCGTGCTGAGGCTCTCGAAGCATGAACAGGCTAGAGGCGCTGTAACTGCCGTGTTTAGGTGCAAGGTCCTCCCCGCAAGGGAAACCGCTTTTATCCGGTTTGAGATTGGGTTTGGGATTGAGAAAGGGTGGAATAACCACTCGTGCGGAAAAAGGCCAACGCGATTAGGTTGGAAAGCTGGTCAAAATGCTCAAGCACCTGGGTCAGAAAATGCGATAGGCCTGTAGAATAGACCTCTTGCAGACTACCGAATTCCAGATCCGCCGCCAAGGCCCCACTTAATCTGATCGCCTGACGGGTTTCAGCCCTTCGACTACTTCCCGCCAACCGTTCCACGACTTTACTGATTTGCGCCGTCGTATACCGGACCGATCGAGGGAATTTATCATGAAAAAGGAGAAATTCAACGATTCGTTTCGGCACCAACTGTGTGGAATAAAATTTCCGATAGGCCTCGAAGGCACTGGCCGACTTCAATGCGGCTAAACACTGATGGTATTCGGAAATTCTCCTGGGTTCCGTCGTAGGATCACTGAGGACAGGAATATCAATGAGTCGAGCGGTCCGTCCACCCCGTTCAATATTCAGTCCCAACCGGTAAAAATTCCATCCCTCATCGTGAACCATCGTGCTGCCGACAACCCCGTCCAACGTGTAGCAGGTATTCCGCACATATCTGAGCAAATCGTGGGTATCCGACCACAGATCAAATTCGGTCTTTCCCTTGAGGCTGAGATAAAAATCATTCATAAAATGCCAGACTTCACTGGATAACTGATCTTGGATCCCGCGGGCGCTGTTTCTGGCGGCCGCAATGAGATTCGTCAGCGAATTCGGATTGTCCCGGCAAAGCGTAACAAATTCCATAACCGGTCTGGTCTGAACTTCCCCAAAAATTTTGGTAAAGGCTTCCAGCTCACCGGTGTCTTCCAAATATCGTGTCCAAATATTGGCCTGGTCTTCCTGGGTCGCAATCTCCGTCAGCAAATGAAAATGCACATCCACGAACCTGGCCGTATATTCGGCCCGCTCCACAGAGCGCCCGATCCAGAAAAACGATTCTGCGGTCCGGCTTAACATGGTTCATTCATCTCCATAGAGCACCCATGTATCCTTGCTTCCCCCGCCCTGCGAAGAATTCACGACCAGGGAGCCTTCCTTCAACGCGACACGGGTCAGTCCTCCCAACGACAAGGAAATCTCTTCCCCCCAGAGCACAAAGGGCCGAAGATCGACATGCCTCCCGACCAATCGCATATTCTCTTCTCCATCCACGACACACGGATGATGCGAAAGAGTCACCACCGGCTGGGCAATGTAACTTCGCGGATCCGTCTCTATTTTCTTCCGAAATTCCTCCTGCTCGGCCTTGGTCGAACTGGGTCCCATCAACATCCCGTATCCGCCTGATTCCGCCACGGCTTTCACAACCAATGATCCCAGATGTTCCAATACGTACTTCCGATCTTCAGGATTTCCGCACAAATACGTGGGGACATTTTGCAGAATGGGTTTCTCACTTAAATAGTAGTCGATCATTTTCGGCACAAAGGTATAGACCGCCTTGTCGTCCGCGATCCCGTTCCCGATGCCATTGGCCAGGCCCACATTCCCTGCTCGATAGGCCCGGACCAGGCCGGGAACGCCTAACACG
Organism: Nitrospira sp. T9; assembly: GCF_052156535.1. Lineage (NCBI taxonomy): Bacteria > Pseudomonadati > Nitrospirota > Nitrospiria > Nitrospirales > Nitrospiraceae > Nitrospira > Nitrospira sp. T9. Next base: position 4,365 of record NZ_JBQKUP010000038.1, read on the forward strand.
GAATCCTTGCGAAACACTTCAGGATCGAGGAAGGCATCATCCACCCGGCGATAAATCACATCCACCTGTTGTAGACCTTGGGTGGTCTTCATATAGACCTTATCATCGGATTCCACCACCAGATCCCGGCCTTCCACCATTTGAATCCCCATTTGTAAGGATAAAAAGCAATGTTCAAAGTAGGCGGAGTTAAACACACCGGGAGTCAAAAGGACGACGGTCGGGTTTTCCTTACTGAGGGGAGCCAGCCACTTGAGATTCTCCAGGAGTTGCGTCGGATATTGATCGACAGGCCGGACTTGCATGTCGGCAAACAGATTGGGAAACAGTTGCTTCATGACCAGTCGGTTTTCCAGAACGTACGACACGCCTGATGGTGTCCGGAGATTATCCTCCAGGACATAGTATTGGCCTTCATGGTTCCGGACCAAATCAACTCCCGATACATGAATGAACACCTCTTTGGGAGGACAAAAACCCACTAAATCTTTCTGGAAATGCACGGAACTTTCTATGAGCTCACGAGGCACCACGTGATCGTTCAAAATCCGTTGCTCGCTATATAAGTCCACTAAAAACATATTCAGGGCCATGACGCGCTGGCGGATTCCCTCCTCAATAACTCGCCATTCGAGATCCGGGATAATTCGTGGCATCAGATCAAAAGGAAAAATCTTCTCCGTTTGCTGGAGATCGCCATAGACGGTAAACGTAATCCCCTGTCGCAAAAACGCCTGATCGGCCTGACGCCGTTTCAACTCCAGATCCTTCGAAGAGAAATTCCGTAGCCGTTCGACGAGACGCCGGTAATGACGGCGTGGAACCCCGGTCGACTCGAACATTTCATCGAATCCCGGTTTCATTTGATAGCGGTCAAATAACGATTTCACAACCCTATCCTTTGATCAGTGGCCTCTGGGCAATAAGACGATCTCACCGAAAATTACGGTGTAAAGTGTAGCATAGGCGACCGACACAATAGCAATTTCAACAAGAGAACACGAACCATACAAACCTTGTCCTGACGCGGTGATTGGATCATTGGGGGAATAGTTCAGGTGAAAGAGAATGGTGCAAAGAACGAAGGAGAGTGCTAAGATCCTTTGACACGTTATGTGAAGGTGGTCATTTCATTTTTCCGCTTTTCTTTCACCAAAACAGGTATTCCCTGGGCTATTGATTTTTCATGGCACTCCACGTCGCACTCAATCACCAAACGCATTATCACTACGATCGCCGCGTTCAGATGGGACCTCACGTCATCCGGTTGCGACCGGCTCCCCATAGCCGGACTCCAATTCTAAGTTACGCACTCAAGATTGAGCCCAGCGGTTATTTCCTGAACTGGCAACAGGATCCTCACGGTAACTATCTGGCACGGATTATTTATCCTGAAAAGGTTCAAGAATTTCATGTGGAAGTCGACCTGGTGGCCGACATGGTCATCTATAATCCATTTGATTTTTTTCTGGAGCCGGACGCCGAGACACTCCCCTTCAACTATGATCCCCTGGTCAAAGAGGACCTGCTGCCGTATTTGGCCAAAGAAACGCCAGGCCCGCGACTGCAAGAATGGCTGCGACAGTTCACCGCGCCACACGATGATCCGACCGTACCCTTTTTAATGAGTCTCAATCAGCAACTGAAGTCTCAAATCGACTATGTCGTCCGCATGGAACCCGGTGTGCAAACTCCTGATGAAACATTGGAACTGGGACGTGGATCGTGCCGGGACACCGGTTGGCTCCTCGTACAGATCCTTCGCCACCTGGGCATTGCCAGTCGTTTCGTCTCCGGCTATTTGATTCAGCTTGTCGCCGACGTGAAATCGTTGGACGGTCCGTCTGGTACCGATCGGGATTTTACAGACCTTCACGCCTGGGTAGAGGCCTATCTGCCGGGGGCCGGATGGGTGGGATTGGATGCCACGTCCGGCCTGTTGGCTGGAGAAGGTCACATCCCGCTGGCCTGCACACCTCACCCTCTGACCGCTACGCCAATTAGTGGAGCGATGGAGGTTTGTGAAACGACGTTTTCTCATGAAATGTCGGTCACCCGTATTGTGGAATCGCCACGGGTGACCAAGCCCTACACAGAAGAACAATGGCAGGCGATCGATCATTTTGGACAACGACTGGATCAGGAATTGGCAATCAACGATGTCCGGCTCACGATCGGAGGAGAACCCACCTTTATCTCCATTGATCATCCCGATGCGCCTGAATGGAATACGGAGGCTGTCGGTGAGACGAAACGACCATTGGCGGCGAATCTCATCAAACGCTTACGGGACCGTTTCGCCCCTGGCGGACTTCTGCACTTTGGCCAAGGTAAATGGTACCCCGGCGAACCGTTGCCACGCTGGGCCTTTAGCCTCTATTGGCGGCAGGATGGAAAACCGATCTGGCAGGAAGACCAACTCTTTGCCAAAGAAAATCAGGACTCAAACATTTCCGCCGATGATGCCAACCACTTCATTCAAGGAATCGCCAAACGGGTAGAAGTCGGCACCAAAACCATTCAACCCGTCTATGAAGATCCCTGGCATTTCATCGGTCAGGAACGAAAGCTGCCGGAAAATCTCGAACCGGCCACCAATAATCTCGACGACCCCATGGCTCGTGCCCGGCTTGCTAAGGTATATGAACGGGGTCTGGGCAAACCGGCTGGCTATGTCCTGCCCTTGCAACGCTGGAATGCCAAGGACGGACCTCGTCGCTGGGTCACTGCGGCATGGACCACACGCAGTCAGCACTTGTTTTTGGTACCGGGTGACTCGCCAATCGGCTTTCGATTGCCTCTCCCGTCATTACCGGTTATTGATCCCAAAGAGTATCCCTATATCATCCCGACTGACCCCTTCGACATCCGAGGGCCCTTACCCGATCCGATTCAGGAATCCTCTCTTCAGGAACGCCGGTTAAAAAAACTACGAGGAGAAGAAGGGCAACATGAACCGGCTCAAGTAATCATGGGACAGCAAAGCGGGATCGGCACAGGAGGTGTGGTTCGCGCATCTCTCACGGTGGAACCTCGCAACGGGCACCTCTGCGTATTCATGCCGCCCCTGGAATCAGCTGAAGATTATCTTGATCTGGTCGCCGTCGTTAAGGACACCGCTGCGGAATTAAACCAGCCAATTCACCTGGAAGGCTACACGCCCCCCTATGACCCTCGCATCAACGTTTTGAAAATCACTCCTGATCCTGGAGTGCTCGAGGTGAATATCCACCCCGCGAAAAATTGGGCGGACATGGTCGCGATTACCACGGCCATCTATGAAGAAGCGAGGCTCTGCCGATTAGGCACGGAAAAGTTCATGTTGGATGGACGACACACGGGAACCGGGGGAGGCAATCATGTAGTCATGGGAGGCAACACTCCTGCTGACAGTCCTTTTCTGCGTCGGCCTGATCTCCTGCGCAGCATGATCGCTTACTGGCAACGGCATCCTTCTCTCTCCTATGTCTTTTCCGGTCTCTTCATAGGCCCCACCAGTCAGGCTCCCCGCATCGATGAGGCCCGTCATGATTCCTTGTACGAACTGGAACTGGGATTTGCCCAAGTCCCCGCTCCCAACGTCGGGGCACCACCACGGCCATGGTTGGTCGATCGGATCTTTCGAAATCTGCTCATTGATGTCACGGGGAATACGCATCGCACGGAAATTTGTATCGACAAACTCTATTCCCCGGATGGCCCGACCGGTCGACTCGGACTGGTAGAATTCCGGGCCTTCGAAATGCCGCCCCACGAACGCATGAGTCTGGCTCAACAGGTTCTGCTCCTGACCCTCGTTGCGAATTTCTGGAAAACACCGGACCAGGGAAACCTCGTTCGATGGGGGACCCAACTTCATGATCGTTTTATGCTCCCCCACTTTCTCTCTCAGGATCTCCATGAAGTCATCCAGGAAATGAATCGCTCCGGTTACGAACTGCAAGACGACTGGTTCGCACCTCATCTGGAGTTCCGTTTTCCCCTCTTTGGCTCAATCAACTATGGCAGTCTGGTGATGGAAGTTCGACAGGCTCTGGAACCCTGGCATGTCATGGGAGAGCAAGGAGCACCTGGTGGCACCGTCCGATATGTGGATTCCTCGGTCGAACGCCTACAGATCAAACTGTCCGGCTTAACTGAAAACCGTTATGTTATTGCCTGCAATGGCAAACGCGTGCCCATGATCCCAACCGGACGACAAGGAGAGGCGGTCGGCGGCGTGCGATATCGAGCCTGGCAACCTCCCAACTGTTTACATCCAAAGATCGGAATTGACGCCCCACTGACTTTTGACATTTACGATCAATGGGCCGGGCGGGCGGTTGCCGGGTGTACCTATCATGTGGCCCACCCGGGCGGACGAAACTTTGAACATTTCCCCGTCAACGCCTATGAAGCCGAAAGCCGCCGGTTGGCCAGGTTTCATTCCTTTGGTCATACCGCGGGACCCTATCCCGAACCACCAGATACCTCCCGGCCTGAATTTCCTTGTACGCTGGACCTTCGATGGCCTGCCTAATCACATACAGTGGACAGTGTATCCAGGAAACGGTAAGGTAATTTTGATTTTCCCTTGACGAGAAACACCCTGATCAATTTCATGGCGGCCTTCCCTTTTCCCGAACCACCGGACTCCCTTTCCCAACCCACCACGATGTACCCGCCTCAACAGGATACCTTTGATGAACTCGTGGCTTCTGACGGGTCTGTTCGTCCGCATTGGCAAAATCTGTTGAAACAATTCGGGAGCCTGGACGCTACCCAACGCCGTCTGGCCCACGAAACCGCCGCACGAATGCTGAAAGACGACGGCATGACCTATCTTGCCGGTCAGAGTGAACGACAACGGGACAGACCCTGGCAGCTTGACTTATTCCCACTGTTAATCAGCCAGGAGGAATGGCAACATCTTGAAGCAGGTTTAATTCAACGAGCCCGTCTCCTCAACCATATTTTGAACGATTTGTATGGCCCGCAACAATTGCTGAAAAACGGAACCTTACCCCCTGCTGTCGTGTTCGGGAATCCACAGTTTTTGCAGCCCTGCCATGGTGTCCCGGTGGCAGGAGGCACCTATTTACATTTTCTGGCATTCGATGTGGCGAGAGCGCCAGATGGGAAATGGTGGGTCTTGCGTGATCGTACCGAAGCACCCACCGGTGCCGGATTCGCTCTCGAAAATCGCATTATTGTCTCACGGTCCTTACCCAACCTGTTTGCCCGAACTCAGGTCCAACGACTTTCCTCTTTTTTCCAGACCTTCAGCGAGAGTTTTCTCCAGTTTTCCCAACGTGAAGATCCCCTGGCGGTCGTGCTCTCGCCGGGCCCGGAAAATATGGCCTATTTTGAGCATGCCTATCTGGCTCGGTATCTGGGTTACCCGATCGTCGAAGGGTCGGACATGACCGTACGCGATGAACGGCTGTTCCTGAAAACGGTCGATGGTCTGAAGCCCGTTGATCTGGTCTTACGCCGGATTTATTCGGACCTGTGCGACCCTCTCGAATTGATGACCGAATCCACAACGGGTATCCCAGGGTTACTCCAAGCCATTCGAGCCGGACACGTCACATTAGCCAATGCGCTCGGCAGTGGATTGATCGAAAGCGAAGTCCTCTTAAGCTTTCTGCCGACATTATCCAAATTCTTTTTTGGTGAAGGACTTAAAATCCCCAGTGTCGCCACCTGGTGGTGTGGACAGGCCAACGAGCGCGCCTATGTGCTCGATAATATGAACCGATTATTAATTCGTCGTGTATTGACACCCAAGCGTGGCCTTACGCACGACCGTCTCTCCTCCTTCGGACCTGACTTGACCGAGGAAGACCGTGGAGCCCTGGCCCAAGCCATTGCCCGGCGTGGGCATGAATACGTGGGACGGGAAATCGTTTCCCCCTCCACGACTCCCTTTTGGACATCTCAGGATGAGCTCAAACCGGTCCCAATGACTGTCCGCATCTATCTGACAGCCACGAAGGACGGCTATACCGTCATGCCGGGTGGACTCGCTCGCGTGTCGGTTCGATCAGATCCCCGTGGGCACTGGCATGAACCCGGTGATTTCAGTAAAGACACCTGGGTGAAGTCGAACGGTCCTCTTGATATCCCGGTAGCCGTCACGCTTTCCCATCATACGCTTCAGCTTCGACGGGGAGGACGGGATCTACCCAGCCGAACCGCTGACAATCTCTTCTGGCTGGGACGTTACACCGAACGCGCCGAAGGCGCGATCCGTTTATTACGAAGCCTGGTCTCACGCATGAGCGGAGAGGCGGGAATCGGAGATGATCCTGAGACCCTGCATCGCTTGGTTTCACTACTCGTGATGCAAAAACATTTATCGCCCCGACGCGCTAAACGGGCCGTGGAAGGCGGAGCCAGCGCGGTGGAGGCAGAACTTCGAACGATTTTATTTGACCCGGATTCGCCGGACGGCTTGGCAACCATTCTCCAGAATGTGCGGCGCACCGCAGAACTGGTTCGTCACCGGTTGTCCCTCGACACCTGGAACATTCTCATGGAACTCACCAGTGTGCCAAAGGAATGGGCACAGACAAAAGGACAAAGCATCGATGATGCGATTCGACTGTTGAGCCGGATGATTCAACATCTGGCAGCGCTCAACGGCATGGTCATGGAAAATATGACCCGCAGCTATGCCTGGCGTTTTCTGGAAATGGGACGACGCCTGGAACGCGTGAGACACTTATCCAAACTCATGCATCATTTAGCATCACGGGGAACACCGGAGACAACCGGTGCCCTCAATCTGCTTCTGGAATTAGCCGACGCCTCCATTACCTACCGAACCCGATACAAGGCTGAAGCCAAACTCGCTGCAGTCTTGGATTTGCTTTTGGCCGACGATACCAACCCCCGTTCAATTATTTTCCAGTTATTGACGATTGAGGCACACATCAACGCGTTGCCCCGGGAGGAAGCCTCTGCTTCCCTCAACCCGGCACAGCGGATCACCACACGCGGGTGCACGGATATTCGATTGGCCGACATGATGGAACTTGCTCACTTCACGACGAAAACCGGCGTGCGAATCAAGCTTGAACGACTACTTAAACAACTTGACCAACATGTGCATCAACTCTCCGATGTGGTAGCTCATACCTTTTTCAGTCATTCGTTGGCCCAACGGATTTCAGGGCCTCAATGGCTTGAGGGCATTCCATGATATATCAGGTGACACACCGGACCACCTTCGCCTACACCCAGCCGGTTGCCATTTCTCATCATGTCTTACGTCTTACTCCCCGGTCCCATCCCCGACAACATTGCCTCCGATCAGCCATGAGGTTGGAGCCCACGCCATCGGTCCGTTCAGAAGGCGAGGATTATTTTGGCAATCCCATGACTCACCTGACCATTCAAACCCCCCATCCCCAATTGATCGTCGAAGCCAAAACCGTCGTGGAGGTCCTCAAACCGGAGCCGATACCATTGGATCAAAGTCCGCCTTGGGAACAGGTCATTCAACAACTCCAAAGTCCCTTGGATCCGCCGAATCTGGAAGCCCAACAATTTATGTATGATTCCCCATACATCAGCATTGACGATGCCACGTATGATTTTGTTCGTGAATCTTTTCCATCCGGGCGTCCGCTTCTGGCCGGTGTGATGGAATTAACCAGTCGAATTTTTGAGGAATTCACGTACGAAGGAGGCGTGACCGAGGTCTCCACCCCGGTTCATGAGGTCCTCACCTCACGGAAGGGCGTTTGCCAGGACTTTGCCCATTTGGAAATTGCCGCACTCCGCAGCCTGGGTTTGCCCGCACGTTATATTAGTGGATACCTTCTGACGCATCCACCTGAAGGACAGGAAAAACTGGTGGGTGCCGATGCCTCACATGCCTGGATAGCTGCATGGAGTCCCGGTCTTGGCTGGGTGGACTTTGATCCCACCAACAATATCATTCCCAGCGATGAACACATCACCTTGGCCTGGGGAAGAGACTATGGGGATGTCAGTCCGATTAATGGCTTCATGGTTGGCGGCGGACAGCATACGCTCGCCGTATCCGTGGACGTCAGCCCCGCTTCACATCCTTCACTCGTGTAATCCCAATTCTGCAACAATAAGAATTTCATTTTTCATTCGAGAAACCCTGTCCCCGTTCCTGTCAGTATTCCCACTCCCATTCCCTCGGGACAAAAAAGATACCTTACGCACTTGCCTATGATGAGACAAGCCCCTCTCATTCTATTGTAACGAGAGCGTCATCCCATTTATGCTGTCTGACATCAGGCTCCTTGTCGGGTACTGACTCCCGGCGTCTGCAAGGCCAATTAAGAACCTCAGAGGAAGTCCGGCATGCTTGCTGCCGGAAAATTTCCCCACCATGGTCGGATTATTTGAAATCCTTCGGTCCCCTTGTGTTAGAGACCGAATCCAACGGTCTGGTCCAGGTTGCGGACACAGCAATCAGGTCTTTGGTTGGAAGTGGAAAAAATCCTGACTTAGCAACCACTTGTTGGCCTTCCAGACTCACCGCGAATGTAACGATTTCGGTGAGGAGAGGAGCGTGTTTCACACCCGGGGGGTCATTCACATAAAGATATAACACTCGATGAAGTGGATAGGATCCATTGGTTGCAGTTTGAAATGTCGGTTCGACAAATGGATCGCCATCAACGGCTGCCACCTGTAAGGGTTTAACGGAATTGGTGCGATAGCCGATTCCACTATAGCCGACAGCATAAAGATCATTCATGACGGCATGAACAACGGACGCGGCACCAGGTTGAACAACGCTCGTCTCTTTGTCTTTCCCCTCCAACAAGACCAATTCCCTGAAAAATTGTCCGGTCCCTGATTTCGTATCCCGAATGTGAGAAACAATGGATGCGTTTCCCCATTCCCCGGAAAGGCCCAGCTGCCCCCATGTGTCGATGGACTCCGGAGCCCCACGGCGTCTGTCCGAGGAGAACAACGCATCCAATTGTTGTAACGTAATGCGGTCGAGTGGGTTATCCTTATGAACAAAGATAGCAAACGCATCGACAGCAACGGGTACCGAGGTGGGTTCGTAGCCTACCTGTTTGGTGAATTTCTCGATTTCTTGATTCGTCATCGGACGCGACATGGCCGCTATCTTCGTCTTCCCTCTCATTAACGATTCAACGCCCGTGTTGGACCCGTCCGTCTTCAGACTGATCTCTAAATCTGGATGAATTTTCTCCAGCTTGTCCTTCCATGTTTCCAAAATCGTTTTCATGGTATTGGAACCGTCGATTTCGACTTTTCCCGACACACGGCTTTGTGGAGAATATTGGGGAACCTGTTGGTCCACACTGGGAAACAAGTCGTCTGCTGCCGTGGCAAAAGAACTCAGCACTATGAATATCAATCCGAACAACATCGCCCCCTTAAGGAATTTGCTTCTCTTCAATCTCATATTCGCTCCTTGTTGAATGATTGACCGGTCTGATAGGCCATGTTGCCGTCCGAATTCATTTGACATGAGGAAGAGCGTCATTCGTCTCGCCCTTCCATATCATCCCTCCAGGACAAATTTTACCCATGGCTTATGTCAGCCCAATGTCACGCATGTTACAAATAAGTTAATTTTTGTCCTGGAACCCATATTGTTCACAACGAGAGAAGTTTACGAGCCGGTCCACTCAGGTCATTCAGAATACATTCGGGCCGGGAACAAGATCTGCCAGACCTGCCGTGCCAATTGATCTTGACTCATAACGACCGTTTATATTAAATACTGTTCATATGAATATATATTCATTTACTTAGGCTTTCCATTCACTATTTTCCCGCGCAATGAAAATCAAAAATACTTATCCCTCCTGTGCAAGCAGGCTCAAGGTGCTATCAGATCCAACGCGCTTGGCGGTTCTTGAATCCCTCATGTCCGGACAAAAAAATGTCGGGGAATTAATGGAACAATTGGAAGTGGAACAAAGTTTATTATCCCATCATTTAAGCGTGTTGCGGGATAACAGCCTGGTAGAAGCCACACGGGAGGGAAAAACCATGGTCTACAAACTGCCGGAAAACGTTGCCGATTCTACGAATGGTAAAGCCATCAACCTTGGATGCTGCAAAATCTCTTTTGATTAAAATCGTCCTGTGTTTTCTTGAAAAAACCAATGTTGAAAAACTTTTGTAGTGCCGTCTTCCTTCTTGCAACCATAAGCGTCATCGCACTCTGCACGATTTGGTCGTTAGATGTCTCGCTTGCGCAGGCTGATGGACACAAGCTGGTCATCACCGGATCCAGTACCATGGCTCCCCTGGTCGCGGAAATCGGCAAACAATTTGAAACACGTCATCCGGGTGTCCGGGTCGATGTCCAAACGGGAGGTTCTTCCCGCGGCATTGCTGACGTCATCAATGGAGTCGCTGACATTGGCATGACATCTCGTGCTCTGAAATCTCAAGAACTCCATCTGCATGGATCGGTCATTGCCCAAGATGGCATTACCATCATCCTGCATCGATCAAATCCTGTTCAGGAATTAACCGATGACCAAATCAGGGCTATGTATACCGGGGGAATCACCCATTGGAACCAGGTTGGCGGACCTGAGGCACCCATTACCGTCGTGAATAAAGCAGAAGGGCGTTCCACCTTGGAATTATTTCTGGACTATTTCCAAATCTCCAATCGCGACATTCACGCTCATGTGGTCATCGGAGACAATGAACAAGGCATTAAAACCGTGGCCGGCAACCCCCATGCGATTGGATATGTCTCTATTGGAACGGCACAATATGATGCCACACACGGCATTCCGATCCGATTATTACCGTTGCAACACATTCCCGCCACGATTGAAACGGTCCGGGAAGGCAGGTTTCCCCTCTCGCGTCCCCTGATACTTGTAACAAAGTTTCTTCCTACAGGACTCATTAAAACCTTTATTGATTTCGCGCGGTCCTCTCAGGCCAATGATCTCATCCTCAAACAATATTTCGTCCCGCTCCACGGGTGATTTCCTGCTGTCGTGGAGTGTGCGCCTCCTCGCGTTGATGGCTGGTGGACTCTTGCTACTGGTCGTATCATTTCTCATTCATGAATCCTGGCCGGCACTGCAGAATATTGGGCTTGCGCGTTTTTTCCACGACCCCGATTGGTACCCTATTGATGAATCGTATCGGCTGACGGCTATGATTTGGGGAACCCTCTCAGCGACCACCGGGGCGATCCTCCTCTCAGCCCCGCTTGGCATTCTGTCAGCCATTTTTTGTCATTTTTATGCTCCCCCTCTACTAAGCCGCTGGTACCGGCGCATGGTCGAACTTCTGGCAGGAATTCCTTCAGTCGTTTTCGGCTTCTGGGGTCTCGTGGTTCTGGTTCCCATCATCGGCCGCTGGCATCCTCCCGGAACGAGTCTGCTGGCCGGCATCCTTATCCTGACGCTCATGATCATACCCACCATCATGTTAGTGGCTCACGCAAGCATTGCCCATATTCCCATCGCCTATATTCATAGTGCCTCAGCCTTGGGATTCAGTCGAGGGTCATTAATTTGGCATGTGGTTCTTCCCACAACAAAAGTTGGACTCTTCACCGGTATCCTGTTGGGATTGGCACGAGCGTTGGGAGAAACCATGGCCGTGCTGATGGTCTGCGGAAACGTGGTCCAAACCCCGTCCCATCTGTTTGATCCGATCAGAACCCTGACAGCAAACATTGCCCTGGAAATGTCCTATGCGTTGGCCGATCACCGGGCCGCATTGTTCGTCAGTGGTCTCTTCCTCATGGGACTCGTCGTCCTGATTGTCAGCCTGGCAGAAGGCTTGCGACATCGGAAAATCTATGTTCCGGCAAAGTAGATACTTACAAGAATATGCCATGACCGCGATTATATATATGGCGGCCACCCTGGTCGCCGTACCATTTTTCTGCTTGATTGGTGATTTACTCTGGAACGGGTTGAACCATCTGTCATTCAACTTCGTGTTCTCTGCTCCACAGAACGCAGGGCGGGAAGGCGGAATCGGCCCCATTCTCATATCCACGCTGTTGATCCTCGGAGTGTGCATGGGAGTGGCCTTACCTCTGGGATTGGGGACCGCACTGTTTCTTTCCGAATACACCCGTCATGATCATGTCCTGGGCCGACTGATCCGCGGCTCACTGGATGTGCTGGCAGGCGTGCCGTCCATTGTCTTCGGACTGTTTGGCAACGCCCTATTCTGCCAAATCCTTGGATTGGGATTTTCCATTCTGTCTGGAGGGCTGACATTGGCCTGTATGGTGTTACCGATTTTGATTCGGACGGTGGAAGAAAGTTTTCGCGCCATTTCCAATGAACAACGATTATCCGCAGCGGCCCTTGGCCTTTCAAAGCCGACCACTATTCGAACCATTCTCCTCCCTGCTGCCATGCCCGGCCTTTTCGTGGGAGTCATCCTCGGACTCGGACGAGCCATTGCAGAAACCGCAGCCTTGATTTTTACCAGTGGATACGTGGATCGCATGCCGGAATCGTTGATGGACTCAGGACGATCTCTTGCTGTGCACATTTACGATCTGGCCATGAATGTGGCCGGGGGCAACCCCCATGCCTATGCCACCGGTCTCATTTTGGTGGGTCTCTTGTTCATCATTAATCTTTCTTCTTCCCGGATTGCCGCACGATGGATGTCATTCAATCAACTCCCCGCATAATTCCTGATCCCGAGGAACGGTCAGGGTTCAGAGCATGGCTCCCCTACCCATCCACGGAACCCTGCTGTGACCCTATCCCCCATATTCACGCGAAAAATCTTTCTATCGCCTATCAGGGTCATCAGGTCCTTCAGAATGTCACTCTTGAAATCCATCGGGGATGCATTACGGCGTTAGTGGGGCCGTCAGGTTGCGGGAAAACCAGTTTTCTCACGAGCCTCAATCGCTTAACGGATTTGATACCAGGATGCCAGGTTTCGGGGAACCTGCACATACAGGAACTGGATGTCCTCGCCCCGACGACCGATGTCCTTCAATTGCGCCGTACCGTGGGAATGATTTTTCAAAAACCCACCGTCTTCCCATTTTCGATCCGCAAAAATCTTGAACTCCCTCTCCGTGAACACGGAACATGTGATCGCACACTCTTGGCCTCCGCCATGGCAAAAGTCCTCCAGCAAGTTGGTCTCTGGGATGAAGTCAAAGACCGGCTCGACCATCCCGCTCAAGCCTTGTCAGGAGGACAACAACAGAGACTCTGCCTGGCAAGAGCACTTGTGTTGGCGCCGGATGTCATTCTACTTGATGAGCCCTGCAGTGCCCTGGATCCCTTGTCCAGCGGAATCGTTGAAGATCTGATCGTCGCCTTGCGAGGTCATGTTACCGTCATTATTGTCACTCACAACTTGGCCCAGGCTCGTCGCATTGCCGACCACATCGCATTTTTTTGGTCATGTGACGGGATTGGCACACTCATCGAATACGACACCGCCCAAGCCATATTTGAGACTCCCGCACATGAACTCACCGCAGCCTATATTTCCGGTGCCAGAGGATAAATTTCTTGTGCCACACCTGCTAATATTGTAATTTCTCACTTCAACTTCGATCTCCTGCCGTCACGACTCATTGGAGAACATAGGAATGAAACACCTGTTTATGGCATTGGTATGTTACGGGCTTCTAGCCCAAACCCAAGCCTGGGCCGTGGACCCTCTCTATGAAGACAGTCTGGAGAATGTGTTACTGGAAAAAGGAATCATTACCAAGGAAGATTGGGTCCGCATTCAGGCCGAGCAGGAAAAAAGAGAGCAAGAACTCAATACCCGTATGGATCAAGAGTTTCCGGTTACGGTGGGATACGGAAGAAGAGGGTTTGAATTTTCAACCAAGGATGGTCAATTTGCCACCCAGATTCAATGGCGGTTTCAAGGACGTTGGTCCTATCCCACGGATTCAGATCCTATCTCTGCTGCAGACTTTAATGAAGACCCACAGAGTACCTTTCAACTTCGACGGGTTCGGATGAAAGTCGGCGGGCATGGCTTTCAACCCTGGATTAGATATTATTTCGAAATAAATTGGCAGTCCACTTCGGAATCCGGCAGTTCCAATGCAAGTCCCCAATTGCTCGATTGGCGGATCTCGCTCGAAAAATTTTCGTTCCTTTCCCTGCAAGTGGGGCAATGGAAAGTCGATTATAACCGGGAACGGAGAGACTCGTCCGGCAATCAGCAGTTCGTGGAACGATCCATCGTCAATGAGATCTTTACCATCGACCGACAGGTCGGAGCCATGCTGTATGGCCATGTAGCGCCCGGGACGGCCTTTGACTCCCGCTATTATGCCGGCGTCTTTACCGGATCCGGCCGGGGAGAATCCAACGACGACGCCAACATGATGTATTTCGGACGGTACCAATGGAATTTCCTTGGACGCGACCTAAAATGGTCACAAAGTGACGTGGAATTTCATGAGCTACCCACAGGAAGCGTGGCCTTCGGAGCCTACACCACGATTGGCAAATGCACCCGATGGTCATCGAGCGGATGCGGCACGTTGCCAGAAGACAATTCCGCCGGTGTGCCCTATACGTCCGATTCTGCTGCAACAGCCGGACAATACCGGGTGCAAGGCATGGTGGAGGAATTTGCCTTCAAATGGCGGGGGCTCTCCATTCAACATGAATACCATTGGAAGGAGGTCAAGGATGACAGCTATCCGGAAGGTGCGCCAGGCTATAAGACCAACATGATGGGAAGTTATTCGCAGGTCGGGTATTTCCCCCACTATCTCATTCCGGCGGTGCCCAAACCATTGGAAGTGGCCTTCCGCTATGCCTTCGTCGATCCCAACATCTCCGCTCCCAATGACCGGCGACAGGAATACACCACCGCCATCAATTGGTTTTTTGCCGGGCATCGAAACAAGATCACCGTCGATGGGTCCTGGCTTACACTTTCCCAGCCGGCAGGTCAGAACCAACATGAGCAGCGGGTCCGCCTGCAATGGGACGTCTCGTTTTAAATATTTTGTTCATCTCTCTCCCTTCCATTTTCTCGCTTTCACACTTTCTCTATCTTCTTACTTTCTCTGCCACACCCATTCCTTCTCAAACACACTCATCCAAGTTGATGCCACTCAATAGACCGGCAAATTGATCCCCTCCTTTTTACCTCTCCTTGACCTCAACTTAACGCTTTCGTAACAACCTCGGGGTACTCTCCCTTCCAGAATGAATCTAATTTTCCACTCGATTACAAACCGTAGGAGCTTACTTTTTAAGGGGAGGTCGTTTGCATGAAAGTTTTTTGGTTGTTCACGACAATGGCGTGCCTAAGCTTGTTCCTTCAGCCGAATGTCCAGGCCAGTGACGCCCTGATCGATGTGTTGCGCGAAAAAGAGGTGCTCACGAAAGAAGATTGGATCAAGATTGAGGCGGCAGAAGAGAAAAAAGCTGTGGAGCAGCAAAAGGCGTTTGACGATAAATTTCCTGTTGATGTCGGTTGGGGCAGTAAGGGGTTTGAATTTAAAACAAAGGATGGCAAATTTGCCACTCAGCTCCAATGGAGGTTCCAGGGCCGCTTTACGTATCCCACTAACGGAGATCCGATATCTGCCGCAGATTTTAATGAGGGTCCACAGAGTACACTGGAACTTCGCCGGGTTCGAATGAAAATCGGCGGGCATGGCTATCAACCCTGGATCAAGTACTATTTCGAGTTGGACTTGCAATCCACTTCCAATGCCGGTGGATCACCAGGATCGACCAGATTAATCGACTGGCGGATTAGCTTAGAGAAGTTCAAATTCCTCTCACTCCAACTCGGGCAATGGAAAGTCGACTATAACCGGGAACGAAGAGACTCGTCGGGCAACCAGCAGTTCGTGGAACGATCAATCGTCAATGAGATCTTTACCATCGACCGACAGGTCGGAGCCATGCTGTACGGTCATTTGGCACCTGGGACGGCCTTTGACTCCCGGTATTATGCCGGCGTCTTTACCGGCTCCGGCCGGGGAGAAGCCAACGACGACGCCAACATGATGTATTTCGGACGGTACCAATGGAATTTCCTTGGCCGCGATTTAAAATGGTCACAAAGTGACGTGGAATTTCATGAGCAACCCACGGGAAGCGTGGCCTTCGGGGCCTATACCACGATCGGCAAATGTACCCGGTGGTCCTCAAGCGGATGCGGCACGTTGCCCGAGGACAATTCGGCCGGCGTGCCCTACACCTCTGATTCCAACGCGAAAGCCGGGCAATACCGGGTTCAGGGCATGGTGGAGGAATTCGCGTTCAAATGGCGGGGGCTGTCCATTCAACATGAATACCATTGGAAAGAGGTCAAGGACAACAGCTATGCAGAGGGGGCGCCTGGCCATAAGACCAACATGATGGGAAGTTATTCGCAGGTCGGGTATTTCCCCCATGGTCTCATTCCGGCGGTGCCCAAACCGTTGGAAGTGGCCTTCCGCTATGCCTTCGTCGACCCCAACATCTCCGCGCCCAATGATCGACGGCAGGAATATACCACGGCCATCAACTGGTTCTTCGCAGGACATAAAAACAAGATCACACTCGATGGGTCCTGGCTTACACTGGCCCAACCCGCTGGTCAGAATCAACATGAACAACGGGTCCGTCTACAATGGGACGTCTCGTTCTAATTTCATCGGGACGCAAAGGCACTCCTCCTCGCGTCCCACAAACAGGCCTCTGTCGGTTCTCATCCGGGAGAGGCCTGTTCTTCCCTTGTATCAATCGATGAAATGGAAGACTCGCATAATCTCCTACGACCAGTCCGCGTTCCAAAAGAAACCACCTCTTTATGAAGGACATGTCTTTCTTCAGCAAGAATTAACCTGGTGGTAACGTGAATGTCATGGACTTGTCATCTTTTCCTGAGATGGTCGTGCTGCAAATCTTTCAAGAAAAAATTTTATATCGTTCCAAACAAATTTTTCACACTAATGCTTAGGGAGGGTTCACATGAAAATTCCAGTCCACTTTGCCATGACGGTCATCGCGCTGTCCATTACCGCATCGGTTTCCACGGTGTCAGCCCGCGACCTGGTCAAAATAGACGGATCCAGCACCGTCTTTCCAATTACGGAAGCGATGGCTGAGGAATTTCAAAAGGCCGAACGAGGGAAAACAATGGTGACCGTTGGCATTTCCGGCACGGGCGGCGGCTTTAAAAAATTCTGTCGGGGCGAAACGGATATCGCCGACGCTTCCCGTCCAATTAAGGAGTCGGAAATTACACTGTGCCGGGATAACAAAATTGCCTATATCGAGTTACCAATCGCCCTGGACGCGTTGACGGTCGTGGTGAATCCCAAAAACGACTGGGTGAATCATTTGACCGTGGAGGAGTTGAAAAAGGCATGGGAACCTGAGGCTCAGGGCAAAGTGGAGAATTGGAATCAAATTCGCAGCAGCTTTCCCGACCGACCTTTGAAACTGTTCGGTGCCGGAACCGATTCCGGCACGTACGATTATTTTGTCGAGGCTATCGTTGATGGAAAAAGTTCCCGGGGAGATTTTACCGCCAGTGAGGACGACAACGTCCTGGTTCAAGGGGTCACGAATGACATCAATGCCATGGGATTTTTCGGCTTGGCGTATTACGAGGAAAACAAGGGAAAACTCAAAGCCGTGCCGATTTCATGGAAAGGCGGGAAACCCGTGGGGCCATCGGTGGATAATGCCAAAAATGCCACGTATCAACCTCTATCGCGGCCCATTTTTGTGTATGTGAATAAAGATGCGGTGAACCAAAAACCGCATGTCAAACGATTCATTGAGTTTTATTTGAACAACGAGAATGCCCAAATCCTCGTGAGGGAAGTCGGATACGTGCCGTTGCCCGCAAAAGCCTACACGATGGCTTTGGACAAATTCACGAAAGGTCTTACCGGTACGGTTTTCCATGGAGCTGAGGTCGGCGTAGGAATCGAAGATTTGCTGGCCAGGGTTCCTCAGTAAGGTAAATCTGAACAATTGGGACGGCCTTCTCCAGGGGCGGCTAGCGCCCCTGGAAAATGGCATTTCATCTGGAGCTGACATTACATGCCAACATTACCATCTTCCTCAAGCCCCGCTGATTTTTCGGGATCTCCCTTACGCGCCAGTGAAGGTTTCCTCCGCCGCCGTGCCTTATGGGGCTCTTTAGCCGGCGGGTGTCTTTTGGTCGCAGCCGCGACCTCAGTGTTTGTTACGTTAGGGATTGTGTATGTCCTGGTCACGGAATCCATGGGGTTCTTTGCCGAGGTCCCTCTACTGGACTTTTTGACAGACACACAGTGGACTCCCGTTTTTGAGAATGCCCGCTTCGGGGTCATGACCCTGGTCTCAGCGACGGTCACCGTAGCAGGGATTGCCTTGGCCGTCTCTATTCCGGCGGGATTGGCCTTGGCCATTTACCTCAGCGAATATGCTCGCAGGGAAGTTCGGGAAACGGTCAAACCCTTTCTCGAGTTACTCGAAGGGGTGCCGACGGTGGTCTATGGCTATTTCACCCTTCTCTTTTTTACCCCGCTCCTGCAAACCTTCATTCCCGGCTTGGAAGGGTTTAACATGCTTGGACCCGGCATCGTCATGGGAATCATGATTCTTCCTTACACAGCTTCAGTCAGCGAAGATGCCATGCGTGCAGTGCCGCCTGGCCTGCGCGAAGCCGGATACGCCTTAGGGTACTCTCGCTTCAGGGTCGCCATGCGGGTCGTGGTCCCTGCCGCCTTCTCCGGCATTACGGCGGCATTTATTCTTGGCATGTCACGAGCCGTGGGCGAAACCATGGTCGTCGCCATCGCGGCCGGACAAAATCCCAATTTTTCTTTCAATCCCACCGAAGGGGCTGCAACGATTACGGCCTACATCGTACAAATGGCCATGGGGGATTTACCTCATGACTCCATCGCCTACCAATCCGTGTTTGCCGCTGGAATCGTGTTGTTTGTCATCACACTCACCTTCAATTTGATCGGGTTCTTCCTTCGGCGACGCTTTAAGGAGGTGTACTAATGATGAAAGCCGACGTGTCCCAGACGATTATTCCCGATTTGGGCCGCATTGTTGATGCCAACCGCCGAACCGACCTGGTCATGGCCGGCATCGGCATTTCGGTATTGATCGTCGCGATGAGCTTATTAGCGGCTGTGGTCATCGATCTGATCGTGAACGGATGGCCCAGACTCATGAACCCGGATTTCTACCTCAACTTTCCCTCACGCCATCCCCTTCAAGCAGGAATTGTTTCTGCCTGGGTCGGCACAATCCTGGTCATGCTCGTCACGGCCGGCATTGCGATCCCGCTGGGGGTTGGAGCAGGCGTGTACTTGGAAGAATATGCTGCACGCAACTGGATCACGGATTTCATTGAAATCAACGTCAGCAATCTGGCCGGGGTACCTTCCATCATCTACGGGTTATTAGCGCTTGGCCTGTTCATCCATGGGTTCGGGCTGGGAGAGACGATCCTGACGGCGGGGCTGGTGCTCGCATTACTGATTTTGCCGGTCATTATCGTGGCCACCCGTGAAGCCATTCGTGGAATCCCCCTCGATTTGCGGGAAGCCGCTTATGGGCTGGGTGCCGACAAATGGCAGACCGTTCGTCTATACGTGCTGCCCGCTGCACGGGCTGGCATTTTGACCGGAACCATCGTGGGTTTGGCTCGAGCGATTGGAGAAGCCGCACCGGTCATCACCATCGGGGCCTTGACCTTTATCGCCTTTTTACCTCCCTCACCACTTCAGGCCAGTCCTCCGTTTATCAATTTTGAATGGCTCGAAAGTCCATTTACCATTATGCCTATTCAGATGTTCAATTGGGTCTCACGACCCCAGGCAGAATTTCATATCAATGCCGCAGCGGCCGGTGTCATTCTGATGGTGATGACGTTGGCAATGAATGGAATAGCCATCTGGTTGCGCTATCATTTACGCCGCCAGGTTCGTTAGCCAGCCGTGATGTCCCAGATGAATATAGGGTAATGACCTCTGAGCCGAATTAAGGAACCACGCCTATGACACAGAAAATTTCTCATGACGAGCAAGTCACGCGAATGTCGCTCAACGCCTCCCCCACAACCAACACCGAACGGGAATCGCTGGCGGCGGAAGTTCGGAAACTCAGTTTTTGGTATGGTGAAACCCAAGCCCTAAAGGAAATCACCTTGTCGATTGCCAATCGGAAATGCACCGCGTTGATCGGTCCATCCGGGTGCGGGAAAAGCACCCTCCTCCGGTCGTTTAATCGTATGCATGATCTCTATGCGGGCAACCGGTATAGCGGAGAAATCTGTCTGTTTCCTGAAAATCACAATCTCATCGACCTTGATCCCTTCATGGTCAGACTTCGAATCGGGATGGTCTTCCAAAAGCCCAATCCTTTTCCCAAATCCATCTTTGAAAACGTGGCGGCCGGCCTCCGGATTCAGGGCGTTCAGAACAAAAAACTCTTGAGCGACCGGGTAGAACAGGCCTTACGGGATGCGGCCTTGTGGGAAGAAGTGAAGGATCGCCTCTCGCAATCGGCCTACGGCCTCTCTGGGGGACAACAACAACGATTATGTATAGCCAGAGCCCTGGCCCCACAACCTGAAATTCTCTTACTGGATGAACCAACCTCGGCATTGGACCCCATTGCCACCGCCAAGGTCGAAGATCTGATTACGGAAATTCGCCATCGGTTCACGGTGATCATCGTCACCCACAACATGCAGCAGGCAGCCCGGATCTCGGACTTTACCGCCTACATGCATCTGGGCAAACTGATCGAATTCGCTCCAACAGGAGAACTGTTTACCACGCCGCAAGAAACACTGACGCGGGATTATATCACCGGCCGGTTTGGGTAAACCGGTGGAACATCTGTTTTGAAAGGATCATCATGAACAACCAACACACTCTACGCATCTTTGACGAAGACCTGAACAGCCTTCGGCAGGAGATTGTGGCGCTCTCAAACCACGTATCGGAACAACTGCACCGCGCGGTGACCGCATTGGTGGAGAACGATGCCACCCTGGCGGAGCAGGTCATTGCCAACGACCGTATTGCCGATACCCTTCAAGAAAAAATCCATACCCACACGACCCGCACCCTGGCGAGGCAACAGGCCATGGCTGACGACCTGAGGGCCATTCTGGCGGCATCGCGCATCGCGATCCATTTGGAGCGGATCGGGGATTACGCGAAAAATACCGCCAAACGCAGCCGGCATTTGTCACAGCACGATATTGCTGAATTGATCGAACAATTCCAATGGATGGGAACACGCATTCAATCCATGTTGTCCCAGGTCACGGAATCCTACATCCACCAAAATGCCCCCTTAGCCAATGTCGCCTGGGCGGATGACGCAGAATTGGATGCCGTTTATGCCAACCTGTTTCAGCATCTGCTCAGCACGATGAACCGGGAGAGCAGAAACATCGAAGACGGAATCCAGCTATTATTTATCGCGAAGGGGTTGGAACGGGCCGGCGATCATGTGACCAACATTGCGGAGGAAATATACTTAATGGTCACCGGACTTCCCTTGCAAGGCCCCCGTCCAAAAATCAGTGAACTGCTATAAAAGAAGTAGACGCACACACTACACCCAGGGACCCTTTAGACCTCAGAATCCGAGAGAAGGCTTTCCTCACCACCGCAGGACGCAGGTGTGAGGAAAGACCTTAATCGGATTTCCCTTGACTCTTGTGTATCTGGGTAGCGTTAGAATGGCTTAAAAACTCACGATACCGTATGGCGGCCTGCCAGGGTTTGCCTTTTAAAAAGCCCCCGATTTCTCCATCCGGAGATTCCACCAAAAACTCCCGCGGCTCAAAGACGAGCAGACCGGGCTGAGGTTTTAATTGCTCGAGAGAGTTGGTGCGAATCGCATCTACGTCATACTTCGATCTCTGCGTATCCTGCCAGAGCGGGGTTTTAACGGAAAAATTGCTCACGACAACGTGAAAATTCCCCCCGGCTACATAGAATCCGCCCGAGGTGGTGATTGCAAAATTCTTTTCAAGATCATCCGTTTCGATTTCTGCCGTTTCAAAGAAGGTAACCATCTCTTCCGGAGTGGCTTGACTCAATCCTTTGACAATCAGAGGAGCAAAAAATTGAATCTCTGATGGGCTGAATACCCGATGAGCCCCGGAACTCTGGGAGGACGAAGAGCTGAATAGACCGGTTTTTTCTGCCCGGACCCCCTCCAAAATTTGGATCATTTCCTCGTTCGTGATAGACACGGGATGATCATAGCCTTTTCCGTCATAGGCATCCCGCATGGCCTGTAACGCCACCACACGATTGGGACTGTCTAAAATTTTTAACGTTTGAAACTGGGGCGTCTGACACCCTCCCAGAAAGATACTCCCCACCACCATCAGTCCCATCAATCTTGCCGATCGTTTCATACCGATATGCCTCCAATCAAACATAATCAGACCCCCTGCCTTTCCGAATCATTCTACCCTAGACTTCCACCGCAAAAGGAGGGGAGGAGACGAAATGTTACACATGCGTCACACACTTGCGGCGCAAATTTAATACCAAAGCGGTACATTCCATCATGAACCTACATATTAACAAAGGAGAAGAACACATGGTACGAGTTGAACAGTTGATGACAAGAGAACTGGCCTGTGTGGAGTTCAACCAAGCGGTATCCGTCGCCGCCAACCTGATGCGAATTCGCAAAATCGGAAGCCTGTTGGTGAAGCGCGGGGAAGAGCTCGTAGGCATCGTGACGGAAAGCGATATTGTGAGAAAGGTCGTGGCCTTCCACTTCCCTACAGAGTATATCCAGGTGGGAGAAATTATGAGTAGCCCCCTTGTCTCGATTGATGAATCGGAGTCGATCTTTGAGGCTGCCGGGATCATGCAGGCGGCTCACACAAGACATTTGGTGGTAGGCAATGAGTCCCAGGTATTCGGGATGCTTTCGGTTCGTGATTTATTAGCTCCTGTTGCAAAGGATGAATTATAAAACCATGAAATCCACGATACCGCCTACCGATCCTTCCCTGTTTAATGGCTCCTTTCAACAGTCATCTGCGTGGCTGGCCAAAGCGTTGGAAGCCGACCTGACTCATTTCTGGATGAAAGGCATCAAAGCCGTCCTGAGCCTATTAATTGTTACCATCCTCGTAGGGCTCGCTGGAGGCGTCCTGAGAATTTTCATGAATTTAGAAGCCCTTTTCACGGAGCCCATTGAACACGTCTTTCGTCAACTCATCGTAGACACATTGATTATTCTTGCGATTGTCGAGGTGTTTAAAACCACCGTCACCTATTTTTCTGAGGGCCGAGTCAAAGTCACGTTTATTGTCGATACGATTCTCGTAGTCATGCTTACCGAAATTATCTCGAAATGGTTTTCGGAAGCCCATCTGGAGCAATGGATGATCCTGGGTGGAATATTAGTGGTATTGGCCATTATCCGGGTGGTCGCCGTTCAATGGTCACCGACGCGAGCCGAAAATACCCCGGAATGGGCACCAACCCAAAAATCTCATTAATCTCACGCAAGCATAACATTTCCCACACCCTTCGCAACGGAATGAAAGTCTAAACTGCATCGCTATCCAGTCCTGTCGCAACCTTGTAATCAAGCATTCGTTCAAGTAATGCCACAGGCACCATTTCGCCAATGCAAGGTAAGAGGCGAAAAATAAAGACAGCCCTTGAATCGTTCGTTGAATCGCCTTACCCTACAGAACAAAACCACCTTCAGGCCACAATTCCGAATTCACCACACCGCGGAGCATGCGAGCCCATGCATCCACACCCTCTTTATACAAATGAGAAGCACACCCTTTTTCCCCGAATCGTTGCCTCCGACGGTTGTTGGTTCCCACTTGATGACATAGTGGTCAATAGCACCGGTTTACCAAGACATTATGAAATGTTACCGGCTGCTAACGATTCGGAAACTCCATGGTAACAGCACTCTGTCATGATACTGAAAGAAGCAATCACCGATGACACACCACATTCAGCAGGAGACACACTATGAAACTTATGGTCATTACTCTGGGTATACTGATACTCCTTCAGCCGCTCCTTTACGGCATTCGCACCCTTCTCCATCTTCCCAAACGCCCACGCCTGTGCTATCCGATTTTGCATGGACAGGGTCCGAAGGGGAAATTCTCCCTGGTAGCCTAACCATCGATCTCAAGTAAGACGAGGAAATTCAAATCTTCCTATTAATGAATGTGATAACAAAAGGAGCATACCTATGATTCGAGTGGAAGAACTCATGAAACAGGATCTCGCGTCAGTGAATTGCGGGGACCTCGTATCTCTAGCAGCTACCTTGATGCGGATTCGCCACATCGGTAGCGTGTTCGTCAAACAAAACGGACATATTGTGGGCATCATCACCGAATCCGACATTGTCCGCAAAGTGGTCTCGGCCCACCGGTCGCCTGACCGAATCACGGTTGAAACTATTATGTCCGCTCCCGTGATCAGCATTGATCAAGACGCGCCGATATTCGAAGCGGCGGATTTGATGGATCGATCCGGCATCCGCCATCTGGCCGTCACCCACCAATATGCCATTGTCGGGATCGTGTCGGTTCGCGACCTCCTGCACCCAGTGGCCATCGATGAATTCTAATATTCCCAACTGACACTGGTTCCACCCTCCAGGAATCACACATTGAAGCCCGGCCAACACAAATGCGCAGGACTTTCAATCAGCCCCAACGGACCCACTCTCCGGGTGCAGGGCAAAGGGCGACACGACCGTACCGAATTTGTGGTGAATCTCCCTGAAGGCCGGGTGAAATTTGAGATGATCGGGATCGACAGCACTCAAATTGGTAGATCGACAATTGCGCTAGGAACGCTACACCACCGGCCTTTAGACTTCCTGCTTTGTGCCTAGGTAATTCATGGAACCAGGGAGTAAACCGCGCCCCTTTTTGGGAATACGGGAGGATAGCGGGACTTTAAGATTAAATATTGGATTTCGTTTCCAACCTGGGCAGAGCTGACTTACAGCGGGCAGAAACCAGTACACTTAGTGGCTGCAAGCTGCAACAGTCCAACGGGATGGCCTTCTTGATTGATTTGTACGTAACCTCTATGCCTTGCTTTTTATATCTTTCAACTCCTTACGAAATTCATCCATTCCAGCATGTACTGCCTCTTGGATCGTCTCCTGAATGTCCTCCCACCCCTTCCGGGTCCCGGACACAATGTCTTGATATGTCTCAACGGTTCTTTCCTGCAGATCGTTCAAATCCTCTCCTTTTCGACGGACATAATCACGAATTTGACCACGTGATTCCCGCCCGGATTGCGGACATAACAAAAAGGTCGCCACGGTTCCAATGATTATCCCCGTGATAAACACACTGACCATTTTTACTGGTGCGGCATCTCTGTCATATTGTTTCATGGAGTTTCCTCGGTTAAATTTTAGTGGGTAAAAAAAGATCGGAATACAACATGCCCCGCTTGAACCATGGAACGGTTCGTACTGGAATCATGTGATCTGTTCGATAATTATCATGAAGCAACTTTTCTGTGAACGGACAAATCCGGTCGGATCTTCGGGAAGAAGTCCAGAAGAGCACCCTCCGGAAAAATGTCAGTCACAGAGAATCGTGAAGGGGTCTGTTGAAAAAAGCCACCAGCGGCGTTCTCGCCATTTTCCCGTGCTCACGTACTCAGCGTACGCTCCGCGCGAAAAAGCGGCTGCGGCCTTGCTGGACGGACCCTTCGGGAAGACTCAGGGCATGCTTTTTTGAACCGACCCGGAGCCTTTGATGAGTAATCTTATCCTGGGCAAATTTGCCCTTGAACATCTTTATTCCTCAACACTCCGTGTAGACATATCGATCTTCCCGGATGATACGTTGGGATGTATGTGAGTGTTCCGACAGCAGCCCTGTGACTGGTTTGAATTTTCAGAGACGAACGCTCAAGGGAAGACCTCTTGTGCAACAGACTTTCAAAACGGGAAGAAAACCGTCGCGGGATTGGACCGAATTCCCCCCGGTCAGTCTCCGGTCTTTGAAGTGCTGATTAGATCATAGGTGTTGATCATGGCTTGAGCGTCACGGATGTCGTGCATCATGCGGGCCGCATTTCTCAAACGTCTATTTCCCCGTTGATAGGTTTTTCGGCTTTTCATCCCGGTTTTCGTCAAAGGAAAACGCGCTCGCATTTTTTACATCCCTTCCGCACCTGATGTGGCACAGTGATCGGATCGATAGGACGACGGTCCAGTTCCTCCGACGCAAGGTCAATGTGTTCGTTCACAATCCGCTTCATGCCTTGAATGAACGATTCTGAGCGGGAAGGTCGAAAAGACATCTCCGTAACACCACCTAATCAAATAGAGGAGCAGATAAGATTAATTGCCACATAGGCACCAATCACTTCTAGGGTCTGTTGAAAAAAGCCGCCAGCGGCGTTCTCGCCATTTTTCCGTGCTCACGTACTCAGCGTACGCTCCGCGCGAAAAAACAGCTGCGGCCTTGCTGAACGGACCCTTCGGGAAGACTCAGGGCATGCTTTTTTGAACCGACCCGGAGCCTTTGATGAGAAATCTAATCCTGGGCAAGTTTGCCCTTGAAGATCTTTATTATTCAACACTCCCCTCCTAGTAAGACCAAATCTGAACTCGTGAATATACCCGATTTGAGATAACTGACCAGAGAAAGGTCTAAACCTGTATCATCAAAACAGAGCGCCGGGAAAACCTGCAAGGCCAATAGTAGAAGAGTGAGGGGGAGAAATGATCGATCGGCATCAAACATAAAGTATTAAATGAGATTTTCCCCAATCAGGAAAAGTATGCACTAAGGTCTAGTCAGTACAAACTGGTGTTTTCTTCGCTCAAGAAACCAGGATTTCCCCCACCAGGCGGAATTTCAGTTCGGAGTTATTACCCAAAAACCAGGGATATATACAGTTGTCATGAAGGTGTTTTCACTTTAGGGTGACATCAGATTTGCAACCGAATCTCCAATTTTATGTCTTTGGGAGTCCAACCCCCTACCCATGTGCTTAACGAGAGAAGAGGTGTGTTATGCCACAGACGACAAAAAAACCCACTCGTGATGACCATCCCATAGAGAGGGAAATTGCCCACATGATGAATCAATCGTCCTGCGATCGATGTGGAGGTCTCCTGATTAAGGGACATTGTTTGGATGTCGCCAACCCCGGAGGAGAATTATGGATCACCACCAAACACTGCATACAATGCGGCAATGTGATTGATCCGGTGATCTTAAAGAACCAGAAGGAAGTGTTGGATCCCCCTTCGCCAGCGGAGCGGGTGCCTCGTCCCCGGCCGACCTTTGGGGTGGCCCTCCAGAGACGGAACCGCTAAATTCCAAACGCTCCTCAAACAGATTCCCAAGCAAGTTCGTTCAGCCCCGGCTACGACTCATCTCCCCCTCTTCCTGTTAAAGGGGGTACATCCTAACTTCGTGCGACTTTTTCCAGTTCCTCAATCACATTTTGACAGTCAAAACAGGTTTTTGCGAACGGTAAAGCCTTGAGGCGGGCATCACTGACCGGCTCTCCACATTCATTGCAAAACCCGTAGGCCCCTTCCCGAAGGCGGATCAAGGCTTCATCAAGGGTCACTCTCATCCGGTGACGGATTTCCAGTAAAGAAAGGAGTTGATCGGCTGAACTATCGCGGTAAGCCATATCCTGATCATCCATGGCCGGTTCCCCTCGCCACCGTTCCTGTTCTTCACGACGCTGGAGAATCAGATCATCAATTTGTTTTTGAACCTCATTTTTCTTCTCTAACAGCATTTGCCGTAGTCCTTCGTTGCGCCCTTCAGAAATAACTTCGTGAGCCATCTCCTTCATAACGGTAACTCCTTGCTGGCATGAACATTGTGGTATTGCTAACGATACGTGCCGTCTCAACCCTATAATTCATCGCGCATAAAAAAACTTCACCGGAATGTAATGGTTTTCTGTTCATCCGAACACTGCAAGGAACCCTAGAATTACCCTGATAATACACTTGAGGCTCCATGAGAATGCCTCCAGGTCCCGCTCATTCTTTTTCCCCCAAGGGTGATAAGAGACTGAAACTCGTGCAATATGAATATCCTTCCTGAGTCTGACTACATCCCATATGCAAATCACCCATGAATTCCACTGTAAATTCAGCCCGTCCATTAGCATAAATAGGACAGAGGCAAACACCGTTCTCCTGCCTGATTCACAAGACTCCTGTCGGGATCTTTCGTTATACCGGATAAGGGGTGTGAGAGCCGGGCCATGTTTCAGGCAACCCAATAGCCGAACCGGCAGGAAGGAGACAGGTTATTGCATACGCCGGTTCAGATCATATGCCGCGCTGATTAAGGCCAAATGCGTCAGAGCTTGAGGAAAATTCCCCACATGCGCCAGGCCGGGACCTAAACCTTCGCCGAATAATCCAAGATGATTGGCATGGCCCAACATTTTATCAAACAGAAAGTGGGCCTTTTTGATATCTCCGGCGCGAGATAAACACTCAATGTACCAAAACGTACACATCGAAAAACTTCCATTTTCCGTTGAAAGAGCACCCAGAGCTTGATTCTTTTCGCGATACCGATAGACAAGCGAATCTTCGACAAGATGGGATTCTATAGACTCCAGCGTCAGTAACCATCGGGGATCCGTCGGACTGACAAATTTGACTAATGGCATCACCAGACTTGACGCATCCAAAATTTGACTGCCCTTAGATTGAACAAAGCATTTCAATTCTGAGTTCCAGAAGTCTTGCATCACTTCATGGTAAATTTCATCCCGAACCTGTTCCCACCGTTTGATCGGTCCAGGTAAGGACCGTTTTTTTGCCAACCGTATTCCACGATCCACGGCCACCCAACAGAACAAGCGGGAATACAAAAATTCACGAGGTTGCCCGCGAAATTCCCATACACCATGGTCCGGAACCTGCCAGTTTTCACAGACCCAATCGATCAGATGGGCGAGACTTTTCCAAAAATCATAGGAGACTAGTCTCCCATATTTATTGGATAAGTAGACGGAATCCATGAGTGCCCCCAATCCATCGAGTTGAAGCTGTTCGTGGCCGGCATTGCCGATCCTGACCGGTGAGGATCCTTTATATCCACTCAAGTTTGGTAGGGTCTGTTCGGGTAGATCCGTACTACCATCGATCCGATACATGACCTGGAGAGGATGCTGTCCATTCATATGGCTAAAGCGATCCTCCACCCATTCGTTAAAAGCCACGGCCTCTTGGATAAAACCCAGGCGCAAAAACGCATACACGGTAAAAGCGGCATCTCGTATCCAGGTGTACCGATAATCCCAATTCCTTTCTCCACCGATGATTTCCGGAAGCCCAAATGTGGGGGAAGCCACAATCGCTCCGTTCGGACGGAAGGTCAACAATTTCAGCATCAAAGCGGAACGATGGATGGTTTCTCGCCAGCGACCTTCATACCGGCAGGAGGCCAACCAGTTGTGCCAAAAATTCATCGTGGCTTTAAAGACGTCCGACACATCCTCCGGATTGGACGCGACAGACTGCTCACTATTGCCGGCATCCTCCAAAATGAAGGTGGCATGCTCCCCGGCTTTGAGGGTGAATTGCGCAATGACATCCTGATCGTGCACATGTATAGGAATGGACGCGCGAAGTCGCAAGCGAGTCTGATCGGGACCATGGGAAATAAACACCACTTCTTTGTCATGATGCTGTTCAAGGGAATGAGTCGCGCTGGCATAATTAAACCTCGGGGCGCACCGCATGCAGTATTGCATTCGTCCCCGGACGGATTTCACACGACGAATCACATTATGAATCTGCCCGGCCTCTTCAATAGGCATAAAGTCGGAAATTTCGCCCATCCCTTCTTCGGCAGACAATTGCGTCAAGAGAATGTTGGTGTCCGTCAAGTAAAGTTGCTTTCGTTGGCCGATATCACGTACGGCATGGATAGAAAATTCTCCACCACGCTGTTGGTCCAGCAAGGAGGCAAAAATGGTGGGGGAATCAAAACGTGGAAAACACATGAAATCGATCGAACCGTTCATCCCCACTAACGCCACCGTATGCAGATCCCCGATGACGCCATGGTGTTCGATAGGCGGATAACGTATCAACGATGTCCTCTCCCTTCTTCGAGCAAGCCTGATCCGCAATAATGCTCCATGCTGTGATGCCTGTCATTAATGGATAGGCTTAGGATAAGGAGCATTGTTCCGATGGAAAGAAGGCCTTAGGCCCAGCATAAGGTTTTCCCAATGTCCGCCACACATGGCCTTGGCTCGCCCCATTTGCCGAAAACGTTTTAACTGCTCTTGCGTGATGACGATTCCTAGAATGATCACATCAACGCCTGATCCGCTTACCAGAACATCTCCATCTCCCTGCTTTTATAATTCAAAAACCAGCTAATCAAAATTAAGATACTAACAGGGGAAAAATTTTTTCCCCACTGGGAAGAACCCTAGTCCTGGGAAATAATATTCCTCCCAGGGTCTTTGCCAGGTGCAGATGGATCATCTTTCTGATGTAATTCAGGCATGTCTTCGAAGCCCCTTTCTCAGAGTAGGCCCGTGGTCCGGTCTTCACAGGTCTCCAGTCCGGAATCCACGGATAACCATCTGGCCAAACAAGAATCAGTGTTGCGGATTGCGGCAGTGGGTGACCTGCATTGTTCTTATATTTCTCCGGAATTCTTACAATCGGTCTGTAACGAAATGAAAGAACAAGCGGATGTGGTGGTGTTATGTGGCGATTTGACCCATCATGGCGATCCAGAGGAGGCGAATACCTTATTGAAGTGTCTACAAATTTTTTCCTGTCCCGTACTTGGAGTCCTGGGCAATCATGATCATGAACAAGGAAAGGCCGATATCATACGGGAGGTATTTGAAGAAGCCGGAATCATCATTCTTGATGGCACATTTCATACGGTCAACGGAGTCGACTTTATCGGTGTGAAAGGATTCGGAGGGGGTTTTGGGGAATATGCGTTGCAGCCATGGGGTGAAGCAATCATGAAGGAATTCGTCCAGGAGACCCGACGGGAAGCTCGGAAATTTGAAAATGCCCTCAAACAATCCAAGAGTACTCAACGTGTGGCGATTTTACATTATGCCCCAATTCGGGAAACCGTTGAAGGGGAAGCCAAGGAAATTATCCCGTTTCTTGGGTCCAGCATGTTTGAAGAGATACTGATGCGCTATCCGGTAAATTTGTTGTTTCATGGGCATGCACATCATGGAAAGATGGAAGGAAGAACCAGGAATCACATACCCGTCTGGAATGTAGCAATGCCCCTGCTTCATCAGACGAATCCTGCCAGGATGCCATTTTTTGTGCATCCTCTCAAAGTTACAACCCCTGTCGATCATCATAAATGAGATCTAATCGATGGCTCCAAGGTACACAAACCCCACACCATCCATCTGCGATGGCACAACCATTCAGACTTCTTTTTCGGTTCCCGACCTGGCCCGGAAAGCTTCCTACCGCCGGTTTTACACCGACGTGCTGTCATTCCTCCTGAAGTCCAACATTTCCTTTCTATTAGGCGGATCTTATGCGTTGGCCGCCTTAACCGGTATCGCACGCCACACAAAAGATATCGACATTTTTGTCTACCCTCATGATTATCCTGAAGTGATGAAAGCCATGAAAAAAGCGGGTTATCGAACGGAAACAACCTATCGTCATTGGCTGGGCAAGGTCTCCAAAAATGAATTGTTTGTCGATATGATTTTCAGTTCAGGGAACGGGTTGTGTGATGTGGATGAGGAATGGTTTCGGTATGCCCCTTATGCCACGTGGGAGAGCTGGCCGATCCGTCTCACCCCTCCAGAAGAAATGATTTGGACGAAAGCTTTTGTGATGGAACGTCATCGGTATGATGGAGCGGACATCATTCATCTGTTTCATGCCTGCGGCCCCGGGCTCGATTGGGCTCGATTATTTAAACGTTTTGAGACACATTGGGAGCTTCTCCTGAGTCACCTCACCATATTTTCGTTTGTGTATCCCGGCGAGACCTGGAAAATCCCCAATTGGGTATGGCGGGATCTCTGGGAAAGACTATCCGACAAATTTGCCGGAGCGCCCGCTTTGTCAACATCCAGAGTATGTTATGGATCTCTTCTTTCCTGGGAACAATATGTCATCCCGATTCATTCATGGAAGTATCGGGATGCCCGGCTGAATCCGATCGGAAAAATGAGTAAACATGACATTTGGGGCATAACGAAAACCATGAAAAAAGAGAATCCCGCGCAAACACAATGGTGGACCGGAACCTCGGGTCCGGCCTCCAATACTCCATTCAGACTCTCCGATGCAGAAGAATCCAGAGCACCGGCCTCATCTGATTAAAGATTACTCGGCAATCTCCTTGTCAAGTTCAATTCCGCATTCGGTGAGCCAAGTCTGCTCAGCATCATTCCTCCTTGTTTTGACTTACCTGATATGATGAAAAAAGGGGCCAGGTTCTGTCATGGACAGAGGAGGCTGGCGTAAATTTTCAAAATTGGGGAACGTGGAACCCAAAAGGGAGGAGACGATGATGAATTTCTTAAATATCGAGCAATTAGAGCAGGAAATTTTATATCTTCAGGAACAAAATCGAAAACTTATCAAGGAACTTTCTCAAGTGGTGGAGGAAAACCACCGGCTTCGGGAAGGAATTATTCAGGAAAAACATCCCCCCCAGGGCAATTGGGAAGATAAAAAAAGTGAGTCACGGACAGCAATTACAGGGTACGGGCCAAACAATCAAGCAAACGAAAGATTGTGCTTAAATTAATAAAAATCACGGGTGGGGTTGGTGGAGACTTTCCTTCAAACCTTTCAAACATCAGGTGACCTACAACCGTTTAAGTTAAGGTGAAACATCAGAAATCTACCTAACTGGGTATTTCCCCTGTCTAAGGAATTTTTGGCTCCTACTTTTGCGCAATGACATTTCACGCCTTACCCCTTCCTTGCCTTCGCGTACAGCTCGATTCTTTTGGATATTTCTCCCATTCACTAAAGGCTTTTGTCCATGCAGGCCTTTTCATATCCATGTCATAATTCGAGCTGTATGAATAAAAATAAACATGGATATCATGAAAGAAGGCATTTAATAACGGAAATCGTGGAGCAATGAGAACACCGCGTAATTTTTCCGGGCGTCCTTCCCTGAATTCTACGGCAAAAGGTGCTTCCGAAAAATGCGCGGCTATCCGGCAGAGCGATGTTGAATAACGGTAGTGGCTTTTCAACCCTAGTGAAGAAAATAGAAGGTCGAATCATGATAAAAAATCGAGAAACAGTCCACTTGCGCCAATGGAAAATGATAGGCGTCTTTCTTTTACTTCAATTTGTGTTCTTTGGCTGTCGAACCAACCCTCCGGAACCTCAGGTGCATGCACCGGGTCAAGATCTGCAGCCGGCTTCAATGAAGAAATCGGATCTAGCCGGAACATGGGAATACCGCGATGAAAACGGTGCTTACTGCTTAACACTCAATCGGGAAGGCCACGGCGTGTATGATTGGCAAGAGGGACGTTTGATAACAACCACGCTGGAAAATGGCCGATGGCATGGCAAATGGTATCAAATCAAAAACGATCGCGAAGGTAAGTTTGATCTTCGCTTATCACCGTCCGGCAATCAGGCAGAAGGCCGGTGGTGGTATACGCGAATAGAAGACAACCATTCTCCAACCCAATCGGGGGGCCGGTTTGCACTGTTTCAAATGCCCTGTTCGCCTCAGGTCGAACAGAGTCTCCCATCAACTCCTCTGGCAGAGAATTCAAAGCAATCCCAGTCCTCCACCACATTCATTGCGCCCGAATAGCATGACTGTTTCAAAGTTTGCCATTGAAAAGATTAAGCTTCCTCGCAGAAATGAGCAAAGGAGGCAGCTTAAAAATGGCTCCCAAGCTTTTTGGGGATAACCTATGATCCGCAACCTCGCAAAGATATTGGGCTGATTGGTCTTGGGCTGTATGATGCGCGAGGAATTCTTTCCAATCGAGAAGAGCTTAAAAGCGGTAATCATGCATTGCCTTGACAGAACCCACCGACCTTGAGACTTTCTTGTCCCAACAGAGAACCGGATTCTTGACTGCCAACTCTTCCCTGCG
Organism: Nitrospira sp. T9; assembly: GCF_052156535.1. Lineage (NCBI taxonomy): Bacteria > Pseudomonadati > Nitrospirota > Nitrospiria > Nitrospirales > Nitrospiraceae > Nitrospira > Nitrospira sp. T9. The sequence continues at coordinate 38,422 of NZ_JBQKUP010000038.1, forward strand.
CCTGGCAAAGCTGGAAGACGCTTAAGACGAGGCTTCTCGATACTTTAAATAACCTTCACAACCGTCATGACCACACCGACACTTGCCTACCGGCGCGGTAATCACATTTGCACATTCTTCCGAACAGTATTCCTCACCCTCGGAATTCTGGCATGAACATGGGGGATGCGCGCAGACGGCATTCATCAAGAAAACCTCACTTTCTTCCAAGCAACGGAGCTTGTTTTTATTTCATGGCCGGCTTCTCCAACATTCCCTAGTCTCGTATACATTTTCCCCTATTATGTCTCTCAGTTTTCCGTTTTAGCAACCTTTCTGACAGAAGTCGTTATTCCCTCAGGAGATATGGCTACCTCGATATAATCTCCTTTTTCAAAGTCGGCAGAAGATTCCCCGCTTTTTCCCGGCATGGGAACGCGAACGACTTCTCCGTTTGCTTTTTCGATCACAAGAGTCAACTCTTCTGCTTCAATTACGCGGCCTTCAACTACTCCGGCCGCGACAGGCGCAATTTTCTTTTGGTCAGGTTCTGAGGCATGAATATGATTAGGAATCACGCCCGATGCCACCACAAACAAGATCGCCATAACACGCACACATGAATTGACCCATTTCTGTTTTTGCATGAGCTCCTCCTTTCAATTTTTGATCAATCAAACAGCCATGGCCCACCATGGCCGATGAAACTCCGGTCATTATGAAAGAAAATCTGCTCTTCCTCACTAGATAAACTTTCCATTTACAACGGGCTTATATCCATGCAAAGAGCTGGTTTGAACGAGTGGATCCTTACCGGTATCGGAAGTCATAAAGACAATAGAGTCCCACTTTTTTCATGCACATCTGTCTACCTTCCGCCTTTTCAAAAAGCGCGGATGGTCGATCTCATCATTGCAACCAATCTGGTTGAGTGTGGGTGGTATCGCCCACACGGATCTGAGTCGTGGACTTGTTGCGAATCAGTGGACCCTCGAACATCCTGGGACAGGTTTCAACAATTGGCAGATCATTTTAATCACCCTCCTGAAGCACTCTTCAATCGATCGTTTGCTATCCTGTCTGTTCCATATGCCCCACCATTCCACTACACAAAATTTCTCATTTCAAAGCCATCCGCAAGTATTGATGATCACCCCACGTCTGGTCGAACATGTTGTCCTGCAGAGCTAAACTACCGGCCTTGAACCATTTTGCCTGGCATGACTCGTAAACCTGCACCATTCACTCTTTCAATCTTTCTCGTATTTTCCTTATCTGCGTAACGTATTGAGATATCTATCATTTCCATGGTCTTGCCTCCATTTTCATGAAAGACGTCCCCAGTAAAGACCGACACCGGCTTGCAGAAAAATTGAAGTTCCTTGAAGGGGATGTAATTGAGGTCATGACGACGCAGTTCTTCCAACACTATCCCGAGACAGATGCGTATGGAGAATCAGGGAAGGTACACTGTGCCACCGACGCCCGTTACCACTTGACTTTTCTCAGAACGGCCATTGAATTTGGAACGGAGGATACTTTCAGACAATACGTACGTTGGACAACCAATGTGCTTCAGGCAAGAAATATTCCCCGGAGTGTACTCCAGAAGTTTTTGAACCACATCTCTCAGGCATTAGAACCCCATCTTACCGATTTGGAAAAAACGGTCGTGCGGACCCATTTAAGAGAGAGCCCTCATGAGTCCCCATTATCAGAAGCTCCTACCGTCACGCATCCCCGTTCTCCGTTAACACTGCATCAGGAAGTCTTTCTTCAAGCCCTTTTGGCCGGAGACCGCCATGCTGCCAAAACGATTGCGATTGAAGCGTTTTCGATGACCGACTCTTTCTCCGATGTGTATGTAGAACTCTTTCAAGAATCCTTATATGAAATCGGCAGGCTCTGGGAATCCAATCGTATCTCGGTCGCCCAGGAACACGTGGCGACGGCCATCACCCAATATGTGATGGCCAATCTCTATTCCTGCGTTAAACCTGCACAACCGTTTCAAGGGAAAGGGATTATCACCGGTGTGGAAGGCGAACTCCATCAAGTGGGGTCCCACATGGTGGCGGACCTGCTCGAAGCGAGGGGATGGGATATCCGGTTTTTAGGTGTCAATATTCCTCATCAGGCAATCCTTCACATGATCAAGGAATTCCAACCCACACTTGTCGGTATTTCCGCGACGATGGTTCTCAAGGTCCCGACTGTGAGAGATTTGATCAAAGACATCAGAAATCATTTTCTCCCGGAGCACACCCCTCGCATCCTTGTTGGCGGATCGGCATTCCGGTCACTCCCCGATGTCTTTCGAGAAATCGGAGCAGATGGGTATGCGCACGATTTACGCTCCTTAACGACCCTTTTGGCATGATGGACACACAATAATGGTGCTTGTCATATCACGATTTAAGGTCGCAAACGGGTTGGAACAGGACGTGGCCAAAGCCTTTCAAGAACGACCCAGGTTGGTAGAGACCGTGCCCGGATTCTTAGGAATAGAAGTGTATACCCCTCCCACAGATCCAAGTATTTTCCACCTGGTCACGCGTTGGACCGATCGTGAAACCTTTCACGCCTGGCATAAAAGTCCCGAACATCGCCTTTCCCACAACATGCTTCCCCAGGGCCTCAAGTTGGATCCGACGGTCACTCAAATCCTTGAACTGGAACGTCTCCCTCACCGGGAAGACCAAGGTGAAATTCAGGATTTTCTTGGTGATTCCATCCTGCTCCTTGAAGCGTTTCTGAATCAAACAGATACCATCGTGTATTGTGTGATCAGTCCTGATGGACGAATTCAGGTCTATAACGACGTCCTGCTGGGTAAACTCAACATACCCAAAACAGAATTTGATACCAAAACCATCTGGGATTTTCTCACCACAACGGACCAATATCGCCTTCAGAATGTTCTTAACATTGGGATTTCAAACTCCCACGAGCGGATCCAGCTCAATTTTATCGATTCGGCTTACAACCCTCACACTTTTGACTGCTTAGTCCAGAAAACCTCTTCTCAGGCGATCATTTTAATCGGGGAGGAACCGGAAAAGTTCAACCAGCGGGCGTTCGTGGAACTCATGCAGATTCAAAATGAAATGACGGTCAAGATGCGAGAAGAGGTAAAAAGCGCGAACCGGCTGTCTGAAAATAATTCATATTTAAATCAGCTGGTCACCGAACGGACAAAAGATCTGGTGTTCCATCAGGAACAATTGCGGTCCATGTTGGTAGAATTGGCCCTTGTCGAACAACGCGAACGCCAACACCTGGCAAACGAATTACATGATTATCTTGCCCAGATGCTCATCGCCTGTAGACTCAAGCTCGCCCAAATTGGTCAGGAAACCATCAAACCGGCCTATGCAAGGGTCCTTCAGGAGGTTGACGGAATCATCGATCAATCCTTGACATTTACCCGAACACTGATCTCGGATTTACACCCCGCCATATTGCACCAGCAGGGATTACTGGCCGCACTCCGATACCTCATTGCGGATATGCGACGCTTTGGTTTAACGGTGTCGAGTCCTGAGGTCGTCCCATCAGTGATGGTTGCAGAAAATATTAGCATCGTGGTCTACAAGACCGTTCGGGAGTTGCTGATTAATGTCATAAAACATGCAGGAGTCGCGAACGCATCGATTGATTGGGAATGTCCTTCTGAACACGAGCTTCTCATCCGGGTACTCGATTCGGGAAAAGGATTTGACCCAGTGGTCAGCCAACGCGAACAGGATTCTGGACATCTGGGCCTCTTCTTTTATCGCGAACGCATTAAGGCCCTAAAGGGACATTTAGATATCATCTCCTCTCCTCAGAAAGGCACAACCATCACCATCACGATCCCATTGTCCCCCTAGCCATAACTTCCTCTCCCTTTAGAATGATTCAGGGAGTAGGGAAAAGTGCGCCATGAGGGTCCTGGCCGAAATGGTCGTGACCACCGACTCCTTCGTACCATGCAAGTGCAGATTTGTTGAACGAACCCTTTTGAGCACTCTATAAAATATCCCCGACTGGGTCTCTGCCGCACATTGCACACAAGTGACAACAGAAAGCCCAAATATTCAATACTCCACACCCTCATCCACGTTTGTTCTCAGTGCCGAAGTCACTCATAAATCCTTGGGTAAATTTGGGTCTGTTGAAAAAAGCCGCCGGCGGCGTTCTCGCCATTTTTCCGCGCTCACGTACTAAGCATACGCTCCGCGCGGAAAAACGGCTGCGGCCTTTCCTTCGAGAAGCCTCAGGACAGGACTGGACGGACCCTTCGGGAAGACTCAGGGCATGCTTTTTTGAACCGACCCGGAGTCTTGATGGGTAATTTAATCCCGGGCATATTTGTCTTTGAAAATCATTATTATTCAACACTCCCATTTTGGGTGTCTCCTCTCACAAAATGACCAAAATATCTCTTAAAAGGCATCTGTCCAGGCAGACAACATCAGGTTGGATCACGCCTTTTTGTCTAATGCCACAGGCGTTCGGGAAGGGCATACTCCCATTGAAGGTCTGCGATAGGAAAATGATAATCATATTACAACAAAGGAGCCCGCTATGAAGAATCGTCTCATTCTCAGTGTCATGATGGCCACGTGTCTTCTGCCGGTCAGCTCGGCGTTAGCCTTGTTCGATGAGGACCCAGCCGAATTATTGAAGGGCACGCAAATCACACTGGTCGAAGCTGTGGAAAAAGCCATGACAACGGTGAAGGGCAAGGCTGTGGATGTCGAATTAGAAAAAGAACAGGGTAAGACTGTTTTTGAAGTTAAAATCATTGACGAAAATGAAAAAACCAGAGAAGTGTATGTAGATGCTCATTCAGGAGAAGTCGTGAAGATTGAAAAAGATTAATCCTGACCCTTGTGAGTCTGCAAGCGTCACTTTCAGGACATTTTCATCTTTATGAAGCGAATCATGAAGGGGATTCCCCTCCATGATTCGCTTCATTTCTTAGTTTGGAAAGACAATTCCTGAATGATTCTTTCGGAATCCCCAAATCAAATAGATAAGGGCTCTCCCACATCAGAGACGATTCTCGAGAAGCTTCTCAAGGAGGAGAGAGGGATACTGAAAATTCTGCCAATCCTTCTTGTCCAACATCAACCATCACCAATTATTCAACAAAACCTTCGGGGCCATACATTCATTAATTCAGTCATAATTGCAGGCAATTATCCAAGGGTTTTGTCCAGTTGGCGAATGAGCCAATCCTGGCTACATTAAAGTACGGAAAGAGCGGTATGGAGAAGAAAATGTTGGGAAATGTTAAAGTGGAACGTCTTTTTGGCAATGAAATTCAAAGTCTTCAATTCACGTGAGATCTGTCTGGGAGAAATGTCACCTACCAGACGTTATTACAACATGAATACAACGAAGCGGGCACGATTATTCCTTGTTGACGATCATATTCTTGTATTAGAGAGCTGTAAAAAACTGCTTGAACCCTATCATGACATCGTTGGGGAGGCTCATACCGCAAGTGATTTGGCCGGCCAAATCCGACAAACTAAGCCAGACATTCTTCTCATGGACATCTCAATGCCGGATCAAAACGGATACGAAGCTGCGCGAATGTTAAAAACGATATGTCCATCAATTAAAATAATTTTTGTTTCTATGCATTTAGAACCTACCTTTATCATGGAGGCGTTCCGCAGTGGTGGAGAAGGATATGTGCCGAAGCAAACCGCAGGGAACGAATTATTATCAGCGATTCAACAAGTTCTGGAAAACCGGAAATACCTCTCTCCCCTCATTCCTGAGGAAGTACAGAATGCGGTTTTTGCCCAAATGGATGGTATGCCGGGCACCGAACTTTCCGGAAAATTGACTCCCAGGCAACAGGAGGTGTTAAGGCTTGTGGCTCAAGGTTTCTCGGCGAAAGACATAGCCAATTTGTTGGCCATATCTCAAAGCACGGTCGCGTTCCATAAGATGCAAATCGTGCAGGCCCTCGGTCTTCATTCCAAGGCAGATCTGACGAAATACGCTGTCAAATTAGGAATTTCTCCCCTTGACTAAGGGAGTGTCCTTCTCAAGCTAACTGGCGCTTACGATCGCGGTGGAGGAGCTAAAAAAAGCTACGGGAGGAAAAGAATGAATCCAAAGTAATCGACCAGCTGTTACACAGAAATAATTCCATTGGAAATGGCATATTTTGTGAGCTCGGAGGCCGTTTTGAGTCCTAAAACCTGCATGACCCGTGTCTTATGAAATTCCACGGTTTTGACGGCCAGATTTAAAATGACCGCAATGTCTTTATTGGATTTTCCTTCAGCAACCAATTGAAGGATTTCCACCTGTCGTTGAGTCAATGCGGGAGTCTCTGCCTGAGAGGGTTTTTTCGAATTAGAAGAGGGGTTCAGTGCTTGACTGACCAGACCCTGGGCAATAGAAGGAGAAACGTAGGTGCGCCCCTGATACACCTCCTTAATCGCAAACACTAATTCTGCCGTCGCAGATTGTTTTAAAATATACCCCACCCCACCGGCCTTGAAGGCCTCATGGACAAAATGTTCCTCGGAATGCATAGTGAGAAAAATTAGTTTTGTTTGGGGTTCACATTTTTTTATTTGTCGGGCGGCTTCCAACCCATTCAATAACGGCAGTGAAATATCAATGATGGCAATGTCCGGTGTATGTTTCTTGACGGCTTTAACTAGTGCATGACCGTCGACAACAGTCCCCACCAATGTGAAATCAGCTTCCAACAGCTTGGTCAGCCCCTCACTAACCAGAACGTGATCTTCAGCTAAGAGTACCCGCGCTTTGCTCATGTAAAAAAAGAATTAAAGATAAATTGTTAATATGAAATCTAGGACCGACATTATGAAAGAATCATGCATGTAAGTCTACAATAAACAACCCAATTGATTCCAATACGGCAAAACTCTACGTGTTACCAACGAGCCCTGACCACTTCGGTTTTGCTATCCTGTGGATCAACAAATCCAAGCTTCATTAAAATACGTATGCTCATGAGGAAAGGGAAAATGAGTGAATTTTTGGTATGGGGGGACGGGTTGGAGGAGGAGTGGGTGGCTCCGGTGGGTCAGGCATAGGGTTTGGAAGTGGTCCAGGATTAGGGAAAGGGTCCGGGTTGGGGTTAGGATCGGGTTTGGGGATTGGAGAGGTATCACGAATATCAAACCCAGGCAGGCACCAGCCATGGTATATGGCGTTGTTCATAATCTCCCCTCTAAACGTTTGGCCACCACATCCCAATGTACTTGGGAAAGAAAATGCTCAATGTATTGGCCTCGTTCCGACGGTTGAAAATCCAACAAATAGGCATGTTCCCACACATCCATCACTAAAATAGGACGAAAACCTGCAATATTGCCGAATTCATGAAGACTGATCCAATGATTGGAGAGTCTGCCGTTTTCCGGATTGAGATTGCACACAGCCCAGCCGACTCCGCGCATCTTGCCCACACTTGAAAAATCGGTTTTCCATGTCTCAAAACTCCCAAAGCTGCCTTCAAGAGCTTTCAGCAGGGAATCCTGTCCTTTGGGCGATTTGGACGCCTGGGAGGTCATATTTTGAAAATACAATTCATGGAGCACCATGCCATTATATTCAAATCCCAGCCGCCGGGTGAGTTCGGAATAGGCCGGCATTTCCTCCTGGTCCACCTGTCCATCGATCAAAAACTCCCCGATTTGTCTGGAAAGAGAATTGGTGGCTTTCACGTAGCCTTCGTAAAGCTTAAAATGCATCTCTAACGTCTTATCTGAAATACCGTTCAATCCCTTGAGCTTGAAATCTTTGACCGGATAATCATTACTGGATTTCATGCGCATAAGATCCCCCCATCACATATCCAACAATCGGCTCCAACCTTTTTCTAGGATCCTAATGTAGGCGGAAATACACAACAGCGTAACTGGGAAAAACCCTTGAACCTCCTACTTGAAGGATGGGATCAAAAAAAGGCTTACGGCCAGGGTTTTGCCCAGTCGCCTTCCCGCTCTTTCCTGCGATATCTTAAAGTTGATGTGATGAGAAGTAAAAGTGGCATGTGAAACATGAAAATCCAATTCACGATATCCGATGAAATGAGCAAAGAAGTATCGGCTCTTCAATCCACACTCGGCATGAAAAAAGTTGAAGATCTCACCATTCATGCGTGGAAGGTATTGCGGTTTCTTATTGAAACCATTCGCCATGATCGGTTCACTCTCTCGGCTGAGGCGATTCACTGGATTTCCCAATCGCCCAAGACCTCGCCTGCCGCTGAAACGGAGAAGGCCCTCTCCTTTTCGGAAATCGATACACACATTCTTCAGGAAATCCATCGGCTGCTTGACGATGATCAGCTTGATCAGGCATTAAAAGCCACCCATATCCTCAAACTCCTCAAGTCCCACTCAAAACAAGGTTCAAACAGTCAATTGGTACAATCCGAGATGCTTCTTACCGCCGCAGAAACATTTGCGGCGGAAAGTGATCCCGAAAAAGCGGTTCAGCTCATTCATGCCACCCACGAAACCACCCAAAAACCAGTTGATGGAGATGATTGAAGACAAAACTGGCATGGTGAAGTCCGGATTGACCACTCTGCTATCGGGAACAAATTTCTGACCGCTGGACATTAAAAAAGAGAAGATTCTGCATCTGCGGATGACCGTTTGCGCGGCAGGAAACGATTTCCTTAATTTCTTTCCGCCAGAGATGCCCGGGTTTTCCTCACGATCCCCATCTACACTTCTCCCTGAAAATTACTCGAACACCCAGGGTTTAACCCAGGTTTCCTTTTTTCTCATTTTGATATGTTTTGATGAGCAATTGTCCGGCCTCTGCCATCACTCCGGCCATGGCGGCTGCCGGAATAAATCGGAGGGAGCGCCCTTCCTGGCCAATCGGAGAATGGGAACGTCTGGAGGTGCCTATGAATGCCCCATGCAAACGTTTTTTAGTCTGCGTATGGATGATGTGTGTATTATTCATCGTAGCCATAAGGGAACATGCCAACGGCCAGATCCTGTCTGTCCCTGCAGCAGGATTTGATGAAGCCATTACTCCTGGAGCACATGATCCGCGATCCGCCGACAATACCTCTGTGCTGTCAGACGAAGAGGTAAAATATCGCATTCAACGGCGTTTGGAAGTCAGTCCATATGAGAACGGTAAGATCACGGTTCACGTGGGTCAGGGCGAAACGGTACTCTCTGGATATGTCGAAGATCGGGATGCCTTGGTGGATGTGGTCGAAATCGCCTATGACGCCGGAGCTACCAAAGTGAACAATCAACTTCGTATCAAAAACCAAGACTTTTTATGGCAAAAGATGACCGATCAGGACTTGAAAGAAGCGGTTGAAGAGGAGCTGTATTGGAGCCCATTTGTGAATTCGGTTCCCATTCGTGTTGAAGCTCGAAACGGGATCGTCACCCTCTCTGGAAGAGTCGAGAATCGAGGGGAAATTGTGGATGCGGTGGAAAACGCATACGAAGCCGGAGCGAGAAATGTCCGCATTCGTTTATGGATCGATCCCACATTAGATTAGATTGAGAGTACCAACAACTTCTCACATAGGCCATCAATGGGTTCTCAGTGGATTTCTTTTGGGAACGGAAACGGCTTCAAAATTTTCATCAAAAGCGTTCCATTTTTTTGGGCGTCTTTTCAAGCTGTTTGGGTTGTCCTAACGGCTCACTCTCTTTGACCGGAGCCTTTTCCGGAGTCGAGGGATCGGTGGGAACAGGTGAGACATCCGGAAGAATGTCGGGTTCGTCGGTGGGTGATTCCGTTCGAACCGGAGGAGTGGAAGATGAGGTACCTGAAGCGCCGATGTCGGGGGGCGTCCGGATACCTCCGCCTATGAGGGGGGTATCTTCACCGGACGGATTTTTTGAATGGCCATTGGATTGAATGCTATCGGGGGATGTTTCCTGAACACTATCCCCCAAGGCCGCTTCCGATTGGAAACATGCCAGAATCAATATGAATCCCAGGCAGCGCAACGATATCATAAAGACCTGATGGGCATCGGCCGGTTGTTTCATGGGGCATGCTCCTTCTGGGAATCCAACACCGAACTCATCAATCCTTCAATTGAAAACCTTGGCCTTACAAGGCTCGAAGATAAGCGGAGAGATCCGCTTTTTCTTCTGTGGTCAACTGAACTCCAGTGACGAGGGCAAAAAACTCTACCGTGTCTTCGAGAGTCAAGAGGCGACCGTCGTGCAGATAGGGTGGGGAATCTTTGATTCCCCGAAGGGGAAACGTTTTAATAGATCCTTCTGCCCGGCCATGATAAAAACGTTCCACCCGCAAGTCATGCATCAGGTTATCCGTAAAATACGGAGCAGTATGGCAGGCCACACATTTCGCTTTCCCAAAAAAGAGCGCTTCACCTCGCAATTCTTTTTCGCTGGCTTTTTGAGAATTCAATCGGCCAAAAAGGTCCAACTTCGGCGCAGGGGGAAAATCGACAAGCTTCTGAAACTGTGCCATTTTCATAACTTCCGTTCGGGTTAAATCACGACGACCTTTTTTTTCGGCGGTCGCCAGATCATGATCGAAATAGGCGGACCGGTTTTCAAATTCGGAGAAATCCTCAACGGACGCCAAGGCTCGCTTGGATCCAAAGACCTCCTGGATATTGACGCCGCGTAGAGTCGGCGTTTCGATGCGAAACCGTGAGAATTGAGGCCGGTTATCCGGGTTCAAATGAATGGCGCCATTGGTATGCCCGTTCACATGGCAATCAAAACAGGAAACCCCCCGGCTGGGTGCAATCGTTTTCCGGTCGTCAGTCGCATTAAATTGCTGTTGAGGTATTTTTTCGACAAGTAATCGAACCCCGTCAAATTGCACCGGCGAGAGAATGCCATCGAACAACGCATAAAAATTTTCATTGGTGATTTCCTGCCCTTGTGAGACATCTCCTAAGTCCGGCCGGTTTGTTAAAAACAGAGGAGGTGGAAATTCCGGCAAAAAATGATCCGGCACATCATGAAGGACATCAAACCGTTCACGCTCAGGATGAATATCCGTCATCATCGACGGAAACACCATGCCGCCTGTTGAATGAAGCGGATGCGGTAACGGCAGGTAGGGGAAGAGATCTTTGGCCTTTATCTCTTCCGGAGGCATTTTGCCGAGCTGTTCAAAATTGAGGCCCTTCGGTAAGCGAGCGGTGGGCCCTTTGGGTATGGGCTTCCCTCGCGTCATCGTGACCCCTTCAACAAATTGCGGGGACAAATCATACCGTTGCTCAAGCAATTGTTGCTGTTGTGTGTTGATCTTTGATCGTTGCCGGCGTTCCCGCTCAATCACCTTTTCAAGGGGATCCTTAGGACTCAGATCAAACACAAATGAACTTGGGGTCCGCCCCCCCAGTGTATGAATATCCGGAGGATTGGGTGTCCCCGGTTTAGCGTCCGGTGCCTCTTGGGAGTCGCCTTTTCCGACGGGTTGATACTGTGGATAGGCACGTTGCCAGTCCTTCACCACGGCCGGGGGACCAATGTCAGGAACCAAATCTTTCGGACCCGGCACCGCCTTCCAGCTTTTGGGGTTGTCCTGATCCGCAGCAAATACCATCCCAAAAAGGCCACCGGCGATCAATAATATGATTACGGTGAGGAGCATTCGCTTTATCCTCAAGGTCGTGTTGATAAATCGTGAAACGGTAGACATTGGTGTCCTCCTTTTATGCCCTATGTCGGGACACGATGTCCGACATTCGAAAAAAAAGTGTTATAAAATATTTTGAATAGGCTATGGCTTTTCCCACAGGGCTTTTCCATTCGCATCAAACAACCGGACCAGGGGACTTCCGTCCTTATTTAACACGACTTGAACCCGCGGATTATCCAAATGATCCCGCAACACGAACATAGGGAGGTCATCGCTCTGAACTTCCATTGCCACCCTCCGCTTACAATCCTCTCCGTAAAGAGTTAATCCGGTTCGCTCCTTCCCATACACGGCAAGAGAAGTTCGACGGTCACAGTGATCATCTCCCATGATGAGTGCCGGGTGCTCACCGTCCCACAGACTCAGGGTTGCACGAACCTTCCCTTCCTCATTCACGATATGTAAGGCCGAAGTCGTGATTGGCTTTCCCGGGTTGGTCGCTGATACCTTTGAGTCGGTGGGGTTTGTAGAGGCCAACAGCATCCCCCCCATTGAACCCAACAAGAATAATCCAAGTACTAGGGTCCACCATGTGGTTTTTCTTAAGGGCATACCAAACTTCTCCGTCTTTTCTTGATAAACAAAAAGGTTTCAGAGCGAGGCTTACACTCTTCCTGTCAAAGCCAGAATCAGCACGATTACCAGCACCAATCCAAGCCCGCCACTGGGGTAGGGCCCCCACGACGAACTGTACGGCCAGACCGGCAAGGCCCCGACCAGCAGAAGAATGAGTATGACTAAGACGATCGTTGACATAGATCTGGTTTCCCCTCCCTGTTTTTAACAGGCTTTCACATCAGTGCTCATGCGTTCCTTGCAGGACGACAGGGAAAGCGGTAAGTCTGTCACGGGCAGAGCCAACTTGAGCACCATTCGCCGCGGCCAATCCCCGAACAAACAACGCGACATTCCCGTCTGCCCCGATTTCTGTGGATGAACCGTTTCCTGTTCAAGACTTGTGTTCATGGGTGTTGCTCTCCTTATGGGTGTCAGTTGCCTTCTAATTCTTGTTTTTTTTATTTATACAGAATCGTTTGGGCGGCAAGACCTGAGAGAAACCCTGGGTTGACTGAACAACAACCCTGGATGACCCGGTGGGGTCACATATGTGGACTTTCACTCTTAGACAAGACTTATTCGTGGAAGCTATACTTTTTCCGAATTTCGTTCTTTCACGACAGGACCCCAACGTGGTTCTGCCTAACCGCAGCCGAGTGAGAGCCGCATCCTTCTCATCATTCGAGGTAAGGTTGGGTGTCCACTTTCTCCATATTTACACAGAAACGGGAATGCGCATACTGTTCTTCAGTTTAGAAAGAAAAGTGTGAACGTATGATGACGGTTCAAGAGCGGATCAAAACCGGTGCTCACGCAAAAAAATTGGATATTATCTTGCTGATATCCATCAGCGCTCTCATTGTCGGTATTTTCGTGTTGGATCTATTCACCAAAACAGGAGTCGCGATTGGCATGTTATATGTGAGTGCCATCATGCTGACTCCCTATTTGCCCTATGCGAAATCCCCTTTCATCGTCGCAGGAGTCTGCTCGGTCTTTGCCATTGTTGGAATAATCTATTCCCCAGGCGTGAACGTGGTATATTCGGGGAGTACCATTGCCGGCAATGCCGTGGCCAATCGTCTATTATCGCTTTTTATGATTTGGGCCACAGCCCTCCTCACCTATCAATATCGTCAGGGGATGGAGGTCCGGCTTCGATTAGCCTCCATCGTGGAATCCACCCCTGACGCCATTATCGGACAAACACTGAAAGGGCAAGTCACCAGTTGGAACAACGGAGCCGAACAGATGTTCGGATATTCGTCACAGGAGAGCATCGGGCGATACATGCCATTTCTGTTTCCGCCAGACCGGATTGCCGAAGAAAAGGATATTCTGGAAAAACTCCAGAGTGGGAAGCCGATTCAAAATTTTGAAACGATTCGGCGGAGGAAAGACGGACAGGAAATACCGGTATCCCTGACCATTTCTCCCATTATTGACCGATGGGGAAATGCGATCGGCGCGTCGAAAATTGCACGGGATATTTCTCAGCAAAAGAAAATGGAGAATCTCCTGGCTATACAAAACCTCACCTTGGCCAGCCACGCAGCCTCCCTTAAGCAATCAAACGAGGATCTTGAACAATTTGCCTATATTGCCTCTCATGATCTCCAAGAACCCCTCCGCACGATTCATGGCTTTACGCAGTTGTTGTCGGAGCGCTATAAAGAGCAATTGGACAAACAGGGTCAGGAATTTATTGGATTCGTGACGGATGGAGCGAATCGCATGCAAACCCTCATTCAAGACCTCCTGAAATATTCGAGAATTCAGGCCCAGGAATTGAACCCTGTTCCGGTCAACGCCGGGGATGTGCTCAATGAAACCCTCAAACATCTCCGCATGGCCATTGAAGACAAACAGGCTTCGATCACTCATGACCCTCTTCCGACCATCCAGACCGATCGGTCGCATTTTCAACATCTGCTCCAGAATCTGATTACCAATGCCATGAAATTTCACGGCCCGAAAACGCCCCATATTCATGTATCTGCTGAGGAAGGGTCCGACGGGTGGATCTTTTCGGTACAGGATAACGGGATCGGCGTCGGATCGGAATATTTCGAGCGGATCTTTCTTCCGTTCAAAAGACTGCACACGAGGGAAGAATATCAGGGGACCGGAATCGGTCTGGCCATATGTAAAAAAATCGTGGAGCGCCGTGGAGGCCGCATCTGGGTGGAATCCGAACCGGGAAGTGGATCCAAGTTTTCTTTTACTCTACCTAAATAAACCGGAGAATGTTCATGCAGAATCCTATTGAAATTTTACTCATAGAGGATAATCCCGCTGATATCCGGCTGACCCAGGAAGCCTTTCGGGAAGCTCGCCTCCAGAATACCCTTCATGTGGTTCAAGACGGGGTCAGCGCCATGGGCTTCATTCGACAGACAGCACCCTTTCAACAGGTTCCCCGACCGGACCTTATTCTGTTGGATTTAAACCTTCCCAAAAAGGACGGGAGAGAGGTTCTGAAGGAAATCAAATCCGACCCGCACATCCGCACAATTCCCGTGGTGGTGTTAACCACCTCGGATGACGAAGCAGATGTCTTGCGGAGTTACGATCTGCATGCCAATGCGTATTTGGTCAAACCCATTGATATTTTGCAATTCATCAAAATGATTCAATCACTCGAAGATTTCTGGCTCTCTGTGGTCAAACTCCCTCCAAAAGTGTCAGAGTCATGAGCGATCTCCCATCCCCGACTCATTCCATCCTGTTAGTGGAGGATAATCCTGCCGACGCAGAATTAGTGCGCGAGCGGCTGAAGGATGCCTCCGGCATGTCCCCCTTTCATATCACCCGCGTATCGACGCTGAAAGAGGCTCTGACCATCCTTCACACCACGCCGTTTGACGTCATCCTTCTTGATCTAAATCTGCCGGAAACCAATGGGCTTGAAACCTTGAAACGAATCCGGTCGGCAAACTCGGCCATTCCCCTTGTGGTGTTAACCGGCACCGAAGATGAACCCCTGGCCCTTGAAGCCATCAAATTGGGGGCACAGGATTATATTCCGAAATCTTTGATGAATGCCGTGTTACTTTCCCGAATTTTGCACTATGCCATGGAACGGGAAAAGAATGAGCGGATTCGACGGGATGATGAAAGAAAGTACCGGCTATTTGTTGATGGCGCTACCGGTCTGGCTTTTATCATGCTTGATTTGGAGGGGAATATTACGCATTGGAATTCCGGAGCTGAGCGGCTCTTGGGCTATCCCGAAGACGCGGCATTGCATAAACATTTTTCTTTACTCTTTACCCCGGAAGATCAGCGCAATGGTCGCCCGGCAACCGAATTGCGGAGGGCGGAGGCCCTAGAAAAAGGAGACGATGACAATTGGCTGGTACGGGCCGATGGGTCACGGTTTTGGGCCAGCGGCGCGGTGACGGCCATACGCGACCCCAACGACAAGCTGATCGGGTTTGCTAAGGTGGTCCGGGACAAAAGCGCTCAAAAAGATACCAGTGACAAATTAGCCGAATTAAATCGCACATTGGAAGAGCGCGTGATGCAACGTACTCAGGAACTCACCCGCAACCAGGAACGGCTACGCGCCATGGCTTCCGATCTCACGGTAACCGAACAACGGGAACGACGCCGGTTGGCGACGGACCTTCATGATTATCTGGCACAGCTCCTTGTCGTCTGTCGACTAAAATTAAGTCAAGGTCAATCGATTTCCGACAAGGAAACCCTCGTCAAGGTGATTCAGGAAGCGGATGCCCTCCTGGATCAATCCCTGACGTATACACGGACACTGGTCAGCCAACTCAGTCCGACCTGTCTCTATGAATTCGGACTCCATGCCGCTCTGGTCTGGTTGGGAACTGAAATGGGAAAACAGGGATTAACGGTCACCTTGAAAAGTACAGATGAGACACCAAACCTGCCGGAAGATCAGGCTGTTCTCGTGTTTCAATCCGTTCGGGAACTGTTATATAACGTGCTTAAACATTCCGGCGTGCATGAGGTGTTGGTGAATCTGTCTTTTCAACAGGACAGCCATCTGCTGATCGAAGTGAAGGATTCCGGCTGCGGGTTTCATGAAAGTCCTGAAGAGAGAAATGAACAATCCCCGACCAATTTTGGACTCTTTAGTATTCGAGAGCGATTGGAAGCCCTCGGCGGAGAAATGATTCTCCATTCAGCCCCGCAGGAGGGAACTCAAGTCCTTTTGCGTATTCCCATTGAACACAGCCAGGAGGATCCCCAGCCACGCACTGTCAAACCGACTCAGGTGCATGCCCTCAAGAAGGCTCATGTTTCCCGTCCTCCTTCAGAAAAAATTCGCATTCTTCTCGCAGATGATCATAAGATGGTCCGTGAGGGGTTTTGCCATATTCTGAACGCTCAAGGAGATTTTGAAGTCGTCGGAGAGGCAGAAGACGGGAAACAGGCACTGGCCCTCTGTGAATCACTCCGCCCCGATGTCGTCGTGATGGATCTTCACATGCCCAAGATGGACGGTCTGGAAGCCATCAAAAATATCAAACAATTCTTTCCCGACACGGTGATGATCGGATTATCCGTGTACGACACGCCGGACGTGGCCCGATGGTTCCGGGAGGCAGGAGCGGCGGCATTTGTCACGAAGGGAGGACCGGCTGAAAACTTAGTCACCATCGTTAGGAAATTTCGGCGTCAACAAAAACCCGCCTAGCCCTCTTTCTTATTTCTCGTTGGAATTCTGCGCCATCAATCCGGATGTGTTTCCGGTGCCCGACAGTGTCGCTCCGGTTAACATCTGATAGGCCTGCAATACCGTATTGACGGGAGAAACCTGCATCAGAAAAGGCGTCTGCCAATCATCGTCTTCAGGAAACTGATCTTCAGGAATAATGACTCTTGGAATATGTTCCTCAAAGGCGGCCTGAATTTTCAGTGGGATTCCCCCCACCGCCCCGATATGACCGTCATGGGTCACTTTCCCGGTCATCACGTGGTTCAGGATAATGGCGTTATCGTTAGCCATCGCCAGGGCCACAACACTCACCATCGCGGTCAAACTATCCCCGTAAATCGTCACACCAGGATTTGGAAATTTCAAAAAAACATTCCAGGTTTTTGGATCAAGCCCTGCCATGCGAGCCGCCGAGACGATTCCGGATTGAATGGCCACTTGAGTTAACGGTGAAAATTTTCCCGGTCCGCTCGAAAAGGCCACGTTCAACGCTTCCTGACCTTCCTGTTTCCGAAATGAAATGTCCAGTTCAGCCACAATTCCGATCGGTTCACCATCCAGGTCAAGAGTGGTTCCCAGAAAGGTCACGGATTGCTTCTGCCAATACCTCTGTTCGGCCACAGGCGGTTTTGCGAAGGAGAAGGCCCATCCGCCAGGGATCGCCCATGCCAGAATGCTGCCGATGATCATTGCCCTTCTCAAATGATGCATAGACTAATTCTCCGAAACCGGCAAATACGGGATGATAAAATCTTCATCTCCTTCGACCCGCTGATCGACAAATTGATCGAAGACGCCATCTCGATCGTCATCCAGCCAGTAGAACAAGGGCCATCGAACCGTTTCAACGACCGTATTCCAAAATTTGTTATTTTCATAAAAAATAATTTGTCGGGCCGTTTTATAATCGACGACTCCATCTCCCCGTAAGGAGTATTCCCGGATATACAATCCCGTAATGATATTCACATCTTCATTGATGAGATTGGCCTCACCGGGTTCCTTCGGAATGTCCGCGGCGATGCCATTTCCCGCCATCATGAGACTCAGGAGAATGCTACACATCCAGTAAAAGCTACATTGTTTGCCGTTCATGATAGTTGCCCTTTATTGTGACCGTTTGTGGTCGAACCCACCAAAATAAAAACCCATGTTTTTTTACCCGGTCATCACCAATCCATTTTCACGATGCCGCGGCTGAGAGAAGGAATTTACGGACGGAGTCTCACCTGCATGTGTTCGCAAGCGGTTCAGCAAAATAAACGGGTCGATGACGTCACCACATTGAATACAGTGCTTGGCCTGAAACTTAAAATCCTCATAATCGGAGAAAATATCCATATACGTCTCTTCGACCATCGTTCCTCCGCACCGTGAACAATGTGATTGTTGCATTTGGTGAATCAATTGAGGGAACACCTCGGGGTGCTCGGTTCTCATCGCGGTCAGGGTAAATGTTTGCATAACGCCTCCTTCTTTTGAATTAAAATAATTTATATTCATGATCTGACTGTAGTTTCCCACCCCGAAAGCGACTACTACCCAAAACCCTAGGTCTAGACCTGAAGATCCCTTGAAACATGTCGAGTGGAATAAGAGGGTAATGAATGGACGAAAGAGGGAATCACGCCAACGGGAATGATTTCATGCCCATGAAGAGGAAGACCGAACCAGGCTGCGCATCGTGTAGGGGGCTGTTGAAAAAAGCCGCCAGCGGCGTTCTCGCCATTTTTCCGTGCTCACGTACTGGAAGTACGCTCTGCGCGCAAAAATGACTGCGGCCTTTCCTTCGAGAAGCCTCAGGACAGGACTGGACGAACCCTTCGGGAAGACTCAGGGCATGCTTTTTTGAACCGCCCCGAGGCCTCTAATAGGCAACGTGCCAGTGGGTCAATAGGCCCTTGGAAATTATTATTATTCAACACTCCCTGTAGGGCATCGACAATAGCGAAGATCCCCGTACCGGCATGAAACCAATCCGCCAGAACGTGGTTGGAACGTTATGCGCTCACGCTGAAAACACACCAAACCGAACCGGCCAGCCTATTTGAACATCCTGCTTCGGTCATGGAAGATGGTAAATTTTTTTTTGATTCAGACCGCTCTGAAAAGTATGGTGCGGTGTTCAACAGTCGGTTCGGGGCATCCTTCTCAACAATCAGGAGAAACCCGTCGGATTGGGCATCCTTCATTCAGACGTGTTGGCTGGCATGGAAGGTTCAACCGGAAGCGAAGATTTCTGACTTAACAGATCCCGAAATTGTTGTAATTGAGGCAGTAGGGGTTCCAGCTCTTTTTGATACAAGCTCAGGCTGTGCCGGCGACCGCTGTATTCAGCTCTGGCAATACATTTCTGCAGGAGGGCTACACGCTCCTCCATGAGGCGAAAGGCCGTCCACAAAGCCCGGTCCAGGCTATTCGATTTTCCTGCCAACAAAGACTGCTCGGTAAATCCATGCCCGACGTGACATTGATACCGGGTTAAGGAACCCTGGGCCTGTTCCCAAAGGGTCCCTCCGCATTCGGGGCAACTGAGCCCGGCCACTTCCCCCTTGACTTGCCGGGGGGGAAGATGACTCATATACGCATTGACGGTGACGTTTTCCTCAATCAGATCTTCAGGAGGAGGAAATTCCGGACCGACCGTGGTCTTGACCTGTTGAATCAGTTGGCGGGCCAGATCTTCCACCGGCAAACAATAATCGACCCGCATATGAGCCAGCACATTATTCGGCAGATCCGGAAACAGAGCCTCTGCGGGATCCTGAACCATAATCATCCCCCCGCACCGCTGGATGGCCAGGAGGCCGACCACGCCATCATCCAGATATCCTGATAAAATAATCCCCACAACCCGCACGCCATAGGACACCGCCGCTGAACGAAATAACGTGTCAATAGACGGCCGCCAAAGATTTTCTCGCGGTCCCTTGGAAAGGACCATCACATCCTTATCAATCAGCAGATGAAAATCCGGAGGAGCCACATACATTCTCCCATAGGAAATGAATTCTCCATTTTTGGCAAATGTAGCAGGCACAGGCCCGGCATCCGATAAAATGGCATCAACCGTGGAAGTCGAATACGACCCGAGATGGAGAACGACCAATATCGAAGCTTGCAAATCCTGGGGAAGGTAGGACACCAGCTTTTTGAGCGCGGTAATTCCTCCTGCCGACGCTCCAATGACAATCATGTCGGGATGTGAGGATTGGCTCATGGGGATACTCTGTAGAGACTCGCCGGCTCGCCACGACACTAGTGAATACCGGTTGGTCACAGTGAAACAGAAGGTGAATGTCAAACAACATGGACAAAATGCGGAAAGACTCAAATGAAAAATATAGTTCTTCTGCCCTGGTCCAAGTGAAGGGATGGCTGTTCCATAGCCAGCCACAAAGAAATGTATCCTGAGAGACGGGAAAGCTCTGTGCCCGGCTCGACCGGGTCACGGCTTGGCGAGATGCTTCGCCTGCCGCTCAGCCGGACACCGGTATTGTGGAACAATCATTAACCTCGGCCTGGTCATCCTGAGTCTGACGAAGGATCTGAGCCCGGCCCAACCGGGTCACGGCTTGGCGAGATGCTTCGCCTGCCGCTCAGCATGACAACCGTAAAACCGGGAGGTCGAAAAGGATCTTCACGCGTGCGGTAGGTATTGCGAGCTTCTTTCGCTTTACTTCTTTGCTTGGGGGCGTAATCCGTTATGTGAAGGGTTCAAGAGACATCATCGATTTTTTTGACTGGATCGAATGACTTCGGCGAAGGAACCAAAGGAATCCCCCTTGGAGACATATTCATCTCCTCCAGCCTCTGC
The DNA here is from genome assembly GCF_052156535.1 of Nitrospira sp. T9. Classification (NCBI taxonomy): domain Bacteria; kingdom Pseudomonadati; phylum Nitrospirota; class Nitrospiria; order Nitrospirales; family Nitrospiraceae; genus Nitrospira; species Nitrospira sp. T9. The sequence continues at coordinate 59,136 of NZ_JBQKUP010000038.1, forward strand.
AAAGTTCTTCGTCACGATCTGATCCCCGTGCATGGACAACCCGATAACATAGATAGACGGATAGCCGGCTTTGATGAGACGGGTGGCTTCTATTCCGTTCATCACCGGCATATTGATATCCATCACCACCACATCAGGATGGAGAGCCTGAACAAGCTCAACCGCCTGTTCGCCGTTTTCGGCTTCTCCGACCACCTGGATATCGTGGCAGGCATTTAACATGGTGCCCAATCCTTCACGGAATATGGGGTGGTCATCCGCAAGCACGACCCGAATGCTTTCCTCCCTTTTCCCGGAATTCGGAACCTCCACAGCCTTGGCAGGAGAGGAGGGCTGAATGGCCTCCGACTCAGCGTTTGGAAGGGAAAAGGGCATCTTGATCAGCACCCGAGTGCCCTCGCCGACGGTCGAAAGCACCTCACATTCACCTCCAAGACTTTCCACGCGTTCTTGCACATTTAACAGTCCGAATTTTTCATTGTGGGAATGAGTTTCACGGGTTGAGGACAGATCAAAACCACATCCGCGATCCGCCACTTCTATGCCAAACAACTCCGGTGAGATTTGATTGAACAGAATCGAGGCTTCCTGGGTTTGGGCATGCTTCTTCACATTCAGCAATAATTCCCTGATGACATGATACAGAATAATTGAATCGGATTCCGAAAGATTCAACAGATGATCTTCAACATGAGAGGTCACGGTGACGTGCAAATCATACCGGCCCATTTTTTCGGCCAACCATCGGACGGCTGCCATGAACCCAAATTCATACAAGATGGGTGGACTGATTTGAGGAATGAGATCCCGCGTGTATTGCAACGCCTCATCCAGAGATTCTTCCATTTCCCGCACAAGAGGTGCCTGCCGATTCGAAAGATCGGCTTGTTGCAACTGACTGATTTTTATCTTCCCGACAACCAGCAACTGTCCCAGATAATCATGTAATTCGGTGGCAATGCGACGCCGTTCCCGTTCTTCAGTGAGAATCAGGTCTAAGGACAGTTGACGCAGCCGGTGTTGATGCTGAACGAGTTCCTGTGTCCGTTCAGCCACGCGGCCTTCCAGCGATTCCGTCATGGACTGCAGTTTGATTTCGATATTTTTCCGGTGAATGGCCGAGGCCAGAATATTGGCCATGGTTTGTAGGAACTCCACCTCCTTCTCCTCAAACTCCCGACTCGACGACGTATGCACACCGAGCACGCCATGCGGATTGCCGTCCTGATCCCGGATGATGCAACTCATGCCACTGGTCACCTGATGATCAATCAACAGGGAGGGACCGGAAAACCGGCTTTCCCGGGATAGATCCTGGACGATAACCGGCTTTTGGCTGATCAGGGTATAGCCCGCCTGTGAATTGAGTTCGGTGCCCACCACGGCATGGCCGACCAATCCTTCTTTCCACCCGACTCCGGCGCGAAGAAGGAGAGACTGTTTTCCCGGCAAAAATTCAAGCACTTTGGCCATTTCGATCGGTAAGGTCTGACTCAGAAGCTTCACACATGCGTCCATGACCCTCTGCACATCTCTTTCCTGAAGCGCCAACTGTGCGAAGTCGGCCATCACCTTCTGTTGTTGAGAGAAACGAAGCACTTGATCTTCCACATTGCGAAGCTGCGTGATGTCCACAAAGGTCAGCACGATTCCCTCGACCTCATTGTTGTTGCTTTGGTAGGGAGTCATTCGTGAGAAAAATGTCCGGGTGTCATGAGAAAACCGTCGCGTCCGTTCCTTAGGCTGTGAGCTGCGCAGGACCTCCCGAACATCCCCCATTAACGTTTTATCCTCAGAAAATGAGGACAATTGCGTGATGGGCCGGCCGAGATCGGCATCCAAAAACTGAAACATTTTTTGCGCAGCGGGGGTGTATTTCTGAATACCCAAATCGGCATTCAGAAATAACGTGGCAATATCCGTCGTCCGAAAGAGGTTTTCCATATCGCTATTGGCGTGATCCAGTTCCTCTACTTTCCCTGAGAGTTGAGCATTGACCGTTTCCAATTCTTCATTGATCGACTGCAATTCCTCCGTGGATGTTTGCAGTTCTTCATTGGCGGATTGCAGTTCCTCATTGACCGACATCAATTCCTGATTGGAAGATTTCAAATCCTGGTTGGAGGTCTCCAGTTCTTCCAGAGCCGTTTGCAAATGCTCCTTGGTGGTGTGAATTTCCTGCTCCAGTTCCTTGATCGTCCGGTGCTCGTTTTTCGAGTATTTCTTCGGGGCTTGAGAAGATTTCCAGATGAGTCCTTTCTCTCGGAAGACCACCATCAGCAGATCGGATGATTGCTTGGCATGAAACAGCGGACGAACAATGATATCCACAATTTGCCTATCATCATTCAGAGCCAGTTGAATATTGGGGATGACCACTTCCTTGCCGGTTTTCACGGCCTTGAAAATTCCGGTTCGCAAGGGCATACGCAAATCCGGCGTGACCATATTGATCAAATTCACATCGACCGAACCGGAGGGAAGCTGCAGATAGGTTCCCGTCCGGCCGGAGACATATTGCACATGGCACTCTTTATCGATCAACACTGCGGGAGGACCGTACTCCTCTCTCACCAGTTGATCGAAGGTCTGGGTGAAGGGGTCCTGAATCTGGGGAAACAGAGCAGGTTTCGGAGTGGGCAGGCGGCCACGCGGTCCCCGTATCGGAAAGTTGGGAAAGGTGCGGTACATGAGCTCTTTTGGTTGAAACACCCGAAAGCGTTTATTCAAGGGATGAAAGAATCGGGATTGGTCTTCCGCCTGTTCCGACGCACCGAGAAACAGATAACCCTCAGGGTTCAGGGAATAATGAAACACGGCAAACATCTGATTCTGAAGATCGGGTTCCATGTAGATCAACAGGTTCCGGCAGGAAATCACATCCATGCGGGAAAACGGGGGATTGCCGACGAGATTATGAAAAGAAAAAATGCATAACTCGCGTATTTCCTTGGCAACCTGATAGCCGGAACCCTCCTGTTCAAAGAACTGAAATAGTCGATCGGGTGGCACATCTTCCCGAATGCTCTCCGGATATCGTCCACGGCGGGCAAAATCCAATGCCCGTTCATCAATATCCGTCCCGAAGATTTGAATAGGGATGCTGAGATCTTCCCGATGGAGATATTCATAAAAGAGCATAGCCAGCGAATACGCTTCTTCTCCCGTCGAACAACCCGGTACCCAGACCCGGATGGCTTCATCGTTTTGCTTGGATTTCACGATCTTGGGAACGATCGTGCCGGAGAAAAACGTAAACGCGTCCGAATCTCTAAAAAATTGCGTCACACCGATTAACAGCTCCTTAAACAGCCCATCGACTTCCTCCGGGTCCTCACGCAATCGTTTGACATATTTCGCGGGAGAGGCAATGTGCAGAATCTGCATGCGCCGCTGAACCCGCCGACCCATCGTATTTCGTTTGTAGCCACTGAAATCGTGTCCGGTCCGACGATGCAGATGCGAACAAATCACGTCTAAGTGATTCAGCGCTTCTGTACGAAGGGTTTCCAGTCCCTTGCCGTCCCGTAGTTCGTATAAATATTTTGCATAGAGAATCAGCACCTCCGCGATGGCTTCGACCGGTAGGATATGATCGATCAATCCGGTCAGAATGGCACTCGTCGGCATTCCGGAGAATTGGGCCGTTTCGGCCGTTTGGGCAATCGTTACCCCGCCATGCTCCTTCACGGATCGAAGCCCGACTGCTCCGTCGGACCCTGCGCCGGACAGAATCACCCCGATGGCAAATGGACCCTGATCTTCGGCCAGGGATTGGAAAAACTTATCGATGGGCGTGCGAAGGCCATGCAATTGTGAAGGACGGTCCACTCGCAAAAATCCCCCATCGATGCTCAATTGCGTGTTAGGAGGAATGATATAAATATGATTGGGTTCGACTAACGTTTCATCTACCGCCACATGAATCGGCAAGGAGGTCTTCCGCGTCAGCAATTCCGGCATCAGGCTTTCACGATCGGGAGCCAGGTGCTGGATCACCACAAAACCCATTCCGCTATCGTCAGGAAGCGTTGAAAAGAACCCGCCTAATGCCTCAAGCCCTCCGGCCGAAGCGCCGATCCCGACTATGGGAAACGAATTGGATGAGGTGTCAGTGGCCACCCCCTGGGAATGTGGTGAAGGCGTTGGTGTTGAAGCAGGAGCCTTGGGGCTAGTTGAGGACTTCCGTGGTTTTTTAACGGGCGCGGATCTTTTCGGTGAGGGGAAAAGCGAGGATTTCCCTTGAGACTTGGAAGAGTTTTTTTTTGTAGTCACTATAAGTCTTGACTTTCATTGAGGCGTGGATCTTACCCTACCTCACGGTTTCAAAGAAAGAGCATGCGCCGGCGATCATCCGATTTCATCCTCCGTCTGTGGACACCACGACTCGTCAACACAAAATCAACAGTATCATTTGGTCGGATTTCAATCCGTGGACCTATCCCCCGCCACGAGTCAGGATGATGAATGAGATGACCAGTTCGCAACACTCGTTGGGATTGTTGAATAATAAAGATTTTCAATGGCAAATTTGCCTAGAATTCGATTACTCATCAAAGGCTCCGGGTCGGTTCAAAAAAGTCCGTTCAGCAAGGCCGCAGCGGTTTTTACGCGCGGAGCGTACGCTGAGTACGTGAGCACGGAAAAATGGCGAGAACGCCGCTGACGGCTTTTTTCAACAGACCCTCGTTCACAACTGAAACCTGTCATCATCTGATCAGAGAAATCCATTTCTCAAGCCGGGCGCTTTTTCTACACCGATGCAATTCCGGCAGAAGATATCGGTCTTTCTCTTAATGAGATCTTCACGTTTTCTCCATTCGCAGAAGATCTTGGAAGCCGGAAATTCCCATCCAACACATTTCCGAGCTCCTCCCGGGTATCGAGTAAGGTGGACAATTCCAATATTCCTGCCTCTTTCAAATAGGGTTGTATGGAAGGTTGGACATCATACAGAAATACACCTTTCCCCTGTTCATGGGCTTTAAACACGATCTGGAAGATGGTCCAGGTCCCAATAGCATTCACACATGACAAGGACCGTAAATCTAAAATGAGTAAGGAAATCGGCGACGAGACCACACGCTCCAATAACATGTCGGTTCGACTCAAATTAGGGGTATTAATACTGAGATCCACGGTGAGTGTCAGGACCACTTGTTGGCCAGGGGTGCTAATGGTGCATTTCATTACAATGTCCTCCTTATTAGTTAGGTGATAAAAACGAAAAAGAATTAAAAAAGCCTGAAAAATTCTTTTGATTCTACGCGTCCAGGCTATTCGCGCTACTCTCCATTACCCTTGAGGTGAATTACCTAATCCTGGAGTGGAGAGGATCTTATGCCTTCCAAGGGCATTCAGCACGTGAAACGATGTATGTCAGCGTAAAATTGGATTTGATTGGTTCCGATTTGGATCAGCCCGACTTTCAATGTCGGGCATGAATTCTTTGGCTTGACAAATCAGAAGAAGGGAGAGAATTTCCTACTCGCAACCGGTTGATAACCATCGAGGCACCTGCCTCAAACGCCTGCTGTTCGGCAATCAGCCGTTGGTGCATATGCTGAACTGATCCGGACAAGGTCGCCTGACCATCTTCCACCGTCGCCACAATATCCTGGCTCGATAAAAATGGGCTCCACCACACCTGATTTTCGAAATCCAGTTGGATTTCCCAATCCGATTTTTCGATTTCGGGATTTGAAAAGCTGATGTGATTGGTCAGACTTGTCACGCCTCGGATCCGGGAAGCCACGTTTTCGGCATGGTTCCGTTCATAAATCGAATCGACGGTCCCGGTCAGCAGGACAGCTCCTTTTTTGACCGATCCCCCAAGGGAGAAGGGCTCCAAGACAGGATCCCGTGAAAACGCGGCGAATAACCGGGACTGAATATCGGCATCCTTTGGAGTCGCTTTGGACTGGACGATGATAAGATTGTTTACGGATTGGACCCCGACCGTGTTATTGGCGTTGTGCTCAGCCTCACGTCTAATGGAGAGAAAGGGTACAACTCCTTTCAGGGTTACCGTCCCATTTTTTACTGTCACGCTGATCCCGAATGGAGCAATACGGCGGTCATGTGCCAGCACGTTTTGAATAGCAGTAGCAACTTCCCTGTCCGTAAACGTGGGACGCTGAGTCCGCATCATAGGATCCGGCGACACCCAATTGATGGTGATACCGCTCACATCCACGTCCCGCACACCTTCGACCCATGCCAATTCGGCAATCCGACTTTTTTCGTATACGCTTCCCACCTGTCCTGTCAGGGTGGCGCGACCCTTTTTCACCTGGACATGTAAGAGGGATGGGTTGACCACCCAGACATCAAATGCCAGACGATGGGTAATTTCCTCCTTCAGAATCGAATCCGGCCTATCCGGAACACTCTCCACCTTCAGAAGGTCCCGAACCTCGCGAATGCCTTTGACCATTTTGGCTAAATTGAGCGCCGTCTGTTTTTCTTGCCGGGAGTGTACCTGGCCCTTCAGGGTGACGACCCCTTGGACCACATCAACATGAATGTCGTCGCGTTCCACCACCGGATCTTGGAGGAAGAGGTATTTAAGATGTTGCTGAAGGCTGGAATCGTCGGTTGTCACGACCGGTCCCACGGAGATGCGATCGATGACCCCTCGAACGCCACGAATAGCCTGAGACAGTTCCGTGGCACGCTGCTGAATCCAAAGACTGTCGGCCGTCCCGGTCAAGGTGGCAATACCATCCTTCACCGACACGTCTATTGAGGAAAACGATTGGCGATCGACCTGGGACAACCGGTTTTTAATGGCAACGGCTATCTCAATATCCTGAACTTCCTTTACCCCTTCTTCCGTCACCGAGGCGGTGTTTTCCACATCCTCAGTTGCCATTCCAAGACCGGCCGATAGGCCAAAAACCAAAGCAATGATGGCAGGGTAAACCAGCAAAGGTATGTTCCCCATTTACCTGAAAGGGAGTGTTAAATGATAAAGATTTTCAAGGGCAAATTTGCCCAGTATTAGATTACTCATCAAAGGCTCCGGGTCGGTTCAAAAAAAAAGTATGCCCTGAGTCTTCCCGAAGGGTCCGTCCAGTCCTGTCCTGAGGCTTCTCGAAGGAAAGGCCGCAGCCGTTTTTACGCGCGGAGCGTACGCGTAGTACGTGAGCACGGAAAAATGCGCGCCGCTGGCGGCTTTTTTCAACAGACCCTTAAACATGAGCAGGAGCGGTCTTGGATACCATGAGGAAAAACCCCGGGAATGTCAGTTGACAAATTTGGCGGGCACAAACAAAAATTATCCGGGATTCAGAATCTGCGTTGAGGCTTAGCTGGAGTTTTGATGCAGCCGGGCTAGGTGGGCAATCATGCGATACAGGTCCTGTCCGGCAGTTTCTTTGGACAAATATCCGGCCGCACCGGCTTCACGCATGGCTTGTTCCGTTTCCTTATCCTGACGAACGGATAAGCCGATCACCTGAATATTGGGGTTGTTCTGACAAATCTGCCTGGTGGCGTCAATACCGTTCATATGTGGCATATTAATATCCATGACCACCACATCCGGTTGCAGAGATTCTGTCAGACGAATGGCCTCAATCCCATCCCCGGCTTCTCCGACAACCTCGACGTCGGACCAGGCACTCAGCAAACTTCGCAATCCCTGTCGAACCACGGCATGGTCATCGACCAAAAGGACTCGGCAACCCGAGGACATTTGCGGACTTGATCCCCGACTGGCTCCCTTGGCTATCGAATGTGCACCATCTGAAAAAGGTACGGTCACATGTGATTGATCATGCTTAGAGAGGGCCACATACAAGCGGATGCGTGTTCCGGAACCGGGACTCGAATCGATGACCATCCGTCCACCTAATAGTGACATGCGTTCCCGAATACTGAACAGTCCGAATTGATTGGCCGTATGGCTGTGTTTGTCGATGAGAATGGGATCGAAACCAATGCCCCGATCCGAAATTTCAATACAGACCTCATCCGGTGAGGAAAGGCTGACGGCCAGATAGACGGTGTCCACGCCGGCATGCTTCACCACGTTCATCATAAGCTCACGAATGGATTGAAACAGGAGCACCGCCTCATTCTCAGTGAGCGTCAGATGGTCGCGCTCCATCTTGACGTCCACCGTCAGTCCATATTGTTTCATATCCTCTGCCAGCCACTGCAAAGCCTTGAGCAATCCGAATTGATACAACACCGACGGGACCAATTGGGCCACGAGCGAGCGTGTATACCCCACCGATTGGTTGAGAATGCGATCAATTTCTTGAAGAACCGGAAGCATGTGGCCCTCGTTACTCATCTGCTCAAGTCTGTTGACGTGCAATCGGCAGGCGACGAGGAGTTGCGCCAGAAAATCATGAAGTTCCTCGGCAATCCTGCGTCGTTCGCGCTGTTCCGTCAGAATCAGTTCACCGACGAGTGCCTGCAAACGGGATTGATTATGCCGCAGCTCTTCCGTGCGTTTGGCAATTTGGCTTTCTAATTTGGTCGTCAGGTGTTGAAGTTGCTCCTGTGTGGTTTTTAATTCGGTAATGTCCGTATTGGTGCCGATCCATCGCACGACCTCCCCATGCTGATTCCGAATGGGCACGGCCCTTGAGAGAAACCACCGGTATTCACCGTCCTTGCCCTTGAGAGGAAAGGTATCTTCCCATATGTGTCCGGATTGAAAACACCGGCGGATTTTTTCCATCACCCGGTCAACGTGATCGGGGTGATGGACTTTCCTCCAGCCCCACCCTTCCATGTCCTTCAGCGTGGTCCCGGTATACTCGTACCAGCGTGCGTTGTACCAAAAAATCCATCCGGTGGAATCTCCCATCCAGGCAAATTGGGAAATCGTATTGGCAAGAGTACGAAATCGCTCTTCACTTTCCCGGTGTTGCGCCTCGATATCTTTCTGATAGGAAAGGTCCAGCACCAAACCGACATACCCCAGATATTTGCCGTCCGATTCAAATCGGGGCGAGGCGGAATCCAGAACAGAGTGATACTCTCCCTTTGCACTCCGAAGGCGATATTCCAGTCGAACGGACTGTCTTTTTCTGTTCGCCGCGAAAAACGCCTCTTCAGTGGATTGCCGATCGTGAGGATGAATGGCAGACAGCCATCCCTCTCCGAGCCCGGTTGCCTCTGTCTGCCCGGTAAAGTCATACCAGGTTTGACTGAGAAAGACACAGTTCCCGTCTGCATCCGTAATCCAGGTCATGATCTCGGGGTGGTGGGCGAGATACTGGAAACGTGATTCATATTCGATCGCGGCACGACGCATCGCAGCCAATTGAAGTGTTTTTTTTACCCTTGCCAGAAGCTCTCTCCCCGAAAACGGCTTGACCAGATAGTCATCCGCACCGGTCAGAAGCCCATCTATTTCGGCTTCCTGCCCGGCCCTGGCCGAGAGGAAGATAAACGGCGTCGATTGAAAATCTTGATTGGACCGAAGACGTGTCAGCAATTCACTTCCATCAATGCGGGGCATCATGATATCACTCAGAATCAGATGAGGGCGGACAGCGTGAATCCGCTCCAAGGCTTCCTGCCCGTCACAGACAGACACCACTTCATAGTCGGTAGACAGTAAACGCGTCACATAATTCCGCATATCCCGATTGTCTTCCACCAGTAAAATAGTGGGGCGTGAGTGATCCATTTTCTGCAGGGAACCGTCTTCATCCTGGAGATTTTCTTGACCGGCCGGTTCATGATCCGAAACTCCGCCCCACTGCTGGGACTCCAAAATGAACGATTTCGCCAATCGTTCGTCCTTGGGTTGCGTCGAAGTGTGGCAGACCTGCTCCGGCGGGAGGTGATGAAATCCGAACGGCACCGTCACAGTAAACACACTTCCCTTTCCGGGCTCACTCTCCACATGAATCTTTCCGCCATGCATTTCGACCAGCTCTTTCACTAAGGCCAGACCGATTCCGGTTCCTTCAAATGTTCGTCCCTGGGCTTCCTTTGCCCTAAAGAACCGGTCAAACACATGAGAAAGCGTCTCCCGGCTCATACCGACTCCGGAATCCCCAATCCGGACATCCACGCTCTCCGCATGAGGACTGACTTCCACGGACACCCGTCCTTGCAACGTGAATTTCAAGGCATTGGAAAGCAGATTCAGCATGATCTTTTCCCAGCAGGTCCGATCCACATAGACCGGTTGAGACAGCGTGGGACAGGACACGATAAATTCCAAACCGGCATTTTTCATGGCGGATTCAAACGACGATGCCAGGTCAATGGTCAACTCACAGAGATCCACCGGTTCAAACACGGCCTGCATGCGGCCTGCTTCCAGGCTGGAAAAGTCCAATAGCGTGTTCACCAGCTTCAGCATCCGCACAGCATTTCGGTGGGCCACCTCCACACCAGGAGCCGTGGTGAACGTGGTGGTCTGCATCGCTTCTTCCAGAGATCCGAGAATCAGTGTGAGCGGTGTGCGGAACTCGTGGCTCACATTACTGAAAAAATCGGTTTTTGCCCGGTTCAGTTCGGCCAAGGCTTCAATCCGGTTCCGCTCTTCGGTCCGGACCTGCGCACGATTGATGGCTCCCGAAATTCCCTTTGCGAGCAGATTCAAAAACTCCCGGTACCGGTCATCAATGGCCAGCCTTGAACTGATCCCCACAATCAGATACCCGGATTGCCGTTGTGTTTCCCAGGATTCCACAGGCAGCACCATCCCCTGAGCGGGCGGCTCCGGCCACGGCCCTCCCGGAAGATTCAGCTGCCTGTGAAGAGTGAAAACCGTCTCATCCCGCTTGGGCGAAAGTGACAGCGGCCACCAAGGCTGAGGATGCAACATGTCTCCATCTATCTTGAGTCGAAGTGGAGTCAGGAGTGAATCAGATTGAAAACCTGATTGTGCGACCAGACACAGAGCGCGTTCGTCCTTATCCCACAAATATATGAGGCTGAACGGAATATCAAAGAAATTGTCTGTAAGAATTTCAGCCGAGAGACGACACACCTCTCCCACAGAATCGGCTTCCTCCGTCACTGCGGACAATCGTCTGAGCGTATGAAGCCTTCGCCCTTTTAATACCTGGCTGGTTTCTTCGGTACAGGCACAAAAGAGGCCCAGGATATCTCCTTGATCATTCTTAATCGGGCTGTAGGAAAATGTAAAAAAGGTTTCCTCTAAGAATCCATGTCGACGCATAAATAAAGGAAGGTCTTCATTCCATGTGGAACGACCTTCTTGAAAAACAATATCCGCCTGTGGACCGATCACATCCCAGATATCAGACCAAATATCCGACGCACAGGCACCCAACGCCTGCGGATGTCGGTTCCCCAATATCGGAATATAGGCATCGTTATAAATATTGATGAGATGTCTCCCCCACCAGACAAACATCGGATATCTCGAATCCAGAATTATTTGGACGGAGGTTTTGAGCTGAGCGGGCCATCCGGCCCTGTCCCCGAGTGGGGTTTCCATCCAATTTTTATTTCGAATGTTTTCTGCCATCTGATTTGAAGACAACATGGACTAAGCCCTTTCGCCTAAATGAACCCGCTAGACTGAAAATGGAGAAAACGGGTGGCAGCCTGATTTTCCAGGTGTGGCATGTTCAACCCTATCACACCTATCCCGCCCTTTCAGTTGACAAATCAGGGTTTTTCGTCCTCTTTTAGGAGGCTGGCCCCTGGATTCCACGTTTCTTCCTCTGGAACTTCCAAGTATAGCCATGACATCCCTAGGGTCGGTAGCGGGAGAATCAAGGGATTTTAACAGTACAGAAGTCGGGGGCATCTCGATAAATTTGTACAACAATACAGCCTGATGGCCTTATGAGAATTTTCCATTATTTTTTCATTTATTTTCATTTCCCCCAGCAAGGAGGACGACCTTGAAGACGTTATCCCCATCAACCAACGGTGTGATTAATAACCCTGAAGAATTCAAACAGTTCATTCCGGCAAACTTTTCCTATTTTCTTGAACGTTCTTCGGGCCTGATCCGGCGTATTCTGCAAGACATGGGGCAATGGGCTGACAATTCGGCACATGAAAAGTTATTGTTGCGTCTGTCGTTTGATCTGGTGGAACGGTTTATCGAATACTGCCCTTCCCAGCTCCCATGTCGGCCTTCCCTATTGTTGGATGGGTTCATATCAGATTTTTTTGGAAGACCCCAGGAATCCAAAGCCTCATCAACCTCCAATCCCGTGTTGTACCGGTATCTGGATGGCCTCCTCAACCGAGCCGTTCTCAGCCGGGATGCCTTGATTTGTCTGTTCTATCACTTTTACGGCATGAAGCCGGTCGAGGTCGGATTCTTTCTTGGTTTGGAAGAAGGGCAGACCCAGCGCATCTATAAAAATTTTGCACGATGGCGGCAAAGGGGCTGGTTCCAGGCGGCGGACGAAGTTGGATTAACCACCCAAGAGGTCCAATCGTTGGTTGAAAATCAAGCATCCAATCCTGAATCTTTTCATCTTCAGGTGAGGGACAATCTGGAAACCTTATTGCCATTTTATCGAAAAAGCGATCCCCCCTACTACCCATGCCTTGAGGATGCGAAATGGCAGGAGATGTTCAGGGAGGGGTATGGGTTTGATTACCGGATGTGGCATTTACCTCTTTGCCTGTCCTGTATGAAGGTCATTACGGAAGTCGGCGACTCATTTCTCCTCAACCCCGACGTGACGCTGAATTTTCATGTCTCTCCTCATTCGTTGAGGGAGGAAGAAGTGTTTTGGCCGACCCAGAAGAATTTTCATGCGGAGAAAAAACGCCATACGTTCAATCGGAACCTTCAGATGGCTTAACTTGGGTTCTCAAAGTACGGAAACGATGTGGCTCAAAACCGCAATACCGAATGTGCATCAGGAAGGCGAGAGCATGGTCAGTAAAAAAATGGAGTCACTATCTCCTGATTCGTCCAGCGTATTCTCTAATCGGGGTTAGTTCGGAAAATGCGTCACCAACTCCCTACAGGCTTGAAGAAATAATGTGGGGTTGAGAGGTTTTTCGAAGGTATAGGACGCTCCCAGCAAATGAGCAAACCGTTTGATATTAAACTTTGGCGCTTGATCGGCTGAGAAGGTTGCAATGATTGGAGGATGGTGTTCTTTCGATGTAATTTCCGCAATTAATGAAAACCCGCTTTTTTGAGGAAGAAACAAGTCGACAACAATGAGGTCGACGGATTGTTGTGTTGAGAGACTGATTCCATCAGAGAGATTTCCTGCAACCATTATCTCGACTCCGCACGAATCACCGAGACGCATCCAGGACTCTTGGGAATCAGGATCGGGGTCAATAACAAGAAGAATACCCATCATCGTCTGTTGAGCCAAGCACTCTTGACCTTCGAATAATCCGGATAAGAAATCCACATCTTTAGAACCCGATTCCTCTCTTCGTCTTTCCTTCGGTTGACGTCAAATCTTATGTGATGAAAACGAACGCGATGTCATCCATCATGATGTCGTGATCCAATTCAGATTTCGTACTCTGAGAAATTGAATGGACGGACGAATGTCGCCTCGCTTCATGCCCGTTTTTGATTCAGCAATCATGCTTATATGTGCGGTGGTTGACAGGAGATCGACTCCCGGCCTCGAGGGCAGGATAGAGACATCCCACATTGCGACGAGAGGCCTTTCAGCCTCGTCAATCCGAACCCCACCCCAGGGTTCCAATGAATAGATAAAGCTCCTCCCTGGGATCCCACGAGAACTAGATTTCTCCTGACGGTTCATCTGCAGCCAATGATCTTGAATGGAATATACCGGCAAGCCCACGGCAAGAGGGGTGATGTGAGAAGCACACAGAAGAGCTGTCACCAATACCCCCATGACCACATTAAAACCAACCAGTGTGCCACGCCCTTCTCCATATTCAGCCTGTTGTATAATCCCTGACATCGGCGTCGTCCCCACATTTTTCGTTGTCCCTATGAATCCGAAATCTTCCTGAACAGATTCAGCTTTACCATATAACGACATGTGAACAAATGGACATTTGACTTGATTTTTTTGTAAAGCTTGTCACGCAAAAGTCCGCGCGGGATCCCTGCGGTGACCCGCGACTCAGGTTGAATGGGAAAAGGATCGGAGCCAGGGGTGCGGCATAATGGAAACGGGCCCGGACATTCCTTCAACTGAAATACCCGGGCCCGTCGTATCATACAACCAATATATGAAATTGGTGTAATCAAGACATTTAATGATTCCAATCCATGTTTATCAAAATGGAATCCGGGAAACGGCTTATTAAAAACCGATCACTCCGAACAACCATAATATCAACACCAGACTGAGAGGAACTCCTAAAATCCACAATAAAATGGGCATAATTTTTCCCTTTCTGTTGAAATATCGCGTGACGAATGTGTGTGACCTTCATTTATTGATTACTTTCCTGACGGTTCGAGAAAATCTTGAAAACCGCAACAGGACGGAATCCCCGGTCGGCCAATAGGAACCGAGAAACCGACTTCACCGAATTTTCGAACGTCTTTCGTCACTTCGTTCCAACCTCATTAGCCTAAATACGCCGGGGATGAAGCATGGAAATTTGCCCATCCCCAACGGAATTTTCCATCCGGACTTGTTAATTAATTGGCAATCCTTAATTGATTATTGACACGTCGGGCTCCGGCTTCATAGGCATTCTCGACCGCAGCGGCCATTTCGGATTTATCTTCAACCGTTCCCTGAAGCGTGACCACTCCTCTCCTGACATCCACACGAATAGGATCAGTATCAACAAAGGGACTCCATGTTAATTCTTCCCGCACGGCCTTTGCCAAACTCCTATCACTCATCTCTCCCCAAGGTCGCTCATCGTGTCGGAATATTTGCAATTCGTTTCGCACTTTTCGAGCGCCACCCTCATACGCATCATCAACGGCTTCCACCATGGCTTCCCGGTTCAACACCATGCCCGTCAGCGTCGCGACGCCGTTTTCCACGCTGACCCGAACTCTTTCCGTCCCTTCTCCAAGTTCAGCGATAATATTTCGTCGAATGGTTTCATCTGTCCGCTGGAGGTCATGACGATACCGGGGACTTCTCGTTGAGACACTGGACCGATAGCCATCCTGAGTCACATACCCCTCATTCCCCTCATGCCGGTACCGGTGGTATTTATCCTGATCCTCCATGGTATCCAGATCACCGTATTGATCGGTATAAAACTGCCGATAATCATTCCGGTCGCGATTGGCATCATAAGAACGGTAATCCGACCATCCGCGTGTATCAACATCAGATCGGTCTCTGTAATCATAGGATCCTGCCTGAGCCATAACAGGCATGCCCAAGCACAACGCCATGACGGCTGCTCCCATCTTCATTCGTTCTCCTGCTTGTGATTTCATCGTTCTCTCCTTTCTTCTCATAATGGGAAATTGAATTATTGGCAAATCCTACTTCAACGATAGCCGGAAACCCGGCAAATTGTGAATGGACAAGTTGGGGGGACAATGTGTGGCCATCGTCTAATTCTTCCTCCCGATTCATTGGCTCTACTTAAACGACCTATAAAATGGATCAACACTCATGACGGCCACTCCGCGTGCGCTTGACCAATGTCATATTCCTTCCGGACGATTTTGATCTACCCGCAGGCGCAATCGCCACTGAAGAGGCGCATCGGGATCACGAGTATAATGGCCGTCATCTTCTTCTACCTGCACCGCTTTTAACGGAATGGTAATTTGTTCCTTTATATGGGGGAAGGTTTCTTGAAATAACAAATAGACCACGTTTTCGGTGCATCCGAACACTTCGGCGTTCAAACCCGTCACATCGTTAAAGTCCACCGTGACCCGTTCTGCAGGATTGACCCACGGCGCAATCAATTTGGCTTTTTCCTGATTCGTCATAACATCTTTTTTCTCCTGGAATATCTTTTCTCATGTTCGCGCCTTCCTTTGCGTCAGCATAGGGAACAACGCTGTTGATTGGTCACGCTCACCATTGATCTTTGACAGTGGCCTCACGTAATTTTTTTGGCCACAAACACTCCGATGAGAACCATCACCACGCACAGCACGAGAAAAATATAAAATAATACTTGGGCAATTCCGGCCGCTCCTTCCGCAATTCCTGAGAAACCAAATCCGCCCGCAATGAGCGCAATGACAAAGAAAATGGCGGCCCATTTTAATATCGTCATAGAGACCTCCTTTCACAAATTTGAAGAGGATCACAGATTGTTGAATCACATGTGTGAATTGAAGCCACCCCGCCTCTGATTCGGGAATAATTCATGGGCCATTCAACAGGGAAGCCGCCTGCCGTGAGTCTCATACGAATGGGGTGATCCGGGGTATCCGGGGGGTCACCAATTGGGAGAGGTTCATCCTCGGGATCGGGCATAGGCGGATCGTGAATCGGCTCCGGTTTCGGGTCCCGTTTGGGAGGACCAATGGGCGGAGATTTTCTTTCAGGTTCAGGCGGAGGTTTCACGGGTGGGCGCTTTTGGGGTCCCTGGAATGAGTGGCTGGCTGCTTCAGTAAGATCGACCGCCAATGTCCCGATCATCCTGTCCTCCATCTGACACGTTTACAATATCGAATGCTATCTCTGGACCTCTCTCCTTCCCTCAAAGAGGGCATGCCATCAATGGGAAAGCTTTGAATAGAAAAGTTTTGCCCAATCATGTTCTCCTGATTATTCATCATGTCTCCTGAGGCTGTTCATTCAAATAGACAAGTTACGAAGGCCCCGGCGAAGTTTTATCTATGTAGCATCATCCTGAACTTTGATAGAGATGATGATGGTCCCTAATAGTAAGGACATCAATAATGGACACCCCTGTATGCCAGCACCATCTCCCTCCACCACGATGAAATCTGCCCGCCAGGTCCATCTCTGGGAAATTGTTGCGATTCGTGAACTGTGTATCCTGGCGATAGGGGTCTTTTTGGTTTGGTTGTGCTTTCAATTACAGGCCATTTTAGTTCCGGTTTTCATAGGCCTGGGACTGGCCTACCTCGCTGAACCTGCCTTACATTATGTTGAACAGAAATGGAAACTCCCACGGTGGCTTGCCGTGACCTTCATGGCGTTGGTCATCTGCGCATTGGTGAGTGGGCTCTTCCTCTGGGTGGGACCAAACCTTATTGAACAATTGCGCCTGTTCATTGAAAAGGTCCCCACCTATCTTTCTCTTCTGGCCGACCGGCACGGCATAGATGTGAAAGAGATAACCCGGAATTTCAAGGAGGTCTCTGCGAACATTCAGGACAAGCCATTGTCTACACTCAAGACGTTCCTCACGGGAACCGGTCAGGTTTTTTATTTCACAAATCTCATTATCGGCACATTGGGTTCCTTCCTATTTTCGTTCTCGTTAATCATCATTTATTTTTTCTTTTTTGCCTGGAGCTTTCCTTCCATTCAACATACGGTATGGAGCGTCGTCGGATCTCAGGAGAATGACCGGTGGCCGACATTACTGTCAAAAATGGATCGGGCCATTGGAGAATTTTTTAGAGGCCGGTTACTGATCGCGTTAATGATGAGTGTGATGTTTGCTATCGGATGGTTTTGGGTGGGGATGCCGTATTGGATTCTTCTGGGACTTGGCGCAGGATTATTGAGTTTGGTCCCTTATGCCGCCACCTTGATGTGGCCTGTCGCCATTCTTTTAAAATATTTGGATATGTCCATGGGATCCGGCTCAACCGACAATTATTGGATGCAACTCCTTGTCTGGCCCAGTGCCGTCTACCTGGGGGTTCAATTCCTTGAGGGGTGGGTGTTAACTCCTTGGATCCAAAGCCAGTCAACCGACCTCAGTGCTGCGACCATTTTACTGGTAGTGCTGATCGGCGGGGCGCTTGGCGGCGTGTTGGGATTAATTCTTGCCATCCCATTCGCGGCTTGTCTGAAAATCATGGCCAAGGAGCTGATTATTCCCCGGATTCAACGAGGGAATATCACGGAGGTACACCATGAAATTCATAAACCCTAATACATCCGACCCGGTTTAATGTCTGTGTTCTATGGAATCTCTCACCATCATGATGAACAGTCCTCCGGATTTGGGTTCGACCAAGTATAGAAGGGAAAGGATTCACGATGGATATGGTCACTGAATTGGATTGGCATCAAATTTGGTCGCATTTCTATCATCTGCTCATTGCTTTTTTATTAGCCGTTCCTCTCGGATGGGATCGCGAACAGGAATCCCGCGGTGCAGGGCTGCGCACGTTTCCCCTGGTTGCGCTCGGGTCATGCGCCTATATGTTGACGGGAATCCATGTGTTGACGTCCACGGATGCCGAAGGACGTGTCATCTATGGCATCTTAACCGGAATCGGATTTATTGGCGGTGGCGCCATTCTCAAAGACAGAGGGAATGTGGCCGGAACCGCCACCGCGGCAAGTATTTGGAACACCGGAGCCATTGGAATGGCGGTGGCCTGGGATCGTTACGAAATCGCCATGGTGTTAAGCGCGTTGAATTTTTTAACGTTTCGGTTCATGCCGCTGGTTAAAAAACGTGTCCCGCACACACCATCAAAACCCGATCACATGGGATACTAATGAAAGGATGGGAATGGCTCACCTCCAGGAGTCTGCGCTGTCGTCGGAGAATACCCGGACTCTGTCACCCCTCCGGTATCCTCCAAGGGTGGACCGTTGGACCCGGCCGGGTACACCTGTAAGGGTACCAGGTTTTCTGCCCAGGCATCGGCAATGGGTTGAATAATTTTCCACATCTCTTCGACCTCATCATCCCGCACAAAAAGTCGTGACTGGCCGGACATGGCTTCTAGAAACAACCGTTCATAGGGGGAAAGATGTTCAGGAGAAATGGGGTCGTCCATCCTCATCGGTGCAGGTGTGACTCCACCGGCGTCCGGGATAGTAAATATCCCAAGATTGACTTCTTCAGTCGCAAGATTCACGCACAAGATATTTCCGCCTTCTTCTGAAAGAAGCGATTCGGTACTTTTCTGCCCAGGTTTAAAATGCACCCGAATTTCTTTTCGATCCCGACCTAACGCTTTTCCGGAACGTAACACAAAAGGCACGCCTTGCCAGCGTTCATTGTCGACCCAGAGGATCACCTGGGCAAACGTTTCAGTGTTTCGTCCGGAAACTACCCCCTTGCTTTTTGCATAGCCGGGCACCCGCACACCATCTATCTCCCCCGACCGGTAACGAGCTCGTACAGTCTGCGCTCGAATCTCAGCCCTTGACAGTTTTCTCACTGATTTGAACAATTCCACTCTTTTGTCCCGAAAATCAGGAGTCCACATGGTCTCCAAGGGCTCATGAGCCAGGACGGCAACCAACTGAAGGAGATGATTTTGAATCATATCTTTCAGGGCTCCGGCGCGATCGTAGAAGTCCGCACGACCTTCCAGCGCCAAGGTTTCATCCCAGATCACCTCGATCTTGTTGATGTGATGACGGTTCCAAATAGGCGTAAAGACGGGATTGGCGAACCGGAGACCAAAAATGGTGCACACGATCGGCATTCCTAAAAAGTGGTCAATACGAAATATACACTCTTCAGGAAATGTTTGATGGATCATCCGGTTCAAATTCTGCGATTGGGAATAGCTTAACCCGAACGGTTTTTCGATAATGAGACGGGTCCCCGGCGGTAAGATAACCTGTCGGAGGGACTCCAACACCGTCGGAAACATCTGGGGAGGTAGTCCTAAATATAGCAGCGTCGACCCTGCCTGTTTACGAAAGATCGACTGAATCTGTCGATGGTCAGTGAGATCTTCTACCCGCCCATACTCCAACGATTCCAAAAATCCTTCCCGGGATCTGGGAGGGGGTGGCGTGTGATGGTTGGCGAGTAATTCGGACACATGTTCTTGGAACTGAGGCGTATTCCAATCCCGCCGTCCAACACCGGTGATTCTATACTCTGTGGGGAGACCCCGGTTGGCGAACACTTGAGCTAAGGCAGGGAAAATATACCGCTTCGAGACGTCCCCCGTCGCTCCAAAAATGACCAGATGCTCATACATACGGTCTTTATGAACCTCACTTCAAGGAAGACAATCGGAGCGACAAAACCTTGTTGCCGGATCACACGTCAGGGCATTGAGGAGAACGTCGGGAGGAAATTACTTTAACCTGATAACGGTCCTTTATTGCCTCAGAAAATACAATGGCTGGCCCTTTACCAGGATGTCCTCCCTCCCCTAAAATCTCCCCCATACTTGACATGCAGGTTCTCCTGAGTTCTACCAGTAATGTGGTTTGCCGTAATGTTTATACAGATTTATTTCATACACCCGTTCGATTGGGGCGGCTGGATCATACTCCGGAGATTTTTCAATCTGGTCCTGATTGAGGTCCACGACCATCATTCTCTCTGACCAGTCAATGGATTTATTCCACATGGGACTGATCAACACTTTTCGGCCGGCGAGCCATTTGGAGGTATCCACGACCAAATAGCGCACGGTCCAATTGGCATCATCAATGAGGAAATTAATAATCTTCCCGATTTCACCATCCGTCGCCTGGAGGGAAAAATCCTTGAGCCCGTTCGCGCTGGTTAATGTGCCGGGGAACACCGCAAGTTCCCTCTCGTCAATTGGAAAATAGGTATTCCATTGATAATAATTGCAGATTTCCCGTTCCTTCTCCCGGGAGAATGGTTTTTCTATTTCAAACTCCGGCGCGCCCTCGACTTGCGCTTTACTGACTAAGGCCCGGAACGACCCAACATCTTCATGGGGGTGCATAAAACTCTGGGTAGAAATCAACACATGTCGGCCTTGCAACCAATTTCCGGTGTCAGCAGCCAGATAATGGATTTTCCATGTCTGATCATTGGCATAGACGTCTGCCACAGTACCGATAATTCCATCTGTACCCTGGAGCACGCAGTTTTTAATTTTATTAAGATCTCGTAACATGTCATTTCCTCTTCTTGATTGAGTCAGAAAGCGTTTAACCAGTCCGGACGACCATTGACACCAGCTATACGGACATTCAACCTCCATCAACGAAGTGAGTCATCATGAAGGTTGTGAACCGAGGAGTTGGCCGTCAATTTGGTATACCGGATTGACGGCCAACTCATAACACACGACACGCTGCCATTCCACTCATGCATCAGTGACTTTTTTGTGATGAACTCTGACTGGAAATTGGCGATTGCTGATCCTTGTTCTTCAGGTCTTTGGCGGCCTGTGCGGCCTTTCCTTCCTTATTAGACATATTGGGGTTTTTGGGATCGACATCTTCCATTTCCGTCAATTGATCCGCTCGGCTTCCTGGACCACTTCCTTCGTCGAGTGAAGGCTCAGCGGACGGGGTGCTTCGTTGAATGTTGTCAGGGACATTTTCTTCCGCCGCGGCCGTCGTCATACCTTGGCCGGTCATTCCCTCGGTCTCAGTCAATTGATCAGAACGAGTTCCAGGGCCACTTCCATGTTCGAGTGATTTCTCGCCAGATGGTGTGCTGCGTTGGATGTTGTCAGGGACATTTTCTTCTGCGGAACCGGCCTTCATTCCCTGACCGGCCATTCCCATGGATGTCATACCCAGAATGAACGCGGTTGCCATCAATACAGTTAAAATTCTTTTCATCACACACCTCCCGAAAAAGTGAAAGTTAATTTCAATTGAAAAACTGTTGAGTGTCCAACATTAAAAGCTGAATCCTTCATACCAGATTCTCAATTGCCGTCGTCTCCCTTATGACTAGCATGATCTCCGCAAACCGACCAATGGACAAATCGGCAATCAGAAAAAACCAAATGTATAAGGTGTGTCCCATGCGGCAACGCTGGCCGACACACCAGAGTCGCCTTGTCCGGATTCTTCATTCTTTATCAACGGACGACTGCAACAGTCCCACGAGGGGCAGTGCCATATGTCAGAAAGGCTAATGAGAAAAACATGTCGTGTACAACCGTCAACCACTTTGAGGACAATGTCAAAACTCCTTCCGTTGAGTTGTTCCTGGTCATTTACATGAAAGAGTGATCATGATGAAAGAGACCATACACCTCTCCCGTGAAGCAGTGAGGCTCGGACCAAAAAAGAAAGGTGTCAGTCAGGATAGATAACCCCTTGACTGACTGAGAGGGTAATGAAATCAACAGCATTGACTCATGCAGGTCATCGTCACATTCTCCCGGGCCTTTTACAGAAGCCTTTGGTCCACCCATATTTCTCAAAGGTTACGTAAGATGAGAATGTTATTTGTGGAGGACAATCCGGACCATCGGGAAATTTCAACAACCCGATTATACTCGTGAGGCTATGTGTGTCAGGAGGTGGCTGGGGGGCGCGAAGGTCTTTGGGTATTGCGCTCCTCACGGTTTGATCTTGTGATTTGTGATTATCGGATGCCGGAAATGATTGGCTTTCAATTCATCCACACCTTAAAAACGACCAACGATCTCTCAACTATTCCCATCATTTTCACGACGACGCATTCTGATCGGACTGTGATTGACCATGCGTTCTCCCTCGGAGCGACCACCACTCTGGTAAAGCCCTATTCCCTGGAAAATCTGCAAACAGCCCTTGATCTCATCGGGCGCTGAAGCGGCATCTACAGTCCGGCTTACCTTGGACCCGTGTAAAGCTATTCCTCATCGACGGCGCTTCGCTTTACTCGACTGAAGTATGCCCGTCCTCGTTTGTATTCTCTTTTCTCCTCATGCAATCTCAACCCTGCCTTTTTTTTTCGCGAACCCGGCATCTCAGAAGGGAGAATTCTTGCTGGCCCGATAGACATTTTGTCCACCTTCAAAGAGTCACTTGTCTTTTGCATTCCACCCTCCGGTTCCCTCATGATTTTTAGTAGTTCATGTGATTTGACTCCTTAGCCATTAAAGTGAGAGTAAACTTATGCACAACCAACTCGTGCTTCCCCCTTTTCATCTTGGTAAACCTTTTTGGTCTTTGATTATGTGCATGACCATGGCGATAGGTTGCGAAACCGTTCCGTATACCGATCGCTCCCAACTTGTTGTGGTTCCGCAATCGCAGGCCACAGAAATGGGTGAACAGGCCTTCCAGCAAATTCTTTCCGAT
Organism: Nitrospira sp. T9; assembly: GCF_052156535.1. Taxonomy (NCBI): domain Bacteria; kingdom Pseudomonadati; phylum Nitrospirota; class Nitrospiria; order Nitrospirales; family Nitrospiraceae; genus Nitrospira; species Nitrospira sp. T9. The sequence continues at coordinate 82,130 of NZ_JBQKUP010000038.1, forward strand.
CCTAAGGTCCAACAATCTCAATCCCCTGAGGAACAAGAAGCCGTAAAACGTGTGGCGGAAAGAATCATCCAAGCGGCCAAAGAATCCAAATTTGCGGAAGACGCCAAAGCCTTTAAATGGGAAGTCACCGTGATCAAAGATGACCAGACCAAAAATGCGTTTGCCCTGCCGGGCGGGAAGATTGCCGTCTATACGGGAATCTTCCCCGTTGCAAAAACCGATGCCGGACTGGCGGCCATTCTTGGACACGAGGTCGTCCACGCCCTCGCGCGTCATGGTTCGGAGCGTATGAGCCAGGAGGTGCTTGCCCAAGCCGGACTATCCGCTGCCGCCGTGGGGCTTGGGGCAAGTGGTGCGGGCCCTGTTGTGGGGCAGGCCACAATGGCTGCTTTAGGCTTGGGAACAAAAGTCGGCATCCTCCTCCCCTACAGTCGAACGCATGAATCCGAAGCCGACTCTATTGGGCTGATTCTGGCAGCCCGGGCTGGCTATGATCCTCAGGAAGCGGTTCGGGTGTGGCAACGCATGCAACAGGGAAGTGAGGGAGCCCCTTCAGAATTTCTTTCCACCCATCCAAGTCATGAGACGAGAATTACACGTCTTCAAGAAGAAATGCCTGAGGCCTTACAAATCTTCCGGAAGGTGGAACATGCGCCAGAACAGGAACTTCCGGCTGTCAATCCATCATGAATCATTTTCCTGTGGCAGAAACAACAGGCACATCAAGACGGAGGGACTTCATCGCGACCATGCACGTGGGCTGGGGGGTGGGTCGCTTCAACAGCGGTAAATGTTTCGAGAATGGTATAGCTGTGACTTGCGCCTTTGGGAACCACCCAACAATCTCCCGCATTCAGCAGAATTGTTTGACCCTCCAACTGCAGCTCGGCTCGACCGTGGATGACATATCCGATGGTTTCATAATCCCTGGATGAAGATTCCTGTGTTTCTCCAACAGGTAATTGTTCCCATAATCGCATGGCTATTCCAACGCCGGTGGCTAAGTATTTCTGTCCCATGGAACCCTTCGGAGAATGTTCTGATTGGACTTTTTTAATACTCGTATCGACCATGAGTGCCCTCGCCTCCTGTCTGTAGGTGGTTGTCTGAATACACCATAACTGATTGCACCAATGGCAAATACTCTGAAAAACCCTGGCTGATCTTTCGCAATCCATATTGAAAAAATCGAAAGGGCGGTCTTTTAGTCAATGTAAAGGAGATTCGTCTTGAAAATTCTCGCCGTTCATCCCGCGCCTCATAGATTTGCAGGTGGAAACACACCGGGATTATTTCAGAATATTGAAGGAGTGGTGCCCCGATGTGGTTGCGCTCTCCTGTAATTATTTGCCGAATGTTCCCGAGATCATCGATCTCGTAAAGATGACCAAGGCCTCGCTGACAAATATTTTCATCGTGGCCGGAGGACACAGCCTTTCCTTTGTCGCCAGGGAGGTTCTGGAGCATGCAGTGGGCGCCATCGATGCCATTGTCAAAGGAGAAGGCGAACCGGTAATCGGGCCCCTCCTCAACGCAATCCAACATGACCGTTCAAACGTACACCGGCTTCCCGATGTGGTCACACGAGAAGCTGAGGGACCGCCTCCTGAATTCGTCAAGTCTCTGGATGAGGTGAGGCCGGCCAGACATTTACTTCGTCACCGGAGCAAGTATTTTCTTGGGGTACTGGATCCTTGCGCATCCATTGAATTGACCCGCGGGTGCCCGTGGGATTGTTCATTTTGTAGTGCCTGGACATTTTATGGACGAAGTTATCGCCCGGTCAGTCCTGAGGTGGTCGTCGAAGATCTGGCGGGTATTCGTGAACCTGGGGTGTTTTTGGTAGATGATGTGGCTTTCATCCAGTCAGAGCATGGCATGGCCATTGGTGAGGCCATAGCACGCCGGGGTATCAATAAGTCCCATTACCTCGAAACCCGGGGTGATGTCCTGTTGAGAAATAAAGAAGTCTTCCGTTTGTGGAAAACGCTGGGAATGAAATATATGTTTATCGGGCTGGAGGCCATAGATCAGGAAGGCTTGATCCAACATCGAAAACGCATCTCACTCGGCAAAAATTTTGAGGCACTGGAATTTGCCCGCTCTCTGGGCATCATCGTGGCCATTAACATCATTGCCGATCCCAGTTGGGATAAGGAACGATTTGAAACCGTGCGTCAATGGTGTTTGGAGGTCCCGGAGGTTGTCAATATCAGTGTCAACACGCCCTACCCCGGCACGGAAACGTGGCACCAGGAATCGCGGAGAGTGACGACGCGGGATTACCGGTTATACGACAACCAACATGCGGTGCTCCCCACCCGCTTGCCGCTGCCGGAATTTCATGAAGAGTTGGTCAACACCCAACGAATTCTCAACCACAAACATCTCGGCTGGAGTGCGCTAAAAGGCACCATGGGGATGGCAGCCGGCCTCCTCCTCCGCGGGCAGACAAATTTTGTCAAAATGTTGTGGAGATTTAACAGTGTCTATAATTCAAAATTGCAACTGTCTGACCATCAACGCCCGGTTCCGTATGAGCTGTCTATCCCTTCATCCAGCCATTCGTCACCGGAACCCAACCTGTTATTTATCCATAAAGGAAAAGGCCGGGCAGGCCGGGCGTTAGATCCCTCAACGGAAGAATTTGTGGAGTCGACCAGGAGTGGGGTCAGTCAGTAGATTTTCAGTGGGGCAAGAGACGCGTCTGAAAGAAGAGTGGATTCCGCAGCAAGAACCCGCCGGGATGGCGGGTTCTTGCTAATCAGCTTTCTATCACTATGAGGTTTGTTTCAGGGATTTCCCAAAGTTAATCCCAATAGGGGTCATAACCATAATAGGCATGAATGCTTTTCCCCCAGGTCACATCGGCCATATCCGGCCAATTGTCTTTGTCAAAACCGGGAGCCTGTTCTAATTTTTCTTTCGCCACGTTCAATATCAGCACTTCCTCTTCTTGTACGACCTGGAAGGCCTCCCAGGGAATCGCAAACAGTTTATCTCCCATTCCTAAAAATCCCCCAAACGATAACACCGCATAGGCAATGCGTCCTCCTGAGAGATCGATCATGAGATCTTTAATTTCTCCCAGGTCTTCTCTCGCCGTATTTTGAACGGTGGTCCCGACAAGCGAACTCGATGAAAGAACCTGACGAATTTTGGTAGTCATAAAACCTCCTTCTTTGGAACCGGTGAGGATAATAAAGAAACAATTCTGATTCGATATACCATGTCCTTCCCATCCGGCCAAACTGAGATAAACCCTTGAAAAAAGGAATTCCAAACCAGGGTTTTCTCCAGTTGTACCGGGGCATAAATCATTTATCCTGAGGAAAGTATTCACTCAAACTTTTACCTGAGTAAAGGAGGTGCTACGTTATGTTCAGGCGGAACAAAATGGCCAGATCAGCTATCCTTGCCGGCATTCCATTTCTGACATTACCGTTATTGGCGGAAGCCGGGATGTCACGCGACCGGTCGGATCGCATGGAATCGGGACGGTCCAACTCCATGGAGCAAATCATCCAGGGAGAAATCTCCAAAAAGAACGGCGACCAAATCACCCTTCGTGCCAGTAATGGAGAACGCATTACATTTCGCATCAATGATGAAACCAATCGATTGTGTCCACAAGGGGTGAGTTCCAAAATGAATCAAGGCTCCTCGAGCCAGGATTCGTCAAGCACCGGAAAGACTTCGAGTAGCAGTCTGTTCGGAAGCTCAAGCGGGCAGAGTGCAAGTCAGACTTCATCCGGCACGCAAGGAAGTTCATCCAAGGCCGGCTTCTCATTTGGCGAGTGTAATTTTGAAAAAGGAGAATTTGTGAAGGCAAAAGTGGATGAAAATGGGAAGGCCACTTTTGTCCGGTCGATGGGCCAGAAGGACGACAATTATTTCAATGCCGGAAGAATGGGAGATGAGTATTTTGTCCTTCCCGCAGGCCAATTAGGCGGCCTGGATATTTCGGACAAGGATGCCAATTATTCCGTGAAATCGTCCGATGGCCAGGAAATCGGAAGTGTATATCGAGTGATGACCAACAGTAATGGAGACCTGACCTATGCCATCGTGAGAAAAAAAGAAGATGGACAATTGGTTTCCGTTCCATGGCAGGCGTTGGAAGGATCGGGCAATAAGTCCTTTAAGCTGAACGTGACCCAAAATCAATTAGGCAATCTTCCCATTCTGGAAGAGGGAGAAAATGCCGGGGCACACGTCCAAAAAAATTGGGATCTCACGGAAGAGCAACAACAGAATTTAGCGAAATGGAATGAACGATTGGATCGATTCTATGCTGAACGCGATCGTTATTACGAGGATACGCCCACATTCGAAGGGAATCGGGAAGGTTATGACCGGTACGATCGTGATCGGTCTCGCATGAGCCGTTCCGGGTATGACCGATCACGTCACTACCAGGATCAAAATGCCGAGGACTTTCAGACAAGACGTGACAGTTTCAGCCCAACCGAATTCCCCCCGCATGATCGTGCTTTCCAATATGAAGGAGCGGATCAGCGAAGTTCCTATAACCGGAGTAATCGAGACCGTGACAATTATCGGGGGCAGTCCCGGTCGCACATGAGGGATTACGATGAGGGTGATTACCGGAATCGCGGAAATCAGCGGTCCATGTATTCACAAAGTCGTGAAAGAAATTACCAGGATCCCATGGATCGATCGTCTGACCGGTACAACACCACCACCTCGAGAAGGCAGTATGATCCTCAGAGGCGGGGAGCCGATCAGTATCAATCCCGGCGTTCCGGCGGGAAGGATTATGATTACCGGCCTGATGGATATCGACCATAATCGATTCGTCTACCCCTGGGTCTTAAGGGCCCAGGGGTAAGGTCCCTATTGAAGGTTAACCGTACAACATTCACATTACCTATGAAGGAGAAATGACATGAAAAAAATCATGACCATGGTGGGGCTTTCAGCGTTCCTTGTCCTTTCGAGCGTCGGAGTGTTTGCTGACCAATCGAACATGAACCGACAAGATGACCAATCCAACGATCCGGGTATGGGATCCTCAATAGAATCCAAGAGTCCCTCCAGCCAAAATACAGAACCCTTTGAATCGGAAGAACAAAAGGCCGCTCGCCCAGGCGGTGTGGGCGAAGAAGGATCCATGTTTGGTAGTCCAAGCTCCCTGCCACCAGGCGAAACCTCGCCAGGATATACGGGTGAGGATAAAAAGGCAGAGGAAATGGAGAAACGTCAGCAAGGTATGTAAGTCTGACCATCCACCCAAAAATCACTAGGGGACAGGGAATGCCATCTAGTGAGGGGTAGGAGCCGATCGGACGAAGGGGAGATCGGACGATCGGCTGATACCCATTTTGACAGAGTTTTTTCATCTCCCATTTGAATCAAATCTCAATTCTCGGTAATTTTTCTTGTTAATGCCTCAGCCTCTCACCTCCCATAGACATCCAACCGTATACGTCGCCTACCCTTCCTGGATGTTCATGTCTTCATCACCTGTGCAATTTATCAGCAGGGTCTGTTGAAAAAAGCCACCAGCGGCGTTCTCGCCAATTTCCGATGCTCACGTACTGGCCGTACGCTCCGCGTCTGAAATTGGCTGTGGCCTTGCTGGATGGACCCTTCGGGAAGACTCAGGGCATGCTTTTTTGAACAGACCGAAGTTTTTTCCATCCGAGGTCCTCATGGCCAAATTGGCCTCTGATGTTTTGTAATGTTCAGCACTCTCCAGCAGCATTCGCAAGAGACGGAATCCCCGTAAATGTCGGGAGTGGCGATGGTAAAAAGGATGTTTCAGAAGTGAAAATAAGAAAATGTGTATTTAAAATTAGCGGAAAGGACGGTATTCGCTGACTCAAGAACGCTTTTCAACCATCATCGGACTTTTTTTCTCACGACCATTTTTTTTGAAAGGGAACATTCATAGAGGATTCTGCGGTGCCCTTGACCGGCCGGAATAGCGGGTTAATCCTTGATAATGGGAAATTTGGCCTCTTTCCAGGCGCTCATTCCTCCCAACACATTCACGATGTTCCGATAGCCCTGATGTTGGAGGAAGCTTGCAGCGACCGACGAGCGGTATCCGCTTCCGCAGATGACCGCGATCTGGAGATTTTTTCTGATTTCCTGAACACGTTGCGGAAGCTCGCTGCCCGTCACAAACCGGGCGTTCTTGATGTGACCGGCGGCCCACTCCCCCGGCTGGCGCACATCCAGCACGACCAGCTTTTTGTTGTCCTGTAGCTGCTGTTCCAGATCGAACACTGTCCATTGTTCCAGAATCTGGAGAGGTTTGGCGGCCGTGCGCCATGCAAACATTCCTCCAGCCAGCCAACCTGCCGGTGTGGGATATCCGATCCGGAGAAGCTGCCAGCAAGCTTCCCAAAGGTCTGCCGGGTTATCCAAAACAAGTAAGACACGGGAATCCGCCGGAATGACTGTACCGGCCCATGTCGCAAACGACGATCCCAGTCCGACGTTCAGAGCACCGGGAATATGAGCCGTAAACCCTTCCGCGTGACGGCAATCAACGACAATCCCCCCATTTTGCTGTTGTCGGCCAAACTGATCCGGTGTGAGTGCAGGCGGTTCGCGCAATGTTCCAAGAAGAGGTGGGCCTTCCGTATTCATTTTTCGCATCCTGGGCCAATAGGGCGGCACACCGGGAAGATGTTTCAAATCCAGACATTGTTTGACGAAATGATCTTTGTTGTCCATGTTGGCCAGAAGAGAATTCATCCGGCGTTCATATCCGATCGTCGTGGACAACCGGCTCCCGATATTCCCCCCACACAGAGAGCCACTTACATGCGTCGGATAGACTTCCACGTAGTCCGGAAGCGGTAGAATTTTTTCCTGGAGCATTTTGCACATGACCTCCGCGTGATGAGCCGCTTCTTCCGTTCCACCCAGGAGATCGGGTCTGGCCACATCACCCACCAGCAAGGCTCCTCCGGAAAGGAGCAGAACGGGTTCTTTCCCCCGCGAGCGGTCTGTCACCAGCACACTGATATGTTCGGGTGTATGTCCCGGCGTATGCAGAATGTGAAAATCTATTTCTCCCATTGTTAATCGTTCGCCATCGGCCATGGGACGCGCGTCATATCCGAGCTTGGCATGTTGGCCCGCTAAACATTGAAGAGGAATTCTTTCGGCTAATTCACGAATTCCCGTTACATAGTCGTTGTGCTGATGGGTCTCCAGAGCATACGCAATCGTCATCCCCTGAGCGCGGGATTCTCTGAGATAGGGCTCAACGTCCCGCTGGATATCCAGCACGAAGGCCTCTCCGGTTTCTTCCGAACCGAGAAGATACGATGCGTGCCCCAAACTTTCCACATGAAACTGTTTAATGATCATACGTTGTATCTGATGAGCTTCGAGAATGTCCTTAACTTCTTCAGGAGGAGGAATTATTTCCGGCTGCCTCAAATGCTCGAGTCACTTGCGGAACGTCCGCCCCATTGACTTGACCCGCTAGTTCGGCCACGTCCCGATAATCTCCCCGCAAAGCCTTTAACGCATGACGTTCCTGTTGAATCTCATGTGTGGTCCGTATTCCCATTCGCCGGAATAGGGGAACCGGCGGGCACCAACCTTGTATGGCATGTTGCAGGAGAAAGCCGGCGACGGCGGCAGGGAATATAAACCACCGGCGATCAAGGAAAGCGCCCAAGGCCAGGCCCATGAGGGAAAATGAGGCAGCATTGGCTTCAAGCACTCGTTCGATATCCCATTCCACCTCGAGCTCCCTTAACCGTCGATCGATAGCGGAAGGTCCGGCGGAGGCATACAACAGGACATTATTTTGGGTGCGGTTGTAAATTTCCTCATTGATGTCAGTGTCGGTATGTTCCTCAACTCGTGTGGTTGTCGGTGAAATAATCATACATGGCCTCCCTTCATTCCTGTGGACGACACACTTCCACGCCGTGGGTGATCGCGCTGTTAAATTCAGAAAATAAGGAATGAATACATTCTCAACAACTAGCAGAAACCCTGGCCTGTCTTGAAACTTCAGGGTTTCTGCTAGTAGTCAATTCTGGCCGCGTGGGCCACACTTTGCTTCTGAGGGGCAGAACGGGAGGATCCGGGAACGAAATCAGACACTAACTTCAGATGTTATTTTTCGCTTGTGATGAAAAACCATCCCATACCAGAAGAAGAAGCCGATAAAGAGCTGGACGGCATTTTTCATGAAATTAAACAGGTCTTTCGTGTGTCGGGAGTGAATCTCAACTTTCGCACTTGGGCCACCTATCCAAAATTTTTCCCAGTCTTATGGGAGTCGATACGACCGGTCGCTGAAACCCGTCTCTTTGAAGAATCATCCAATCACATCCGGGCGCTCGCTGCCCGCCTTGCTGAGAAACTTCCTCGGTTAGATGCCGCCACGTCCGTCGGATTGGGGGAGAGTCAGATTTTTCAGATACAAGCGACTCTCGACCTCTATCATTACATCAATCCCAAGCTCCTGGTCATTTCGTCCGTGGTGGAGTACGCCTGCCAACACCCAGCCATGTCCGAGTTCCAGCCCCAACGACCGGATCATGAGCTTATTCCACGAGGCATTCCCCTTCGCATGTATCCCATGGAAATGATCGACGAAACCCCCGACGATGCCACTCTCCGGAGAACCTTCCGGGATATCCAACGAACATTGGGTTTACCAGGCATCAACAGCGATTATCGCACTCTGGCATTGTGGCCGGAATATTTATGTTCAGTATGGCATCGGTTAAAACCTGTGGTCACCCACCCTCTTTACCTGGAAACCGCGCTAACACTACGGGAAGCGGCTCAACAGATGGCAAGCCATGTGCTTCCTCGACTGACTGTGTCTGAGAATCAGTTGAGGATTCTGGGAAGGAAACGAACACACTTCCTTGAGACGACCGCTCAGTTTACCCAACTCTTGCCACCCCTGATTATCAATATCGTGCTGATATCCCTGGATTGGCGATCTCGTCAGGACTTAGAGAGATCTCCCTTTCCCATTGAATTCTCCTCACCGGTCCTGGAACCATCGACATGACCTGGCGCGAATTTCAACGGCTCCAAATTGTCAGCCGGGTCAATGACCGGTTTGTCAGTTATGTGGAGGCAGGAGATGGTCCCCCGGTCATTCTGATTCATGGGATTCCGGTCTGGGGTTACCTGTGGCACGGTATCTATTCTGAGTTGGCGCGAACCCGTCGCGTCCTGATTCCCGATTTACTCGGATTTGGTTTTAGTGATAAGGCGGATTGTTTTAACCGATCCATTGCCTGCCAGGCACACATGATCACCGCCTGGATGACCCAATTAGGGATTCCTCGGGCCACAATCATCGGACATGATATCGGTGGCGGGGTGGCGTTGAGGATGGCCACCCTGTTCCCCGCACAAGTCGAAGCGCTGATCGTCATGAACACGGTCTGTTATGACTCCTGGCCAATTGAATTGATGCTCCAGTTCGGACACCCTGAAGCGCATCGGAAAATATCGGCCTCACTGGCAGTGCGATTGCTTCGACAAGCCTTAAAACGCGGATTTGCGTCATCCCTGAACCGGAACATATTGGAGGGGTTGTTGGCACCCTACACCACTGAGACAGGGAAACTCTCCCTCATACGAAATGCTGCTGCACTGAATACCAATCTGACGACGGAAATTACTCATCTCCTGTCTGGTATTAGAATTCCCACACTTGTCCTCTGGGGTGTGAAGGATCGATTTCAGTCGATCCATTACGGGGAACGGCTGGTGAAAGATATCCACGAATCGAGACTGATTCGCGTAAAAGACGCAAGACACTTCCTGATGTGGGATCAACCGGACATCGTGAAAAAGCATCTGCTGGACTTTTTCGAACGTACCGTGCCATCCCGGCCTGGAATGGTCTAGCTGCTCATCCGTGTATCATGAACGCCACAGCTATCTTACTGATGTATGTCCCCTTGACCAGGGGATAGCGAAAATATCGGGAATCAAGGGAGTGTTGAAAAATAATAATTTCCAAGGGCATATTGACCCACAGGCCCATTGCCTATTAGAGGCCTCGGGGCGGTTCAAAAAATTTCATCCAGCAAGGCCGCAGCCATTTTTGCGCGCAGAGCGTACTTCCAGTACGTGAGCACGGAAAAATGGCGAGAACGCCGCTGGCGGCTTTTTTCAACAGCCCCATCAACACGAATATCGACTCGTCACCCTGCAGGCCGTGCATGAATGAATGGAAACTGACATTTGATCATTGGGATGTTAAAGATCAGAAAGCCCGTGAAGCCCTTTGCACACTGGGTAACGGGTATTGGGCCTCACGCGGGGCGTTTGAAGAAGCCACACAACACGACGGCCATTATCCCGGAACCTATTTGGCAGGCGTCTATGATCGATGCGAAAGCATAATCGCGGGAGAAACGGTCTCTCATGAAACGATCGTGAACTGGCCCAATTGGCTGTACCTGACATTTGCCATGGATAATGGCCAATGGTTTTCGATGGAACAGGTTCAGGTGAACACCTATCGCCAGGAATTGGACCTGCAACGGGGCGTGCTCAGCCGGTACATACACTTTACGGAACCTCAAGGCCGCGAAACCATTCTCCACACAATTCGGCTGGTACATATGGAGCATCCCCATCTTGCGACCCTGCAATGGACCTTTACTCCTCTGCACTGGTCAGGTCGATTGCACGTACGATCTGCCTTGGATTCCGAGATCAGCAATGAAAATGTTGATCGGTACCGTGAGATGAACACCAAACATTATCGACTGCTCGACTCGGGGTTCCATAAGGAGGGATGGCTCTACGTCGTTACGGAAACACTTCAATCTCACATTCGATTGGCCCAGGGGCTTCGAACGCACGTCTCGGGCGGCCATCTCCTCCTTCAACAGAATCTTCAGGAAATGGATATGCCCATCGAAGAATTCGTCCTAGATATTCAGGAGCAGACTCCTCTACAGATTGTCAAAACCGTGGCGCTCTACCATTCACGGGATCGTGGCATTTCCGAGCCGCTTGAGGCCGTGCACCACAGCCTGGCTTCAGCCGGATCGTTCGAACAGTTGCTCCGCTCCCATCAAAACGCATGGGAGCGGATCTGGGATATGACCGATATCCGGATTCAGAACCGTCCCGAAGATCAACTGATGCTCCGGCTCCATCTCTTTCATCTCCTGCAAACGGCTTCTCCCCATCTGACAAAACTTGATGCCAGTCTTCCGGCCCGAGGACTGACCGGCGAAATGTATCAAGGCCACATTTTTTGGGATGATGTGTTTGCCTTACCCTTTCTGATAATGCGACTGCCAAGGGTTGCCCGCGCCATGCTTCTGTATCGGTCACGGCGCCAACACCAGGCCGGATCTCAGGCACAGCCGTATGGTCTCCAGGGACTCCGGTTTCCCTGGAGGAGTGGCAGCGACGGCTCCGAGCAAACTCCCCGGTTTCAATGGAATCCCTATTCCCAGCATTGGATTGAGGACCACACGCATTTGCAATGCCATCAGAATGCTTCCATTGTCTATCAAATATGGAAATATTATCAGGCAACAGCCGACCTGGAATTTCTTCAGTCCCACGGCGGACTGCTCGTGCTCCAAATCGCCCGATTCTGGTCCAGTCTGGCCACACTCGATGAAATGAGCGGGCGATATCATATTCGCGGGGTCATGGGACCCGATGAATTTCATACCGGATATCCGGATAGCCCGACGCCCGGACTTCAGGACAATGCGTATACCAATATCATGGCTGTTTGGACTCTTCAATGCGCCCGGCATGTTCTCCAGACTCTCCCCGACTATTCGCGCCAACAACTGATGGAAACCCTTTCGATTGATCATTCGGACCTGGAACACTGGGAGACCATCACCCGCCATATGTTCATTCCCTTTCATGAAGACGGTCTCATCAGCCAATTCGCGGGTTATGAGAATCTTGAAGAATTGGATGTGAACGCGTATCGAGCCCGGTATGGAGATATACGACGAATCGATCACATTCTCGAAGCCGAGGGAGACACGGTGAATCGATACAAGATTTCCAAACAGCCTGATGTCCTCATGTTGTGTTATCTCCTGACCGTCTATGAACTCGAATCGATTTTTGCGAATTTAGGATATCCATTTTCCCTCAACCTGCTGCAAAAGAACATCGCCTATTATCAACAGCGCACCACTCATGGTTCGACGCTCAGTCGCGTCGTGTTCGGCTGGATTCACGCACGCTCCAACCGAAGCGGCTCATGGACGTGTCTGGCTGAGGCCTTGGGACAGGATGTTCATGAAATCAAAGGAGGCTCGACGGGCGAAGGCGTCCATTTAGGAGCCATGGCAGGAACCATCGATCTCATGCAGCGGTGCTATGGTGGAATTGATTGTGACAATAATGTGTTAACGGTGAATCCTCGTCTTCCGGACACCCTAGAGGGGTTAGCGATGAGGATTCAATATCGCCAGCATCAGATCAAGGTGCAGATTTCCCCAGAGACCCTGAGTCTTGACGTCTCTGCAGGACCGAACTTTCCTCTCGTCATCAACGTGCGTGGAACACGCCATGTTTTTGGAACCCCTACACAACAGGATTTTCCCATATGAACCCTCGCATTCTATCCCTTGGAAGCGTCAATGTAGATTTTCAACTCCGTGCGGATCGCTGGCCGGAAGCAGGGGAAACCCTGTTGGGTCAGGATTTTTTTATGGCCGGTGGAGGAAAGGCCGCCAATGTGGCATGGCTGGCCTGTCATCTGGGAATCGAGGCACAAGTGATCGGCCATGTCGGCTCCGATGCACTTCAGGAAATCGCCCTTCACCCATTGCGGGCAATGGGTGTCGATGTATCCACCATCCGAAGCATAAAAAACCAAGCCACGGGTGTGTCAGTCATCATTGTTCCACCAAACGGACGAAAAGGGATTTTGTTGGCTCCGAATGCCAATGGCATCTGGTCCAAAGAGGATGAAGAATCAGTCAGATACGCCATTCAAACGGCACCACCCGGATCCGTATTGTCTGTAGATTTGGAAGTCCCGCTGTCAATTGTGAAGCAGGCGGTTCGACAATCCGAGGAATGTGGTATGCCCATTGTTCTGGATCCTTCACCCGCGGAGAGATTGGATGAGGAATTAATGGAAGCCGGCTGCTATTTGACCCCCAATCAATCCGAGGCTCAACGCTTGACAAACATTCCAATTGATACTCAGGACCAGGCCTTGGAAGCGGCCTCCAGACTTATGAAACATGGAAATAAAGGAGTTTGCGTCAAACTGGGAACAGGGGGATGCGCGATAGTCACGACGGACGATCAGTTCTTCATCTCCGCTCCCGAGATCGAGGCAGTGGATACCACCGGAGCGGGCGATGCGTTTGCGGGAGCATTCAGTGTGGCGATTCTGGAAAATCAACCCCCTGAGCAAGCCGCAGCATTTGCGGTTGCCGCGTCCACCCACGCTGTGACCGGGTACGGCTCCCAATCTTCATACCCCACCCGACGCCAAATCGAATCTCTCTTGCGGAAGGTTGTCATACATAAAAAATAACAACTATTGAATCGAAATTTCTTCAGCGCTCTGCCTATTGGAATCTGCTATTATTTCTCATCGGAAGGGTTTTTTTCCAGTTCTTCCGGAGTAATTTGTTCCAGTTTTTCTTCGGTCATGGGCTGTCGGGTTGTCGGATCCACCGCCATCTCCGGGTCCACCACCGGGGGAGTCACCACGGCCTCCGGATTGGGCGGAATATCCGGCTCTACCACCATCTCCGGGTCAATAGGTGGAATGACCGGAGGTTCTTTATTCAATCCCGTTGGATCCTGTTCGACTGTTTCAGCTGAAATTGCCGTCTTTGGGACACCTGATCCCGACACCCCCATGGGGAGATGAGAGGCATTCATTAGAAGAATCACAAAGATTCCCAGCACCACTGACCACATATCCACTTTTGGTCGTTTCATTTTTTCACCTCTTTTTTATATTTTTCTTGTCTCTGTCTCATCATTATCCCCCGCATACAGATCAAAAGCATCTGACAAGAACCCTGGAAAAACGTATTAAATTTATAATCGGGGCAAGTCCTTAAGGGGAGAGGGCCCAAGATGCAAGGGTTTTACCCAGGCCCATTCTTTTTCGGTTTCTCTACAATCTGGAAAAGAAGAGAATCTCCCAAAAATCTATTTCGCTCCTAGGAACACAATCCAATGAACTCACTCATCACCATCAAAGATTTTATCGGACTGGCTTTGACCTTTAGCGTGGCGGGAGGGGGGCTCGTGATGCTTCTCAATGGTTTTGACACGACAAGTCCGGCGAAGAGAACGGTTACGGTTAATGAATTGTTGAGAGATCAGAACCCCGGACAAATTTCCTATATATCGTTTCCCATCACTGAACACTTTCAAAAACAGGTGGTATCCCATCGAAAATCCATACCTTAATCATAAGGGAGATAAAAGAAACCAAATCTCAAGCACCATCGTTTAACCACTCTCACAAAAGGAAAGTTATCATGATGAACACAAGGCGCAAAAACAGTGGCACACTCGGAATGGCATTAGCCTTTGCTCTCATAGGAGGAGGCATGTCGTTAGCCCTTAGCGAGTCAGGCCAACCATCCAAGGAACTTCTTCTCAATGCCAACTCCCTTCTCGGGAATACGGTCATTGACAAGGCGGGCAAAGAACTCGGGACGGTCAAAGATTTACTGATCGATCAAACCACAGGGCAAATATCCTACATAGTTCTCTCGTATGGAGGCACATTCGGCGGTACTCTTGGGATCGGGTCGGAAAATTATTCGATCCCCTGGGCGGAGGTGAAGCTGACCAAACAGGATGAGAACATGGTGGTTCAGGTAGCCGAAGCTCCCATTGGCGAAAAAAGAACGCCTCAAGACCACGCCTTCATGGGCCACGAGCAAGCTGCTACGGCCCAGACTAAGGATTTTAATCCTGCAACCGTCCAAACGGTAGAAGGGACTGTGGAAAATGTGGATCACGACATGTTGGAGCCCGGAGTGACCACCACCGATAGTTTGATCGTGTTGGACGTCAAAACGCCATCCGGGACCGAACGGGTTCGAGTCGCGCCTGATAACTATCTCAAGGAGCAGGGAATGGAGATCAAGGAAGGCGATAAGGTGGAGGTAACCGGATCACGGATCATGCGGGAGGGGAAAAGTTTGGTCTCCGCCTCTCAAGTTACTCTGAAAGGAAATGGAAAAGTTCTGGCCGTGCGAAAGGATGACGGCACTCCCAAATGGGACACAGGGAGTGGAATCCATACGAAGACATCGTCCGGAAATAAATAAATTTTCTCTATGTTCTGTTAACGGGAAAAAGCCATCCGGGCTTTTTCCCGTCTGACTTCGTGCTGCCCTTCCCTAATCATCCTCCTCTTTGTGGAACCGCTTCAAGAATCTGAGTGTCAAATCCTGCCTGATATTTTTTGGAACCAGGGTTCTTTCCAGTTCATTTTCGATACAAACGCTGATACAAGCTGTAAATAATGGTTCGGTCTTACTCTTTTGACACAAGGAGATCCCAGGATGGCACGTTCGCCCAAAAGGACATCTGGCTCTAAGAAAATTCGATACGCGGTGGTGGGGCTGGGCTATATCGCTCAGGTCGCCGTACTCCCGGCATTCGCACATGCGAAAAAAAACTCACAATTAGCAGCGTTGATTTCCGATGATTCCAAAAAATTGAAGCAATTGGGAGCACAATACGGCATCAACGGTCTTTATTCGTATGACCAATATGAAGAATGTCTGGAAAAGGAAGAAATTGATGCCGTGTATATCGCGCTTCCCAATCATTTGCATTGCGAATATACCGTCAGAGCTGCGGAAACGGGCGTTCATGTGTTGTGTGAAAAGCCCATGGCTTTATCAGTCAAGGAATGTGAAACCATGATCCGCACAGCGGACCATTATGGGGTCAAATTGATGGTGGCCTATCGGCTTCATTTTGAAGAGGCCAATCTTCGGGCCATCCACCTGGTTCAAACAGGGAAAATCGGCACGCCCCGGTATTTCCAATCGGCATTTAGTCTCCCGGTCAAAGATAAACAGAATATCCGGTTACGGGAAGAGACCGGTGGAGGCACGCTGTGGGATATCGGCATTTATTGTTTGAATGCCGCCAGGAATCTTTTTCATGCGGAACCCCTTGAGGTGTTTGCCAGTACGGCAGGAAAAGGGACCGACCGATTCGACGAAGTCGAAGAAATGAGCGCCGTTATGCTCCGATTCCCTGATGACCGGTTGGCTACCTTTATCTGTAGTTTCGGAGCCGCCGACGTTTCCGAGTTTCGGATTGTGGGTACAACGGGACAACTGCGGGTGACCTCAGCCTACGAATATGTCGAACCCATTACTCATTACCTGACGATGAACGGGAAAGAGAAAAAGCAGACCTTCGCCAAACGTGATCAATTTGCTCCACAACTTTTAAAATTCTCGGATAGCATCTTAAAGGATAGGGTTCCTGAACCGGCAGGCGATGAGGGCCTCCATGATGTCCGCATTATTGAAGCTCTGTACCGTTCAGCCCAAAAAGGCCAACCGGTCCCGGTTAAAGGAGTCGAGCGGAAACGTCGTCCAACGCTTCGGCAAAACCTTCGCCGTCCGCCGGTTAAAAAGCCCAGACTTATCCATGCCCAAAGTCCGTCAGGATGATGATGGACATACAGAATTTTCATTCATTTTTTACAGGCAATGGAAAGGAATCTCTGTATGAATGAACAATTGAACAACATTGATCCCCAGGGGTCACCTTCCTCCGGGGATATCGATCAGGCTTTGCCTTCTTATCTTCTGGAAGCTGCATTAGATAGGGAATGGGAACGTCGCCATCGGCAAGGACAGATTGGAAAAGCTCAAGGAACATCACCAGAAGAGGGAATGAGTTCATGAATCAACCAATGGGGGCCAAACGATGGGCCATTCCGGAAGGGTATATCCCTGCGGAAAGCCATGGACCTGAGCCGCAGATGACGAGTCATGAAACCGCATGCCTGCTGAATGTCTCGAACGATCCGGCGCATGTGCTTGTCACGATTTTTTATGCGGACCGTGATCCGGCGGGGCCTTACCACATCACCGTTCCCCCACGTCGAACGAGTCATATTCGCTTTAATGATTTGGAAGACCCCGAACCCATACCCAAGGATACAGATTTCGCCAGCTTGTTCGAGTCCGATGTGCCGATTGTGGTGCAACACACCAGGCTGGATTCCCGACAGGCGGAGAATGCTCTTCTGTCTACCATCGCCTATACGGACCATTTGTAATGTATTCATGCACCGAGGTATAGACTGCGTATTTCAAACTGGAGAAAACAAGAGAGGAACTCAGAACATGACAAAAACCGCCGCGGACGTGTTGATAGAGAAGCTTCAAAATTGGGGCGTAGACGTCATATTCGGTCTTCCCGGAGATGGCATTAATGGAATCATGGAAGCCCTGCGTCAACGAAAGGATACCATACGATTCATCCAGGTTCGCCATGAAGAGTCCGCAGCCTGGATGGCCTGCGGGTATGCGAAATACACGGGAAAGCTTGGCGTGTGCCTGGCCACCTCAGGGCCTGGAGGGCTTCATCTTCTGAATGGTTTGTATGATGCCAAAATGGAGAAACAGCCTGTACTGGCTATTACCGGTCATCATTTTCACGATTTGATCGATACCCATGCCCAGCAAGACGTGAATCTTACCAGAGTTTTTGAGGATGTGGTGGTCTATAACACACGGGTGATGAGCGCAACGCATGTGGAGAATGTGGTCGACTTGGCCTGTCGGACCGCGTTGAGCTATCGCGGGGTGGCGCACATTAATTTCCCCGTCGATCTGCAAGAAACAAAAGCAGACAAAGGCTATTCCAAACGCAATATTCCCCACCATTCGATGGAAATCTTTTCCCGTAGCGCGCGATTACCCAGTCAAGCCGATTTGCAACAGGCCGCCAACGTATTGAATGAGGGAAAATGTATTGCCATCATGGCCGGGGCTGGAGCCTTGGAAGCCACCGATGAACTTGAACACATTGCAGAATTGCTGGGAGCGCCCATTATTAAACCGTTATTGGGAAAAGCGTCGGTACCTGATGACAGTCCCTATACGACAGGGGGTATCGGATTGTTAGGAACCGCGCCCTCTCAAGAGGCTTTGGAGGATTGCGATACCCTGTTTCTCATCGGAACGTCGTTTCCCTATATGGAATTTTATCCCAAGCCCGGACAGGCCCGGGCCGTTCAAATCGATCTTGATCCGGCGCGAATCGGACTGCGGTACCCGGTGGAAGTCGGCTTGGTTGGCGACTGCCGGAAAACCCTCCAAGAGCTATCGCCGATGTTGCAACGGAATAAACACCGTAAATTTTTGGAACGGGCACAAACGGCAATGGCCAAATGGCGGACATTGATGGAAGAACGCGGAACCCGAAAAGACAAACCCATGAAACCCCAGGTGGTGGCCTGGGAACTCGGCAAACGTCTTTCCGACCATGCCATCGTTTCCTGTGATTCGGGAACGATCACGACCTGGTGGGCCAGACAAATCCCGGCCAAACGAGGGCAGAAACACACGGTATCCGGCACTCTGGCTTCCATGGCCTGCGGGTTACCCTATGCGATTGCGGCCCAAATCGCCTATCCGGATCGTCAATGTATCGCCTTTGTGGGAGATGGGGGATTTTCGATGCTCATGGCTGAGTTCGCCACTTGTGTCAAATATCAATTGCCCGTGAAAGTGTTCGTCATCAAAAACAATACGCTCGGCCAGATTAAATGGGAACAGATGGTGTTTCTGGGAAATCCCGAATACGGATGCGAATTGCATCCCATTGATTTTGCCCTCGTCGCTCAGGCATGCGGAGGAACCGGACTGACCGTCGACGATGCTGCGGATTGTGGTTCCATCATCGACCAGGCCTTCCAAACGCCGGGGCCGGTATTGGTACAGGCCATCGTCGATCCGTTTGAGCCTCCGATGCCGGCCAACATTACGATGAGCCAAGCCGCCAAATTTGCAGAATCGTTGGCAAGAGGCGAACCGAACCGGGTGAAAATTGCTATGACGGCCTTGTCCGATCGGGTACGAGAACTCGTCTAACGGAATGCTGGAGAAATCCATAGCCTCGAGAAGGGGACGCTAGCGACGCTCCTGAAATAATAGGTCCAAAATTTTGTTCCTCTCACCTTTCTTCTTTGCGCCAAGGGTTATGTCCCCTTGCACAGTTATTGAAAAAAGGTCAGTGTTTATGAGGGATGGGTAAAGGAATGGTAATGGTGTTGAATAATTCTTTGAAGGGTTCATTCTCAAGGAATCCGATTTGCGGTGTATCGGCTGTATGTTTCCTATGATGATAAGTACGGAGATGAAGTGGATGAAGGAAACCATCGAAGACATCACCACCATTCTCTCTACGTGTGCAATGGGGTCGGCCATTTCACTTGCGTACCAATACGTTGAAAGAAAAAGACAAGGCCGGGTCAATGGTGGATACGATCAGGCCCGTGAAAAGGAGCATGTGAATGGTACCGGTGTTGATAAAAGTCAGTGAGGACATCCGAGGTAGAAAATTGGGATGTATGATTCATGTTGTCCCTCCTCCGGACCCGGTGCATCTGCCCCGATATGTTTACGCTTAGGTGGAATGATGGCAGTTCTGCCGCAGGCTGACACCAGGATCGATCGCTATGAGGTCTCGGTCTATAAAATTCCCACTGACATGTCTGAATCGGATGGCACGTATACCTGGGATTCTACAACGCTGGTGGTGGTGCGGATAGGAACACGGGCTGGAGAAGGATGGGGATATACCTATGCCGACATCGCCACGGCTATTTTGATTGACAAGACGTTGTGTGCCGCGTTGCAAGATCATGACGCCATGGCGATTCCCGAATGTTGGCTGATCATGAGACGGGCCATACGGAATTTGGGGAGACCCGGCATTGCTTCCATGGCCATCGCCGCTGTGGATATGGCCCTATGGGATTTAAAGGCGAGGGTGCTGAATATTCCACTGATCATGTTATTCGGGCGTGCTCAGAATGGGATTCCAATTTATGGGAGTGGAGGATTTACCTCCTATACGGACCAACAGCTGGAGGATCAATTGGGGACGTGGAGCAAACAGGGAATCTCGCAGGTCAAAATGAAAGTTGGACGTCATCCTGACCAGGATCTTCACAGGGTCCACGTGGCACGCAACGCCCTTCAACCCGGCACCCGCCTCTTTGTCGATGCCAATGGAGCCTATACGGTTAAACAAGCCATGCGGTTTTCTGAATTATTCGCGGAATCCGGCGTTGAATGGTTCGAAGAACCGGTCTCATCCGATAATCTCCACGGGCTCAATCTAATCAAAGAACATGCGCCGGCATCCCTTGAGATCACGGCAGGAGAATATGGATATGATTTGCCGTATTTTCAAAGAATGGTGGATGCCCAATGTGTGGATGTGCTTCAAGCTGACGCCTCGCGTTGCGGTATCACCGGATTTTTACAGGTCGGAGCATTATGTGAAGCCCGGTCTCTACCGCTATCAGCTCATTGTGCGCCGTCACTTCACCTTCATCCGGCCTGTGCGCTCCACCCTTTGCGACACATCGAATATTTTCACGACCATGTCAGGATAGAACAGATGCTGTTTGACGGTGTCCCGGCACCGATTAACGGCAGACTCTATCCTGATTTGAGTCGTGCAGGACATGGCCTGGAATTCAAACGGGCGGATGCCGCTCAATTTGCTCTCTGAACCTTGCGGGGATTTCCTGCCAAGGCGGATCCCATAGGGAATTTCGTAAGGTGCACCAGACAAGGACAAAAACTTCATGTTGACCAAATCACTACCAATTTTGAATACCGCTCGGGTCAAAAAAAACCGACAGGAGGATTTCGCCTATCAGGAGATTGCAGCTGAGTTGTCTTCTCACCTTCAAATCTCCATTGAAGGAGAAGTGCGTTTCGATGAAGGAAGCCGGGCGTTATATGCGACTGACGGATCGAATTACCGCCAAGTGCCCGTCGGGGTGGTCATTCCTAAAACCGTGGAAGATGTGATCACGACGGTGGCCGTGTGTCACCGGCATGGAGTCCCGGTTCTCTCACGCGGTGGAGGTACCAGTCTGGCCGGCCAATGCTGTAATGTGGCCGTCGTCATGGATATGTCGAAATACCTCCATTCCATCATGGAATTTGATCCCGCCTCCCGGCGTGCACGCGTGCAACCGGGTGTCGTGCTCGATGTGCTGCGCAACAGAGCGGAACAGCATCATTTGACGTTTGCGCCTGATCCGTCCACACATGATCACTGCACACTGGGTGGGATGATCGGAAACAATTCCTGTGGAGTGCATGCCCTGATGGGCGGAAAAACAGTGGATAACATCGAGGAACTGGAAATCCTCACCTATGATGGATTGCGGATGCGCGTGGGCAAAACCAGTGAAGAGGACCTCCACCACATTATCCGGCAGGGAGGCCGACGCGGTGACATCTATGCCAGGTTACAATCCATTCGCGATCAATACGCCTCGCTCATTCGTTCCCGCTATCCCGACATTCCCAGAAGAGTGTCGGGATACAATCTTGATCAATTACTCCCCGAACATGATTTCAATATCGCTCGAGCGCTGGTCGGGACCGAGGGCACATGTGTGACCGTGTTGGAGGCAACGGTCGGACTCGTCAAGAGTCCGCCATGGCGGACACTCATTGTCCTTGGATACCGGGACATCTATCAAGCCGGAGACCATTTGATGGACATCCTGGCGCATCAACCGATCGGATTGGAAGGGCTGGACGATATGCTCGTGGGTGATATGACCAAAAACCATTTGCATGTTGATAAACTGTCCTTGCTTCCAGAGGGCCGGGGATGGCTGCTTGTCGAATTTGGCGGAGACACCCAGCAAGAAGCGGATGACCGGGCACGGGAGCTCATGGAGGAACTTGGCAAGCAATCTCAAGCCCCGGCCATGAAACGCTATGATAATAAAGCTCAGGAACAATACGTGTGGAAGATTCGCAAATCGGGTCTCGCGGCCACAGCTCGAGTGCCGGGCGGTGATGACAGTTGGACCGGATGGGAGGATTCGGCGGTCGCACCGAAGGACGTGGGAAATTATCTCCGGGATCTTCGCGAGTTGATGCAGGCGCACGGGTATCAGTGTGCGCTGTATGGCCATTTTGGCCAGGGATGCATTCATACCCGCATTAATTTTGACTTAAAAACGCGGGCGGGAATTGACACATACCGGAATTTCATCGAAGAAGCCTCCGACC
The DNA here is from genome assembly GCF_052156535.1 of Nitrospira sp. T9. NCBI lineage: Bacteria > Pseudomonadati > Nitrospirota > Nitrospiria > Nitrospirales > Nitrospiraceae > Nitrospira > Nitrospira sp. T9. The sequence continues at coordinate 104,392 of NZ_JBQKUP010000038.1, forward strand.
TGGTGATGCGGTATCACGGGTCTTTTTCCGGTGAACACGGAGATGGGCAGTCACGGGGGGAATTGCTGCCGAAGATGTTCGGCCAGGAACTCATGAATGCGTTTCGTGAATTTAAACAGGCCTGGGATCCTGATGGGAAAATGAATCCGGGAAAAGTGATCGATGCCCATCCCCTTGATCACAATCTGCGGTTGGGAACTTCCTATAATCCGCCACAACTCAACACCCATTTTCACTATACGGATGATAGGGGGAGCTTTCCGCGGGCCACGTTACGCTGTGTCGGCGTGGGAGATTGCCGGAATATGGAAGGCGGAACGATGTGTCCCAGCTACCGAATCACGCGGGAGGAACAACATTCCACGCGCGGACGGGCACACCTGCTATTCGAAATGTTACAAGGCAATCCCTTACGCCACGGCTGGCGAAGCGAAGCGGTCAAAGAGGCATTGGATCTGTGCCTGGCCTGCAAAGGCTGCCTGAGCGACTGTCCAGTGAACGTGGATATGGCCACCTATAAAGCAGAGTTTCTCTCTCACTATTATGAAGGCCGCCTCCGCCCCCGCGCCGCATTTTCCATGGGACTCATTTACTGGTGGTCAAGGCTCGCCTCCACCATGCCTGGGGTGGTGAATGCCGTGACCCATGCTCCGATATTAGGGACTCTGGTCAAAAAATTTGGAGGCATTGCTCCTCAACGAGACATGCCTCGCTATGCCAAGAAGTCCTTTACCGCCTGGTTTCATAAGCGGCCTGCTTCTTATTCTGCAGCGCGCAAAGTGGTGTTATGGCCTGACACCTTTAATAATTATTTTTCCCCACACACACTGAAAGCGGCAGTTGAGGTGTTGGAGAAAATTGGTTTTGAGGTCACCATCCCTCCACGGCCTCTCTGTTGCGGACGCCCCTTATATGATTTCGGCATGCTGAAAACCGCCAAACTCCTGCTGCGTCAAATCTTAAATTCTTTAGATAAGGATATCGCCGCCGGCATTCCCGTTATTGGCCTTGAACCCAGTTGCGTGGCGGTCTTTCGCGACGAACTTCTTAAATTGTTTCCCAATGATGAGCATGCGAAACGGCTGGCCGGATTAACGTGTACGCTTGGAGAATTTCTTGATAAACAGGCAGGACCCATTGCCTGGCCGCAGCTCCATGAACGAGCCATTGTGCATGGTCATTGTCATCAAAAGGCCGTCATGGGGATGAAGAGTGAAATGAAAATTTTAAAGGACATCGGATTAGATTGCACACTTCTCGATTCCGGATGTTGCGGGATGGCGGGGTCATTCGGCTTTAAAGAAGAGCATTACGGGATTTCACTGGCTATTGGAGAACAAATTCTTCTTCCGAAGATTCGGGAAGCGGCGGCAAAAAAAGAATTAGTCGTTACCGATGGATTCAGTTGTCGCGAACAAATCATGCAAACGACCGGCCGGAACGCGCTCCATACGGCCGAAGTGCTTCAAAGAGCGATGAACGGTGCTGAACAAGGGTCCGACGCTTCTCTTCCGAAAGGCCGGGCAGAGGAACCCGTGGCGGAAGTTTTTTCACAAAGCCGGCTCCTTGCCGACTAGAAAAGGAGGTCCTAATGCTCACCATCGGCTTCATTTTACTCATCATTGCCGGAATTTGTGCGGTCATTGGATTTGGAGTCTTTTCGACCCCTGTTGTGGGACCGGCACGTGTGGCCTTTTATTTTTTGTTGATTCTGTCCCTTGCGACGATCTTCTATGGAGTGGTTCAAACAGAAATGCATGTCGATCCTCAGGTCCCGACGCAAGAACGGAACTAACCGTACCGGAAGAAAACAGAGAAGGGAAGGATCCTCATCCTGATTCATGAAAATTTCGGATGCGGGAGAACTTCGCTTCGTGTTAAAGAAGCTTTGACCAGAACACCACCACACTATTCCCTCCCAGCTTCGGCCCATGGCGATCGCGGTATATGCCAAAGTTATAACTATAATTAATTTCTATTTGTGAACCCCATGGAGCCCCGCTGACAATTCCACCTCCCACGGCCGGCAGCATATCTACCTGATAGCGAAGAGAACCGTTACCGTTGAAACGGGCTCGTTCGATCGCGGACCAGGTTCCTCGGATATACGGATACAAGAAAAAGAGCGCCTCATACCGGTAGGTGAAATTGGCTATCGCGTATTTCCGCGGAAACAATTCATTGAAGGCCACTCCCGGAATGAGAGGACGGGAGAGCGCCTCCCATTCATACCCCGTGGGACGCCCAGGCAATCGGAAGGTGGAAAACCGGTCAAGGTTCTTCCCGATTCCGCCATACATCGTGACAATCAGTCTGTGCCGCTCTGTCGGGACCAAAGGGATCTTCCCCGCCAAGGCGGCATAGAAGCTGGCAAGCATAAATGTGTGGTCATCTTGGTTATCCGGGGTCTCGAATTCCGGATCTCCCCACTGACGCCAACGGGCGCGATGTCCATAGAGGGCATCACCTCCAAAGGCGAATCCGTGATGAAGCAATTCCATAAGATTTCGTTCAAATTTATCTATCCGAAGCCGGGCATGGACTCGGCCTTCGTATGTATTTTGGGGCACAATGAAATTATTGGACGTCTTTGAACTGCGATCAAACCAACGGTAACCGGGTTCATACGTTAATGAAAATTCGGCTGCATTATCCTGCCCTCCCGGGGATAATGGCCTGCGATATCCGATACCGATCCCCGCAAAGAAATAATTCCATTCCAATTCCACGTCCTTGATAGCCTGTCCTTCGACATACTCGTATCGGCCGAATGGGATGATCACATTTTCAAAGGTCATGGCGGCAAACCATGGGCTGGTGGATGACAGACCACGCTGATACTGGATATCATTGAATACGCCTGAGAAAGTCCCCCGAAACCGCTGGTTTTCATCATCCCAATTGCGCCAGACAAACAACGCGCCGAATGGGAGAAGCTCTAACCGTTTGGGTCCATCGGGAATCCAATTCATACCGATATTGATCGCCGTCACATGTCGGCGATCCCGTGGAGGGACATGAATTTCCTGTCCAAAAATTTCCGTCTGATGGGGTTCTCCGGCAAGCGGCGTGTCGGTTCCTTCCCCCGAAGCGAACCGAGGGGAAATCACCATCAAAGATATCGCCAAGACCAACAACCCCATATGAACAGGGATTGAACCTACAACACGCTCACGCCACCGTGGTCGGCTGAAAATGTTCCTCTGCGCGTGAATTGGAATGGAGCCCAAGGTGGTCAGGTTATTCATAGGAACTTAGCAAAGGCTAGGGAGGAGCCTGAAGAGATTTTTGGGAGACGACCTTGGAAAGTGCATAGGTCAGCATGATGGTGAGAAATGCTCCGATGACTGCCACCGTCATATCTTTTTGTGCATCCCATTCATCACCCTGTGTGCCAAGATACGCCTCTCCCAATTCCGGACGAACAAGGAGAGCCACCCACGATTCGATAATTTCGAAGAATCCACTGAAGGCCAATATTCCGCTAATGGGGAGATAATAAGCCCAGAACCCACGCACATTGACCCGGCGAAGGAATAACTCCCTTAACGGGTAGGCCAGGAGCAGCCCGAATGAAAAATGCGCGATCCGGTCAAAATGATTGCGCTCAAATCCCCACCAATCCTGCATCCAAAACCCAAGAGGAACCTTTGAATAGGTATAATGGGCTCCGATTGCATGAAGGGTCATAAACACGGTGAGGAAAATATAGGAAAGATCCGATAAGGGAAACCATCGATACGTTGCGACAAGAACAATGACCAATCCTATCGCTAAAATATTTTCGAGAAACCAATCATGGCGGTCGATCGGTTCTATGGCGAGAGCTATCCAAAACACCACGTACCAAGCCAGAAGCACGTGTACAAGATGATGCTCGCGAAAATTTTTCCGGTTTGGGGCATTAACGGCAGTGGTCAGACGCATGTGGAAGATCTACCGTCCTTTCCTGTGATCCGGATGAACAAGGTCCATTCAATTTCCAGAAGCACAGCATAATTGCCAACCAGAGCAGCGCGCCATATAACGTGGCTGCCATATCCTTTTGGGCATCCCAAATATCTCCCTGTGCACCCAAATAGGCCAGACCTAATTCCGAATGAACAATGCGCGTTACCCACGATTCAAGAATTTCCCACAACCCGCCCAATCCCACAAGTGTCACCACGACCATTCCAGCACGGATCCATGCAGACATCCCGGGAACCCTTTCGAAAAGTTCCAATAAGGGATAGCCAAAGAACAAACCAAAACAAAAATGGACGATTCGATCGAAATGGTTACGGGGTAAATCGAATAGCTCTTCCAACCAGAGTCCGAAAGGCACCTGCGCATACGTATAATGGGATCCAATCGTATGCAGGGTGAGAAACAACGCCATAAGCACATAGGAAGCGATGGAAAAGGGCAATGGTCGGTAGGAAATGGTCAAGACACCGACGAAAAGAAGAGGTAGGATATTGGAAAATGCCCAACTTTGAGGATCAAGAGGGGACCACCCCATTACCAAAAAGAATCCGATATACCACAGCAATAAGCCGACCATCACCAAATTTTTCAAATCTGTACTCCCTGAAATCAATTTTCATAGCTTGATCAAACAGCAATTCCATTCTCTCCCACAGAGTTCTGAATGAGAAGGCACAGGAGGATACTCTCCCCTGTGTTAGAGACCTACACGCATCATAAAGACCTGCCTCGTCCACGTCTGGTCGTATGTATTTGCTGATCAGTCCTTTCCTGCGCCGGTGTGAGACCCACTAATCAATTTCTCACGCTTTGCCCCATAAGGCTCCCTTCCCACTATCCTGTGGGCGAAGCGGTCGGGGGCTGAGAAGAGGAACCTTCCGCCTGAGCCGGACTGCCTTTCATGAATCGATTGCATCCACTATTGCCGGAGACCAACAATCGATACGCTTGCAGGTTTTCATCGATACAGAGTCCCATTGTGGCATCTTCAATTTTTGCAGATGGTTCAATTTGCCACCATTGACATCTTTTACATAAGCCCCATTGGGTTGCCATCTTTATCTCCTTTCAAGATACGTCGTGCGGGTGGAATTGATCTGCAACCGGTCATGACGACAGACTGAATTACGCCTATCTCAACTACAACATAGGTGGATATTGGTAGGATATGGATGAATCCGGCAGGCATCGTGCCTAAATGTCCACTTGAGAAATTAGGAGTACACCGGAAAGAATTCCTGATGAATATGAAGAATAGGGTTGTGCGGAAGAGATACACGTGAAACTTGACAAGGTATCAATAAAAGAAAATACTTCAGGCAAGAGTCCGACGAAAACGGCACAGGAAAAGAGAGAATCGGCTACCATGAAGCAGGCGCATTCCACTCAGTCCGCCAGCCGGGAAAAATTTCCTGAATCAAGCCATGCGAAAGAGGATTGGCTACTGAGACGTCTGCCCGGATGGTTCAGCGGACCGTTGATTTACGGTACCTTCTGCTTTTTATTCTACCGGGAGCGCCGTCGACCGCTCCGCCATCGGGTTGAGGCCAGAGGTGAACGGACCAACAGAAATCTTTTGATGGCCGGGATGACGGCACTGGCGCTTCGTGTTACTGAACGTCCTCTCGTTTCGCGATTATCCCGTTATGTCACCCAAAGAAAGGTGGGGGTGCTCAAGTGGCTTTCGCTTCCGGTCTGGCTGGAAATTCCGCTTGCCGTGGTGCTGATGGATTACACGCTGTATTGGTGGCATGTGTTGACTCATCGACTCTCATGGTTGTGGCGCTTTCATGTCGTGCATCATATTGATAAAGATCTGGATGCATCCACGGCCATTCGATTTCATTTTGGAGAAATGGTTCTTTCGGTGGGATGGCGAGCAGGCCAGGTCCTCCTCCTCGGCATCTCTCCCCTCCCCCTTTCACTATGGCAGACTTGCCTGTTGATCTCGGTTCTGTTCCATCATTCCAATGTTGCCCTCCCCCTGTCGATTGAACGCCGGTTGGTCAAACTGATCGTGACGCCACGAATGCACGGCATTCATCATTCCACCCGGCGTGACGAAACGAATTCCAACTGGTCCAGCGGCCTCACCATCTGGGATGTTCTGCATGGCACACTCACACTTGACGTCCCCCAACAGAGCATCACCATTGGTGTGCCGGCCTTTCAGAACCCGCGTGATCTGGCCCTTGCCCATCTTCTTCTCATGCCCTTTGCCCCTCAACCTCCCTCATGGCCTCCCCCGGAGACCCACCCCAACAACGAATGATAAATCATGTTGGGACCTTCGTCATAGGCGATGTAATCTCCTTCGCGATAAGATTCTTTTTTACCAAACCAACATTTGCCCTCAGAACCTCCACCATGAACCGTGGTTGCCGATTGCCGAGGATTTTCACACCGCCAATGTCGCCTCCCAACGTGATAATCCGACTTCACTCCTGACTTTATATCGCCGGCTTTTTGCACTTCGTCGCGAACGTTCCACCTTTACCACGGGTCGGTTCGAGATTATCGCGGTCCAGGGGCCTCTCTTGCGTATCAGAGAGTGGGAAACGAGGAAAATTATATGATCCTGTTGAACTTTAGCAGCACACCGCAGACATTAAAATGGGATCAGACGTGGGCCCCCCAGGTATGCCTTTCCACTTTTTTAGACAAAAACCAGGAGAAGTTCCATGCGCCTTTTGAGGTTCGTGGGGACGAAGGCCTCATTCTGAAACAGCAATCATAACAACCTATAGAAGTGGATAACTTTTACTATCCAGGGATATTAACAGGTCAAAAGTTTTTGTGAATCCCATATAGTTACACCAATCCGGTTCAGGCTCATGACGTTGATTCACATGCAATTCAGAAACTGAGGCAAAGAAAATGACCAACTCTACCATTTCTCGCATGAGTGCAAATGAAAAATAATATCGGGGCCATTGAACAAGTCCTGTCAGTTGGCATGGGAACCGGTTTGATCGGTTTCGGACTCACGCAGAGAGGCAAGGGGCGGATTCTTCCCATCCTGGTCGGTGGAAGCCTCCTTATGCATGGCTTTTCGAACCATAGTCGTCTCTATGAAGCCCTGGGAATAGACGAATCCTATGGAACTCCCATTCGACATCCATTGAATAGAATCGTGCATTTTCGAAAATCCATTTGCATCAATCGACCGGCGGCGGACATCTATGCCTTTTGGCGTGACTTGAATAATCTTCCCCGATTCATGCACAACATCGTGGCCGTGGAGATACTCGATGACACACGTTCGGTTTGGCATGCACGTGGGCCTTTCAATAAAGAAGTCTATTGGGAAGCCGAGATTCTGGAAGAACGCCAAAACGAGATGCTGACATGGCGAACCATAGAATCGGAATCCAACCTTGAACACGAGGGAGTTTTGTCCCTGCGACGCGCGGCAGGAAATCGCGGAACGATTCTTTCTTTGGATTGTCGATGGTCTCCGCCCGGAGGAGTATTTGGCGCAGCAATGGCAAAACTCCTTCCCGAAGACCCTGCACGGCAGGTCAGCGAAGATCTTCGACGTTTTCGCCAATTGATGGAAACAGGAGAAATTACACGAAACCAGGAAGCCTGCCCGGGCACGGATCGTTCCGGGCTGATAAACAATCTCCGCGATGTCAGTGATGAACTCGGGATCACAGATCCCGTCGCAACGGCGCACCGTCCCTCCTAATCTCATGAACATGGAAACTTCTCATGCCGGAGGGGTCACTGAATTTACCATCAGGCCTATCTCATGTTCATAATTATATGCCTAATGTGCCGACTTTTTTGTCAGCGATAGGAAAATGCCTGCGAAGGGCTGGAAAGATTTTTTATGCGCGCCGTCTGTTGGAATGGGAAACATGATGTCCGGGTCGAAAACATTTCCGATCCGGAAATAATCAATCCCCGTGATGCCATTGTGCGAGTGACCTTAACGGCCATCTGCGGGTCGGACCTTCACCTGTATGATGGATATATTCCAAGCATGAAATCCGGCGACATCCTCGGTCATGAGTTCATGGGGGAGGTTGTTGAAGTCGGTGCCGCTATCAAGAATCTGAAAAAAGGGGATCGGGTTGTCGTCCCGTTTAATATCGCCTGCGGAAACTGTTTTTTCTGCACAAGGAAGTTGTGGTCCTGCTGCGACAATTCGAATCCCAACGCGTGGATGGCGGAAGCGGCCTATGGCCATTCACCCGCCGGGCTGTTCGGATATTCCCACATGCTGGGCGGCTATGCGGGCGGCCAGGCCGAATACGTACGGGTTCCCTTTGCCGATATGGGACCGTTTAAAATTCCTGCTGGATTGAAGGATGAAGAAGTGTTGTTTCTCTCAGATATTTTTCCGACAGGATATCAAGCCGCCGAGAATTGCGATATTCGGGAGGGTGATAGCGTGGCCGTATGGGGCTGTGGACCTGTGGGACAATTTGCGATACGAAGCGCCCTGATGCTTGGCGCAGACAAGGTATTTGCCATCGATCATTTTCCCCAACGTCTCGACCTTGCGCGGCGGGGCCACCCCGGACAGGTTCATGAGGATGATCGAATAGAAACTATTAATTTTGATGAGGATGACGTCTATGACTACCTCATGAATGCGACCGGTGGCCAAGGCCCTGATGCCTGCATTGACGCCGTGGGACTCGAATCTCACGGCACAACGGTAGACGCCCTCTTCGACCGGGTTAAGGTGGCAAGTTTTCTCGCGACCGATCGGATTCATGTCCTTCGCCAGGCGGCACGAGCCGTTCGCAAAAACGGCACGATCTCCATACCCGGGGTGTATGGCGGTTTTGCCGATAAGTTTCCGATTGGCGCCATCTTCGGTAAAGGCATTACCATACGTTGCGGTCAGACTCACGTGCATAATTATATGCAGCCGCTGTTTGAACGTATTGAAAAACAAGAGATCCACCCATCGTTCATTATCTCCCACCGCTATAATCTTGATGAAGCTCCTGATGCCTATAAAAATTTCCGGTTTCACCAAAATGAGTGCAGGAAAGTTGTTCTTTGCCCTTGAATTTTGTCGGAATACAATCGGAATAACAAACGAATGTTCGGCAATTTCAACTCTGAATGCCTCCTTAAACAACAGATGAAGAAGATGATAAGGGATAGTGGAAATGTCCCACCGCCCTATCTCTTGCCCATCCACGTGGGCTCAAGATATGCTGGCGGTCTGGCTCTATGCCAGCCCCCTCAGGTGGTGAATGATGAGAGGCACTAGGCTGAACGCGATGAGCGATGAGCCAAGGCCCTGTGAGGGTGGCGACGGTAATGGAGGCCGACCCCCCTATTAATACCCCCCTACAATTTTTCGTTGAAGTACATCAGGAAGTGGTATAGGAGAGAATCCGTGTAAGAGTTCACTTCTATCTGTGAATCTCTTCAAAAGAAACATCTGTCATGCCGTGGGCAATCACCGACCTTTCCATGATTGTATTCTCCATATTCCCACGTAAACGTTTAAAGGAGACTTCGTGAAATGAACGGCTTTTATGCAAAAATCATCTTTACACAATGCGGAAAAGGAAAGGGGGATTTATGAACATGTGTACGTCTCGGACTTCCGGGTGGATAGCGGGGTTGCTAACTGCGGCGGTCCTGACCATGGGGACGACCTCTCTGGCTGCGGCAGCTGGTTTTACAGCCTATAATGATCTGGCTTGGGGGACCGGGCAGCTGGACACGAATGTCACGAAGATCACGTCCCCGAATGGGGGCTCTGGCCTGCCCTCCACCGGCCCATTGAAAGATTTTGCTACCGGCCTTGATACGGGTGTGACCATGACCGTGACCGGCGGCCAATTTATTGCCGGGGCCAATGATTTGCAAGGGGCAGACCCGACTGTCGGTGATGCCTTTACAATCTTTGACGGCAAAGTCAACGGGAAGGGCGTGGTTGCCTATATCGATGATGTGAATAATTCCCTGGTGTTGACCTTTAGCGGGCTAAACCCGGACAAAACCTATGATCTGACATTTTATGCTCATCGAAACAACAACGGGTGGGAACGAGCTTCCCTGGTGACCCTTTCAGGGCAGGACGCATTTACAAATTCGAGTTCCGTGGCGACTGATAATCCTGATACTGGAACGTATCCAGGGGGTGTGCTGTTCACGGGACCGACAAGTCCTTCCACTAGATTGCCGGCGGACAATGATAAGGGCTATGTGGCCCGGTTTAGTGGCATTGATCCCGGTAGCGATGGGACGGTGCTGCTGACCATCAGTTTTGATGGAAGTGTGGCTGAGCAATATAAGGGAAAGTACGGCAGCGCGGTTCGGCTGATTGAGTCATCGGGTTCGGCTGGGCAGGATTTGAATGGAGATGGCAAAGCTGACCTTGTCTTTAGGAATACCAATGGTAATGCTGCAGTCTGGTTGCTGAATGGGGCAGGAGCTCCTTCGTCCACCGTCTCTCTCGGCGGGGTGAGTGCCGACTGGGAGGTCGCGGGAGTAGGCGATACAGATGCCGATGGCAACGCGGACATTATCTGGCGCAATACCACAACGGGCGCGGTGGCGGTGTGGTTGATGAACGGAGGAACCCGGATTTCGGCAGGCTTCCCCGGCACGGTATCGACCGCATGGTCTATCCAGGGAGTTGGGGATCTGAATGGGGATGGCAAGGCCGACCTGGTCTTTAGACACACGAATGGAAGTGCGGCGGTCTGGTTGCTGAATGGGACCGCAGCGCCCTCCTCTACCGGCTCCTTAGGTGTGGTGGGCTCCGTCTATCAGATCTCGGGAGTGGGTGATACCAATGCCGACGGCAACGCGGATATCATCTGGCGCAACACCTCGAACGGCGCGGTGGCGGTGTGGTTAATGAATGGAGTGATCCGGACCTCTGTGGGCTTTCCCGGCACGGCGTCGACCGCGTGGACCATCCAGGGAGTCGGAGACCTGAACGGAGATGGTAAGGCCGACCTGGTCTTTAGACACACGAATGGAAGTGCGGCGGCCTGGTTGCTGAATGGGACTGCGGCGCCCTCCTCTACCGGCTCCTTAGGTGTGTTGAGCTCGGTCTGGCAAATTAGACAAGTAGGCGATACGGATGCCGATGGCAAGGCAGATATTATCTGGCGCAACACCACGAGCGGCGCGGTGGCGGTGTGGTTGATGAACGGGGTGACCAGGACTTCTGTAGGTTTCCCTGGCACGGCCCCGACAACTTGGGAAATTCAACCTTAGCTGGATGCACCTGCCGAATAGAGGGTCTGTGCTTCAGGTAACTCTCGTTTTTTCAGAAACGAGAGTCACCTGGCTCAAGGCTTAATAAACTTTTCCAGGGGCCTTGCAGGAGAAGAATCTCATCTGAAACTGGGGCAATGAACTTTAACTGGGAGATTGTCGCGCGGGATTGCCGACAGGCATTTCGACCTGAAATTGATATCTTCACGAGATCCCAGGACCCCCCTAAACCATTTCGCTTTACACGTGGAATGACGGACCGCCAGCCCGAAGTGCCCGACCGGGCCAAGGTTAAACGGTATCGTCAAATGCTTTCAGGAAATCTGTAAACGTTGGTCAATTTTTTTCGTTTGTCCTCGTCTCCTTTTTACACTTTCGTCTTTATCTACCCTATTCAGAGCGGCTCTCTTGAACTTCTGGATCCACTGCAGACGCCACCAAGGGATGAGGTTTCGACACGGCTGTCCCACCGCTGCCATAAGGACGGGTAATGATTTCCAGTAAATGGCCGTTCGGATCGTCGAAATACATCCCGCGTCCATCATCCCAGCCGTTGATGTGATCCGGCTCCTCCCGATAGGGATCAGCCCAATACGGTAGCCGTCGTTCCTGGATTCGCTCAAAGATCTGATCGAATTCGACCTCGCTTACCAGAAAAGCATAATGCTGAGGGGAAATATCGCTATCGGCATCGAGATAATCCAGGGAGGTCTCTCCTACCCGGACAACCGCAAAGGGCCCCAGGAGTAATGGTGCCGGTAAACCAAGGATTTCCGTCAGAAACACTGCCGAAACCTTTTTGTCCTTAGCAGATACGATGGTGTGATTCAATGTCATGGGCAGGGCCTTGATCCTTTTTCATAATGACGCGGCCACCTTCTACATCAACCGCCAACTCAGCCTGTCTTTCTAATGAGATAGATAAATGTTGACCAGAGCGTGGTGCTCAAATTTTTCCGACGAGATCCAAGCCCGGTGTTAATGTCTTATCTCCCGGTTTCCAATTAGCCGGACAGACTTCTCCTTTTCCTTCCCTGACGTGAACTGCCGCTTGAAGTTTTCTCAGTAGTTCCCGGCCATTTCTTCCGATGCTGTTGTCGTGGATTTCTCCCACTTTCAGGACCCCGTCCGGATCGACCAGAAAACTCCCACGCAACGAAACTCCCTCATCCTCCAGATAGGTTCCGAACTCCCGGCTTAGCCGTCCCGTGGGATCGGCTACCATGGGGAACTGAATATTTTTTATGGCAGGCGAGGTATCATGCCAGGCCTTATGCACAAAAACCGAATCAGTGCTGACGCTAAGAACTTCAGCCCCGAGCTTTTGAAATTCAGGATACAACTCCCCCAGTTCTTGCAATTCTGTTGGACAGATAAACGTAAAGTCACCCGGATAAAATACCAATACCAGCCATTGCCCCTGGAATTGGGACAACTTGAGAGAACGGATCTGTTCCTTGTGAAAGGCCTGGTATGTGCCATCCGTAATCGTCTGTCCAATTTGCATCATCATGCTTTTCGACCTCCTTCATGGAAACGGGTTGAAATGTTTAGCACAAGTGGTTCAGAGCAAGCTTGGTCGTCTGTATCTGAACTCCGAAACTCTCTCAAGTCACTTAAACAAATCTTATCCCGGAATGCAAAAAGTGGTGACTGCCATGAACCCTTGCATGGAACTCTCCGGTTACCCCATCAATCTTTTTAAAATCTCATCCAAGGGTTTTTTACAGTGTGGCCTCTTCAATTGTTTCTATATGATGAGTAATTTCGCGTCATCTGTGTACTCACCTATTCATCACGGGCTCATCAATGCTAAGGAATGATTCGCATGGCCAAAAAACAATCCACTAAATCTCCTCCTGCTTCCACCGGTAAAACCGCGAAATATGCTGACCAAACTGTCGAGATCGGCACCGGAGGGGAAGTGCACCAGACAAGCGGAAAAACCAATCCGGTATTAACCACTCAGCAAGGCATTCCTGTCGCGGATGACCAAAACTCGCTTAAATTCGGACCGAAGGGTCCAAGCGCATTGGAAGACTTTCACTTTCGGGAAAAGATTTTTCACTTTGACCATGAACGGATTCCGGAACGGGTTGTGCATGCCCGCGGGTTCGGGGCTCATGGGTATTTTGAAAACTACGAATCTCTGGCAGATGTCACCAAAGCCGATCTCTTTCAACGACCACGTGATAAAACTCCCGCGTTCGTCCGGTTTTCAACCGTAGCCGGCAATAAGGGTTCCTTCGATTTGGCAAGAGACGTCAGGGGTTTTGCCGTGAAGCTGTATACCAAAGAGGGAAACTGGGATCTTGTGGGGAATAATATGCCCGTGTTTTTCATCCAAGACGCCATCAAATTCCCCGACCTGATTCACGCCGCCAAACCGGAACCGGATCGTGGCTTTCCACAAGCGCAAACCGCGCATGATAACTTTTGGGATTTCATATCGCTCACTCCCGAAAGTATGCACATGGTGATGTGGATCATGTCCGACAGAGCCATTCCCCGCTCCTTTCGATTCATGGAAGGGTTTGGTGTGCATACATTCCGGCTGATCAATAGCCAGGGAAAATCGACGTTCGTGAAATTTCACTGGAAACCCAAATTGGGGATGCAATCCGTGGTGTGGAACGAAGCCGTTAAAATTAACGGAGCTGACCCAGACTTCCATCGCCGGGATTTATGGAGTGCCATTCAGCAAGGTGATTTTCCGGAATGGGAACTGGGCCTCCAGCTATTTGATGATGAATTTGCTCAGGAATTCGATTTTGATGTGCTCGATGCCACCAAAATCATTCCAGAAGAAATTCTACCAATTCGACGCGTAGGCCGGCTCGTTCTTGATCGCTGTGTGAACAATTTCTTTGCTGAGACCGAACAGGTCGCCTTTTGTACGCAAAATATTGTACCGGGCATTGATTTTTCAAATGACCCGCTATTACAAGGGCGGAACTTTTCCTACCTCGATACTCAGCTCAAACGGCTTGGCAGTCCGAATTTCACTCACATACCCATCAACGCCCCCAAGTGTCCGTTCAGCCATTTTCAACAGGACGGGCATATGGCCATGCATAATCCGCAAGGCCGAGCCAACTATGAACCCAATTCCTGGCCCGGCGAAGCTGCCGGTCCCCGTGAATCACCGGAAAAAGGATTCACGTCATATCCTGCAGAGGAACAAGGCCCAAAAGTCCGCCTTCGCTCCGAGACCTTTGCCGATCATTACAGCCAGGCTCGACAATTCTATATCAGTCAGACCGAGGTCGAACAAACACACATCGCCAACGCCTTAGTCTTTGAATTAAGCAAAGTGGAACGTCTTGAGATACGAACTCGTATGGTTTCTCATTTACTGAATATCCACCAGGACCTGGCCAAAGCGGTTGCCAAAGGATTGCGCATCCAGCAGATGCCCGCGCCCGCAGATGCGGCTAAACCGACTCAGGAGGATCTCCAACGATCCCCGGCGCTCAGCATTCTTCTTAATAGTCCCAAAACCTTTAAAGGGCGAAAGCTTGGAGTGCTCATCACCGACGGAGTCGATATGAAATTATTTAAATCTCTCAAAACAGCCGTCAAATCGGAAGGGGCGATTATGGAGATTGTGGCCCCCGGCGTGGGCGGAGTAGAAGCCAGCGACGGAACATGGATTGAAGCCGCACAGAAAATCGATGGCGGCCCCTCTGTATTGTATGACGCAGTAGCCCTCCTCCTTTCCGAGGAAGGAGGCCGGGCTTTAGCCAAAGAGCCAGCGGCGAGGGATTTTGTGGCAGATGCCTTTGCCCATATGAAATATATCGGATATGTCGAAGCCGCAACTCCCCTCTTTACAAAGGCAGGGCTGACGGAAATGGACGGGGGCATGATCGCTCTTGACGGAAATAAAGGCGCCTCCAAATTCCTGGAAATGTGCCGTCATCTCCGATTCTGGGACCGCCCCGCGGCTTCATAACGGGGCGGTTCGATCACAGAATCAGATAATAATAACAGGTCAGTGAGGAGACCGGGGAATCGGGAGGGCATGCCGAACAGGTATTGATCAGGTTCGTGCAAAAATTCATTTGCCTTTTCAACTGCACCGCAGTGGACCTAAACGTCGTTTCTTTTTTTATCAAAGAAAATTACATGAGATATTTAGCCCTGGCGACTGATTTTGATGGCACTCTTGCCCTTCATGGACGCGTTCACGAATCGACCCTTCGAGGTCTGGAGAAAGTCTTAACCACCAATCGAAAGCTCCTTCTTGTCACAGGCCGGGAACTGGATGATCTACTGAAAGTATTTCCTCATCCTCATGTATTTGAGTGGATTGTCGCGGAGAATGGGCTTGTATTGTATAAACCTTCTTCCAAGGAAACGATCACACTGGCAGATATGCCGTCTGAAGATTTCATCATGCGGCTTCGTTCCCGCGGCATTCCCATTTCAGTCGGACGAAATATCGTCTCCACCGTTCGCCCGCATGAAACGATCGTATTGGAAGTAGTCCGTGATCTCGGATTGGATATCCAACTGATTTTTAACAAAGAAGCCGTCATGATGCTTCCCGCCGGATTCAGTAAAGCGACCGGCCTGGAGAAAGCGCTACGCAGAATGGGTTTATCACCACACAATGTCGCCGGAATTGGCGATGCCGAGAATGATCTGCCTTTTCTGGGAATGGTGGAGTGCTCCGCGGCCGTCGGCAATGCCCTCCCGGCCATCAAGGAACGCGCCGATATCGTGATGGAAGGAGATCAAGGAGACGGGGTCGTGGAGTTTATCCGGCATCTTCTGGCTGACGACTTACAATCCATTGATCCGTCCCTTCACCGGCATTATGTAGTGCTGGGATCCACAGAGACGGAGCAGGAAGTCCGAATCAGTCCCTATGGTCCGAACCTCCTCCTGGCCGGCTCATCGGGAAGCGGAAAATCCACGCTCTCAACCGGCATCATTGAGCGTCTCACGGATAAACAGTATCAATGTTGTATTATCGATCCAGAAGGCGATTATGAATCGTTAGAACAGTCTGTGGTCCTGGGTGATGTGAATCACGCACCCAACTCAAAGGAGGTCATCACTATTCTGGAAAACCCGGATACGAACCTGGTCATCAATCTGGTGGGTCTGGCGATACAAGAACGTCCTTCTTTTTTTAACACCATCTTTAAAGATCTTCAGGATTTCAGAGCACGAACGGGCCGCCCTCACTGGATTGTACTGGATGAGACTCATCATCTGATGCCGGCAGAATGGGATATCTCTTGCCCCTTGCTCACCCCATCACTACATTCCCTGCTGATGATCACCGTACACCCCGATCAAATGGCTGCCGACGCCCTTACCGCTATTGATTGTGTCGTGGTGATCGGCAAATCTCCAGGCGAACGATTGGAGGCTTTCACCAATTCGGTTGGGGAATCTCTGCCTTCCTTCGAGGATCATCACGTACAACCGGGGGAGGCGATATTCTGGAAACGGTACGGAGGGGCTCTGCCGGTTCGATTTCGGATACATCCCAATAGGAGCGAACGAAGGCGTCATCGTCGGAAATATGCGGAAGGAGAATTAGGACCTGATCGCAGTTTTTACTTTCAAGGTCCGGAAGGAAAGCTGAACCTTCGGGCCCAAAATCTTATGCTTTTTCTTCAACTGGCAGAAGGGCTGGATCCTGAAACGTGGATGTATCATTTGAAGCGGCATGATTATTCTTCCTGGGCTCAGGAATGCATTAAAGATAAACCGCTGGCCGCCGACATTCGGGAAATAGAATCCTCTGAATCGCCAGAACATGGGCAAAGTCTGGCTCGCATCAAAGCCGCCATTGAATCCCGGTATGTCCTCTCTCCTCACCCTACTTCTTCTCCTTCCCCATCCGCTCCTCCTGCCCCTTAATCTACTTAACTTCCAATTTCCGTAAAATTCCATTGTGCCACGGTTGGATTTTTTCAGCACCCAAATTCTCATTTCTCGCGCATTCCTCATCAGTATTGAACAAACCAGGTCGAATAAACATACCGCCACACCACCCTGTGGTTATGAATATTGAAAGCGGGAGGATGAAATTCATCTCCCATGACTAAATGAGGATTTCAACGTCAGGGGTAAATATTGCCGTTTCACGGGTTTTCACCAGTTAGCGGTTACCTGATTTCCCTTCATAATTTTTCCATAGTGTGAAGTGGTTTTTACATTCTATTTTTTTGGAATGATCGCATTTCCAAAATAAGGAGGTCGAATCATGAAGTTGTTACACACAGTGTTTGGAGTCCTAATGGTCATCGTGCAATTGATCGATTTTTTTGTTTTTTTCCGTCCATTAGTCATGGCGATCTAAATGTTAAGCCTTCGCTTCCCTATCGCTTGGCTATGTAAAAAAGGCGAAGGAGAATTTGCCAAAAGACCATATGAATTCCAAACGAAGGAGACGAGGTTGGACATCCCCAGCTTCGTCTCTTTTTCCACTAGACGGGGAAATGGGTATTCCGATTCTGATTCAAGGTACATAGACATGGGTCCTTTTAAACCCACAACCGCTTTATCCTTCATCTTCGTTTCACTTACGAATATGGGGAATTCTGGATTTTTGGCCTGGAGGTCTGGGTCCTCTTCACCCGTACATATCCTGAAACGACATCGGGAATTTGTCCGTCACCAAGCTCATCAAGGTTAGTTAGGATAGAAAGCAGTGGGTAGCAAGCAGCAATTCGTCATTCATTCTTGTTCAAATCAACAAATGGGTTTTTGTCTTCGTCTTTTCTGTTTCATTAAGGGAAAGACGAAGAAAACTCATTCCACTTTTTTATTTGTAGAAGGTTAAATCATGATTAAACTCGCATCAAATTTTACTATCCTGACTTTCGGTTTGGTATTTTCCGCAGGCATGTTGTTACTGCCCGTAACCGGACAAGCCGGCCAGGGCATGGGATCCACAACCGGGTCTTCAGACTCCGTCCCTGAGGTGCAGTCTCAATTTGAGTCAGGGGCTGACATACAATGGAGCGACCAATTGCAACGTGAACGGGATCAGGCACTCCAGGCCGGCAAGGGCTCTGACGATTCCGATTCCGGCATGAAATCCATCCAAGGACAAACGAGTAGTGGCCGGATGGGCAGTGGAGCAGAAAACCAAGAGAATGCCCGTTTGATTCAGGATCGAGACCAATTTTTGAAAGAGCGAGATGCCCTACAAAAGGAAACGTCCGATCTCCGGCAAGAACGTGATCGAGCCATGAGTTCAATTTCAGGTGGTTCGGCTTTGGATGCTGTTGACCGGAGCATGTCTGTGACTCCAGGGCATTAAGAAATTCAGTTCCTGGATTTGAAAGCTTATACCCGTCGCGGGTTGTCGGGCTTCGCTTAATCTCTATGAGGGCCCGGCAACCGGTACATGAAAACCGTTGCTACTCGAAAGGGGGACCTATGTCACTGTTCATAAATCCGCCCCAGGCTGGAAAACCACCGTGCTTCTTGGGTCGTGTGTGGTTCTTTTTGTGGGGATAACGGCTGCCTCAGGAGGGGAAAAAGCCTCTATAGATACATCTGCACCCCAGTCCACAATGCAACAAGAAAAAATGGATGGTGATCAGCACCATCAGTTTACATTACTTCCCGGCCATCGGGTTATTAGCGGAGTGGTGGAAAGCGTGAGGGCCGATCAGGCGAAGGTCAATTCCGGTGATACGGGAGAAATCAGCCCCCGCTATCTGTCACTGGAAAGGGCAAAAGAGAAGGGATTTACTCTGAAACAGGGTGATAAGGTCACCATCATGGTGAATGACAAAAATCACGTCGTGGATTACCATCTCACCAGCGGCGAAGGCCACAGTCATCATCAGATAATCAAAGGGAAACTTGCGCAACCGCTCAAGGTCGGGCAGGACCAAGCTATCATTAAAACCAAAGAGGGAAAAGAACAATCCTTTGCCGTCCGTCCACTTGCAAGGAGTGAAGTCGCGGCCATTCCCTTTGACACCGAGGGGCTGTTTCTCATCGATGAAACCAATAAAATTGCGAGTGCCACATTAACCAAGGATGTGATGTCCGAGGACGATTGGGCTCGTTCCACTGCATACAATGTTTATCGTCATATTAAGGGAGTCGTCCAGGAGAAGCCGGAAAAGAAATCTTTGACGATTCAAACCAAAAATGAGGAATCCCTGACATTACCGGTCTGGGATTATTTACAGAATGAGTTGACGGAACTTTCCAAAGGCATGGCGGTGACCATCTTGGTAGATCAGAATGATAAAGTCGCTGATATTGCCTATGTTCCTACGAGTGAGAAATAGTCTCATAGAAATAGAAAGTGAGTGTGGGCCTTGCCATGGAGGGGCCAATTGGAGGCTCGCTCACCAGAGCCAAGTTCTCTGAGTGGAATGGTCGCGACGGGACAGGACCACCTGTATGCCCTCCAGATCGAACTCGATTCACAGACGCCGATACCCTCGTGGGAGGGCGGCGACTCAGACTCGATAAAAAGGTGGAATCCAAGGGATGAAAGGTCTTGACGACGAAGTTTCAGAAAGCCGGATGATCCCACGAGGCTTTCCACATCATGGAAAACCACACTCCGATCTGGGATTCACCTATTCACTCTCGTTAGCGGAGCCTCCCCTTCCTTGTCCCCATCGCGACTGTCAAGCTACCTCTGTGGCTTTCAATTTAACACATGAGGGAATGAGACATTGTCACAGCGGAAGATGGCTCGTGAACTGACACGTCATTTGACTTGGATATTGTTCATCACGGAATCCACTCCGGGTACATTGCTTGCGGCCTTTTCCGCCGCCTGCCGTTGTGGGTCTTTTTCAACGAATCCTCCCAAGGTCACCACACCATTTCGGACTGTGATGTTAATGGGAGCGGCGTCCAACCCTTCCTGCATAAGAGCGACTTTTACCTTGCCGGCGATATATTCGTTCCTATCCGACACCTCTGCATCATGGCCAAGCGGAGAGCCACACCCGAACGACGCGAATACAAAGGTCATTATGAGCAAAGCGGGAATAGGGTGCCACCCATATGAAACGGAATAGGAAGAGAAATGGTTCACAGGAATCCTTGAAAAGATCGTTTTCAATGAGAATATAAAAACATAGCAGATACAGTATGACGGATGGCAATCCTAAGAACACATTCTTTTCATTGCCCAACATTCCCTAAATGAAACCATGTGATATGTCATGAGGATACAAGAGAGACAGCACGGGTGGGGAGGCAGACTTGTTATCTCCATTGTCATTGTGGCCTGCGTGATTGCCATACCTGTTGCAGGAGGAATCATGGCGCTGAACTCTCAATGGTTTCTTCATTTTGCTGAATCCAAGTTGACGGAATCTCTGGGTCAACAGGTGAATATTGGCGCATTGGAGGTAGACGTAGGCCGTATCGCCCGGTTACGAGTCGAAAAGTTATGGGTCGCGAATCCGTCCTGGGCGGCAGATCCTTATCTTGCGTCCGTGGATGTTTTGGAGGCGGGGATCGACCTCATGAAGCTTCTGAGAGGTGATCTGCTCATCACCGACCTGCAAGCGACCGCACCGGTCGTTCATCTGGAGTTGTCCGGTCAAGGCAAGGGCAATTGGGCTCAGACGAATGAAGGGGATTCTTCTCCGGATAATCACCAAACCGGCCGGCAGCAGGACAATGCGACGTTTGATCTCCCTCGGGTTAAATCCATGACAGTCAAAGGGGGAAGAATGACGTATCTTGATCCCCGTAAGGATATCTTTCTTGCGCTGTCGTTCTATGCCGGGAGTAAAGGAGGCGGCAGGGTTCCAATCGGTCTGATGGCCAATGGGGGTGGACACCTCGCCGGAGAACCGGTCACGGTTGAATTGTCTGCAAAGCCTGCATCACAGGCGACAGTTACACGCGACAATCCTATTCAGTTGGCGTTACTCATCAATGCCGTTCAGACGAGATTGCAGGTTGAAGGAAAAATTGATGCACTGCTCTCTCCTGAGAGGGCAGAGCTGAAAATCCGGGTGGGAGGCAAAGACCTCTTCCGATGGAATGACATAATCGATACCGCCCTCCCCGAATTTCCCACATATCAATTGGCCGGACATGTGATGTTGGCTGATCAAGTATGGACAGTGAATGACCTGAAAGCCATGGTCAGGGATAGCGATGTGACAGGGACACTGAAAATTATTCCCGAGGCCAATCCTGTCCGGATTGAAGGACATCTCTCTTCCACACGGCTGGATGTGGCACAACTGCAGGAATATGTCCCGCAACAATCAAACCCGGAACCATTGGCAGTGAAAGTCGGGAACATCTTGAATAGCATCCACCAGGGCGCCTGGCAAACCAGTCTGACATATCGAGCCGATCTGATTGAAACAGGCACGGTGCCGGTACACAATGCCGATATCGCCATGAGGTTGGAAGAGCAGAGGCTCATCATAGAACCCCTATCGGCGGAAGTGGCCGGCATTCAGCTTACTGCCGAGACGCAGATATCCGTAGAAGGAAATCTGGCGAAAGGTCGAGTCCACCTTCAAGCTGAAAACAAAGAAGCTCCAAACATGACCAAGATCGCCAATGCATCAACATCTCCAACGAACGCGACGCAAGGACTTCCCGGCAATCTTGAGATGAACCTTGCTATGAACATACAGACGGTACCTCCATCAGATCAAAAAAAAGGCTTCCCTGTGGAATCCAATTCCCATGAACCAATCCATTCCGTTGAGCTGAGTACACTGGACATCGAAAATTTCGATATGCGCTATACCAATCCTTCCACGAACACCCATATCCGGACGCACCTGGATGAAAACATATCGGATGGCCTGGTCCTCAAAGGCAAGGGAATTTTACGCGACGAACCGTTTACCCTGACAGTGTCGGGTCCTACCATCGAAACTGCACTGGAGCCTTCTCCCGATCCTGCCACAGGAACACCTCTCTCTGCGGAACTACAACTACTCGACACGACGGCTTCGCTTTCTGCCATGGTTGAGCCCGCCTGGCCGCCCATGTGGATGAATCTCTCGGCTGCCTTTCACAGCGATGCCCCGTCCGCATTCGCGTCTCTGTTTGACATGAAAATCCCGTCATTGGGACCGGTCGAAATAAAAGGAAATCTGTCTAAGAGGTCCCAGACCTGGAAACTGGAGAACGTGTCGGGCGTGATAGGACATAGCGATTTTGCCGCAAAGGCCACCGTTGACACGAGTGAAACGACCCGTTTTACGGCAACGGTGCATTCTGAAACATTGGATCTGGTTTCGCTGGTTCCCACGTCCGGCAAAGGAGAATCTTCGACACCACAACCCGGAACTCATGAAACGGCAGGTATCCAGGCCCCCGACTGGCTGACGCATCTGGAAGGCATCCTCGAGATTTCCGTCGGGAACCTGGTGGTCCCGAACGTCACGTTAGAGGATGTTTCCATGGTGACAAAAATCGAGGATGGCCTGGTTCACATCTCCCCGCTGACAGTGGAAATTGGTGAAGGCTCGATAATGACATCGGCACTACTGGATTTGCGCGATCCATCGCTGCCCTCCCGTCTTCAGACCGATATCGAACGGGTGGATCTGGATAAGGCCATGCAATCGCTGGGGAAAGAATCCGGTAGCCTGGGAACGGTGAGCGGCCGTCTCGCCTTGAGTCTTCCTTCTGCAGAGCCCAACGTGAACAATCCGCTTGAGGTCGAGGCCCTGCTTGATCGCTTGCGCATCGATGAAGTGCGGATCCGCTATGATGATCCCGACTTACAGGCCAAATCGGATTTACAGGTCCGGGCGGAAAGCGTTGCCTCCGGCATTCAGGTGAACGGAACCGTGGAATATCATGAACATCCTGTTGATGTGCGCCTGTCCACGGGTTCCATTCAGAAAGTCTGGAGTGACTATCAGTCGATGCCGGTGGAAGCGATCGTTTCCGTAAACGACACCACCATCCGACTGGACGCCACGATAGGAAATGTGTTCCCTCTCTCAGCCTTTAAGGGACGAGTGTGGGTAGAAGGACCCGATCCGGCTCGTTTAGGCGAGGCCCTAGGTATTCCCTTGCCGCATCTTCCCCCTTATAAGCTGGAAGCTCTGGTACACCGGAAACAAGGGCCGGAGGATCAACAGACGGTCTCTCTTCAAAACCTGAGCGGCGCCGTGGGAGACAGCGATGTGACCGGCATCCTGCATGTGATGACGGGCGGGGAACGTCCCATGATCTCGGCTCGTCTGCACTCACGCAACCTGGATTTCGATGATCTGGCCGGTCTGATCGGTGCCCCGCCGGATCCCGAGGAAACTGCTTCGGAGGCACAGGAAGCCCGTGCCGAAAAAACCGAAGATCGTCAAACGGTGTTGCCGGTTAAGCCCATGGATTTCACCCAGCTCAGAAAATTGGATGCAGAAGTGGAATATACCGCGACCGACGTGCTGGCACCGGACCTTCCTCTCAATGATTTTGCCCTGAATGTGACGCTTGAAGACGGACATCTACAGATGGATAGATTGGATTTCGGCGTGGCCACCGGAACGGTGTCCATGCAACTTGAGATGAATGCCCGCAAAGATCCCATCCAGGCGAAACTGCATACGGATGTTGATCATGTGAACCTCAGCCGATTGCTTGCACGCTTCGACGTGGCTGATGATTCGTTTGGTGACATCGGCGGGCGGGCGAAATTGTGGATGCAGGGACAGTCGTTGGCGGATTGGTTCGGGTCCGCGGACGGTGGTCTTTTTTTAACCATGACCGGAGGGAACATCGATGCTCTGCTCGTAGAGTTGGCCGGATTGGACTTCACTGAATCAGCGGCGATATTCCTGAGCACAGATACGCGTGTCAAGATAGAATGTGGGTATACGGACTTGCAGGCCCGCAGTGGTATCATGACCATCCACCCCTTCTTACTGGATACCAAAGACACCAAGTTCAAAGGTTACGGGTCGATCGATCTTCGTCAAGAAAAATTGGACCTGACCGTAGAGCCCTACCCCCAGGATTTTACCATTCTGAGTTCACGCGGGCCCTTGCACGTCACGGGCACATTTTCCGATCCTGAATTTTCTGTCGAACCCACTTTTCCCTCTCCTGAGTTTGGTATGGCTGATGATAGCGCCCGCTGTACGGGTATGGTGGACGCGCTTCGGAACGCCCGAAAGGAGCAACTGGCAAACAACAAGTGATTCCTTCCGTTTTATTCACCAGCTGCCATACGTGCCAGTAAAGAGGGAAATCCAAACATACCTCATACACCTCAGTGTCAGGTGATGAAGAATAAAGACTTCAGGGAAATTAACAGGTTTCTACGCAATCTTTCCGTGTTACGGTGATAAGTAAATAGTGCAGCCGCCACTTCTGAGCCATCGAAAGGATTATCATGTCAATCACCAGAAATGATCTAGAGGATCTTCTTGAACAGAAAGACAATCCATGCGTGTCCTTATACATGCCGACCCATCCCGCAGGACAGGAAATCCGACAGGACCCGATACGCTTGAAAAACCTTCTCAAAGAGACGGAACAGCAATTGACGGAACAGGGCATCAGGAGTGCAGACGCTCGAACCTGGCTGGACCCTCTCTCGAAACTCCTGGAGGATGAACAATTCTGGCGGCATCAGGATCAGGGGCTGGCCATGTACGTCGCGAAGGATTGGCATCGGGTATTTCGTCTGCCTCTCAGTCTTCCCGAACTCACAATGGTGGAATCCTGGTTTTATCTGAAGCCTATCCTGCCCGTGTTTATGTATGGAGGAACGTTTTATCTTCTCGCGCTCAGTCAGAACCATATCCGGTTCTTTCAGGGTTCACAGGATGGTCTGCAGGAATTGCGCATACCAGATATTCCCCTCAGTATGGAGGAAGCCAATCAAACCGCAGGCGGGGAGCAATCATTGCAATGGCATACCAAAGCTCCCAATGCAGGCGACCAGCGGGCCGCCATGTTTCATGGACAAGGCGGTGGGGACGACGAAGCCAAATCCCGGATTACCCAATTTTTCCAACAGGTGGCAAAAGGTCTTCACGAGTTCCTGCACGAAGCGCAGGCACCGTTATATCTTACCGGTGTGGAATATTTGATTCCGATTTACAAAGACATCAATACCTACCCTCATATCAAAGAAGAAGGGATCGCGGGTAATGCTGATGAAAAAAGTCTTCACGAATTGCACCGGCAGATCTGGCCAGTCGTGAAAGGGGATGCCGATCGCGGGTTAGAAAAGGCCAAGGCCGACTGTAAAGAGCTCTTGGGCATGTCCAAAGCTTCCAATGATCTGAAGACCGTGGTTCTGGCAGCCCATGAGGGAAAAATCGATACGTTGTTCGTCGCCCGGGAAAGGCAACAATGGGGACGTATCGACGTTACGCAGAACCGGGTGGAAGTGGAACCGACAAAGTCCTCAAAATCATTGGAAATTTTAGATTTTGCGGTGGTGCAGACGTTACTGAACAAAGGCACGGTTTATGCCATCCCCCAGGAAGAGATGCCAGACGGTACCTCCTTGGCAGCTCTTTTTCGTTATTAATAAACCCCTCCGTTAGATATTCTTCAGTACACATTCTTCCAGTCGCGCCGCATTTTTTAAGACACACAGGCGAAACCACCGTCAAGAACAACCGTAGATCTCCTGGTTTAGTCAAAGCACGCTGTTATCTGAGGCGACAAGGGTTTTCTGCAGTGTTCGCTTTTTCAGGCGTGTGATAGAAAGGAGTTCATAAAAGGAGTAGGCGTGTCGTTTGAGAGATTGAGATTTGTACCCATTCAAACCTTTCACACAAACAAACCAAACCTTTCACAATTTTCTGGAGGGAAAGATTATGAACCTCACGTATTCACACACAACTGTAGCGATGGTTGCGGCACTCTGCATGGCCTCGCCGTGGTTGAGCGATGCCTATGGCGGATCAAAAACCATGCGGGAAAAATTGAAATCCACAATCGGAGGTTCCGAATATGTGGTAACCGGGGAGATCATCAACGTTGAAGGCAACAACTACACATTAAAAACTTCTGGCGGAGAAACCTTTCAATTGGAGACCACGAACGACACCAATATGTTCTGTAAGTCCAATTCGAATTCATCGCAGACACGCCGGACTTCCGCATCAGGACAGGGACAGCAGGCTCAGTCCCAGCAATCAGAATTCAATATCAGCGTGAGCGAGAAACAGGCTCAAAGCCAGCAATCACAGGAAAGGCAACAGTCCGTAGGGTTCCGGATTGGCGATTGTCCATTTGAAAAAGGCGACACGGTCAAAGCTGAGCTGACGGATGTAGGAACGGTGACGTTTATCCGGTCAATTGACGATCAGGACATTCGAACGGCCATGTCCGAACAAAATTTCAATATGGATGAATCCATGGGATCCGGCCGATCCACCAGGGAAATGGGTCTCCCGCAGGAATATATCTTTCTGCCTGCCGGAGCATTGGGCAGCATGCATGTGACCAAAGAAACGGAACAATATCAAGTGACGACATCGGATGGAGAACAGGTCGGACAGGTGTATAAGGTAATGCTCAACAATCACGGTGATCCGGCCTATGTCATTGTTCGCATGAAAGAGGACCAGCAATTGAAACCCGTTCCCTGGCAGGCACTCCAGATTTCCCCGGAAACCCAATCCGTCACCATCGTGCTTTCCCGTGCTCAGATGGATCAATTACCCGGATACAGTTCCGATGATATGTCCGTCCGCAGCATCCGCAGCTATTGGGAATTGGCGAGAGAGGAAAAAGATCGCCGGGCGACCAGGCAATCGGCTGGCTTACCGCATGAACGGGAACAGAGGTACCGGGATCAAGACAGTAGATACGACGATCCCTATGAGTACCGCGGAAGCCGGCAGTTCAGAGAGGAAGGCCACAGACAGGACCGCAGATACTCATCGAATGATCGGGATCGATTTCGCCAGGATCGTTTTGCGGACCGCGGTCAATCGCAGGATGACTGGTATGCTCACGATCGTTTCGGGGAAAGACGCTACAGAAACGACCGCCAAGAATTCGATGACTATGGGAGAAATGGTGAAAGAAATCAACGTGGATCGTTTTACTCCCAAGGCCGTTACGATTCGAGAGATCAATATTTTGACGACGGGAGGAGTGGTCGATAGACAGCGTCGTCTGTCCGCTTATTTCCCGCGAGAATATGTAGACGACTTCTGGAGGAATAGTGACAGGGCAGGAAGACGGTATTCATAGTCCATCCACGAAGATGGATACGCGCATATTTTTTCCGGTTGGAACCTCTTCTAGAGGGGCGGAATTATCACATTCCGCCCCCCATAGCCGATCAACTCCTATTTGAAACTTTTTCACCATCTTTAATGGGCTGTTGAAAAAAGCCGCCAGCGGCGTTCTCGCCATTTTTCCGTGCTCACGTACTGGAAGTACGCTCTGCGCGCAAAAGTGACTGCGGCCTTGTTGGACGAACTTTTTTGAACCGCCCCGAGGGCTCTAATATGCAATGTGCCTGTGGGTCAATAGGCCCTTGGAAATTATTATTTTTCAACACTCCCTTAATTGAAGAAGGTGACTTCTCCTTTAAACTCTCGCCCACCTTTTCAAAGTCAGGGTTGATCACCTTTACATACCTACGTCCTCTCCAAAACAATGGGAGAAGTCCGATAACCGCAGGTTGGAGACTTCCTGTTTTTTTTTCTGTCAGGGGTTAGGCCTGGACTGAGGACCTATCCCGCTTTAAACACCGCCTTTTCTTGTGATTTTCCTTGCTTCGGGATCGGGACCAGTGACGCATTGATCGGTTGATCCCGTCGCGGTTGGAGTCCATGAGCAGTCAGAGAGACGTCCAATCGTTTGAATAGGGCTTGACCACGCACGCTACAACGATTCCTCCTTCGAGCGAGGCGCAGCATCACAGGCTTGATGCCGTCTGTCAGGAGTTTTTAGAAATACAGCCGATGGCCCACAATTGAGCGTCGAGAATGATCCAGCCTGATACCCTGGTGTGGGTGCCCTCGATATTTCGCGAAAATTAAGGGTTGTTGACAGTTCACGACTCCCTCCCTGTTGTGTACAAGTAATCAGCACGGCTGCAGATGCGTGCTGAAATTTATCATTCGAAAAAATACATTATTCAATGGAAGGAGACCGGAATGGCAAATGACATGAAGGAAAAAGCGAAAGAAGTCGGCAAACAAGTGCAGGAAAAAGCCGGTCAGGTCGGAGAGCAGGTTCGTGAACAGACCTCTCAACTGGCGAATCAGGCACAAGGCAAAGTAAAAACCACACTCGAAAGCCAGAAACAAAAGGGTGTCGGGGAACTCAGCGGGCTGGCGGAAGCTGTGCGCCAGACCGGTCACACCCTGCGGGAGCAACAGAAAGAAGGTGTCGCCCATTATGCCGAGCGGGCGGCGGAACAAATGGACCGGATGGCCCAATATTTTGAATCCCGTGATGTCGGAGAACTGCTGAACGAAGCGGAAATGTTCGCCCGTCGTCATCCCGAAGCGTTTTTAGGGGGGGCGTTTATGATGGGCCTCGTGGCCGGAAGATTTTTAAAGAGTTCCAGAGATCGAAGGATAGACGAATCCTCTTCCTATGGACGGCAGGAATCGTTCCGGAGGGAAGAACCCATGGCGACACCTACACCTGCCGCGCCAACCATGTAACGGGAAATCCTATTATTCATATTGAGGAGAACAGAGAAGGAGGCGGTTATGAGTTTATACCAGGAAGAACGACCACTTAGTGATCTCTTCCGTGACCTGATGAATGAGACAAAAATCCTTATTCAACAGGAAATCCGGCTTTTGAAGCTTGAAATGTCTCAAAAAGCCACACAGGCAGCCAAGGATGTGGCCTTTATAGCGGTAGGCGGAGCGTTGGCCTATGCCGGATTGCTGGTTCTTTTAGCAGCGGCCACGCTTGCTCTGGCGTTAGTCATACCCGGCTGGGCATCAGCCCTGATCGTCGGTCTGGCGGTTGCGGGAATTGGCTATGCGTTGATTCAAAAAGGTATCAGCGATTTGAAAACCATGAATCCCGCCCCGCAAAAAACCATTGACAGTATAAAGGAGACCAAACAGTGGACGACCAACGCACTCAATTAAAAACGTTAGAATCGCAAAAGATTGAAGATCCTGCCCGGCTTCGCGAACAAATCCGAGAAACCAGAGCGGAATTGGATGAAACGGTTCATACACTTCAACAACGTCTGTCTCCGGATACCATTAAAGAACAGATCAAAACCGCAGCCATGGATAAAGTCGAAACAGCAAAGGAACATGCCCGGACGAAGGTGAATCAATGGCAATCCCTCCTGGTAGAACGGGTCCTGAACAATCCCCTACCTACCGCCCTCATTGGCGTGGGTCTTATATGGATGATGAAACAAGCCGCCAATTCCTCATCGGAAAGACACAGGTATGGAAGAGACCGCTATGGTGATGACTTTTCCTTGGATCCCTATGAAGAATGGCCGATCTATGCTCCCGAAGTGGATGCCGGACGAATTTCCCGTCACCCATCCCGCCGGGGAAGATCTCTGGACGACATGAAGGACAGAGCAAAGGCCTCGGGGCAACAGGCACGGGAACAGATTTCAGAATGGACAGACCAGGCGAAAGAATCATTTGAAGACTGGAAAGAAAAGGCATCACACCGGTCTGATGAAATTCGTGAGCGCACACGCGAGCGGGGCGAACGCATGAAGGATGAAGTGTCCCGGTATATACAGGAGAGCCCTCTGGCGATCGGGGCCATGGCATTTACCATTGGAACGGCTATCGGCCTTTCCCTGCCCCGGTCTGAAAAGGAAGATCAATGGATGGGTGAAACACGCGACCGGTTGCTGGAGGAAGCCAAGGCAACCGCCAAAGAGATCATGCCCATGGCCAAAGAAGCTGCTAGTGAGGCGCAGCGTGCAGCTGGTGAGGCAATGAAAGAACAGGTCGGCCTGAGATAAAGAGCGAAAACCGCATCAACGTTTGCATGAGCCGGTTCGCCCAACTTTCAGTACAGATATGTGAATGACTGACTGAGATATTCAGTTCGGGTCCCTTCACATCAATGAAATGTATTATCCGGACAAAATTTCACCATAAGGAGGATGTAATATGTCCTGTGACACAGCTGAACAGAAGTCCGGCACCAGAGGCCGGAATGCTACTCAGCCCAGTCAAATCCCCAATACGGGGTGGTGGGACATCCTCCTGCGCGTGAAGGATCAGATCTCACAGGATAACGTGTCGATTGTCGCCGCGGGAGTGGCGTTTTATGCGGTCCTCGCGCTTTTTCCGGCTCTGGCCGCCATTGTCTCGCTGTATGGATTGTTTACCGAGGTCTCTGATGTCCAGCAACAGATTACCTCTCTCAGTTCCTTTCTCCCGCAAGACGCCCAAACCTTGATCGAAGAGCAGCTGACCAGCATTTCCACCAGCGGCCAATCAGCTTTAAGTTTTGGAGCGATTGGGGGATTGCTCTTTGCCATTTGGAGCGCCTCTAAGGGCATGGCTGCAATGATCACGTCCTTAAACATTGCCTACAACGAAGAAGAAGAACGGAGTTTCATCAAAGTTACCGCGCTGGCGATAGGATTGACGATTGGAGGTCTTATCTTTGTCATCCTGACTCTCTTTCTCATTACCCTGCTCCCGGCGGTTCTGGGAATGGTGGGATTCGGCCAGAAAATGCAAACGGTCCTTTCTCTCAGTCGTTGGCCCCTCTTGGCCGTGATCGTCATGGGAGGATTGGCCATCCTGTACCGGTATGCGCCCTGCCGGAATTACCCGAGATGGCAATGGGTGTCTTGGGGGGCCGGAATCGCCACGCTGATGTGGATAATAGGGTCGTCGGCTTTTGCCATTTATGCGAATGATTACAGTAGTTACAACCAGACGTACGGCTCACTCGGCGCGGCAGTCATTCTGCTGATGTGGTTCTGGCTGACGGCATTCATCGTCATGGTCGGAGCCGAAATTAATTCTGAAATGGAACGACAGACGCGGGTGGACACGACGGCCGGTGAACCTGAACCCATGGGCCAACGCGAGGCCTACTCGGCAGACACACTGGGTCAGACAGCTGAAACACAACCTCATTCAACGCGTTCCTAGAAATGTCTTCGTTAATGAGGGTTTTTGACAGTTGTGTGTCCCCTCATTCCGTATTAACTTGAGGATTCACTTTTACTGCATATTTCTCACACACAAGGAGGAGTGTTATGAATGCTGTTTTGAAATTTGCCGCACCGACTTTTGCCTTGACCCTGGGTTTCGTCGGCACCCTTCACGCGGCCGGCGATCAGATGTCACAACAATCACAAGGAACCAGCCAGCAACAGAACCAGATGGCCAAGGTGAAAGGCACCGTAGATAGTATCGAAGGCGAGGTGTTCACCATCAAAAATGACAAAGGTGAGACAATCCGTCTTCATCTTGACGAAAAGGCTTTTCAAGGGAAACAACCCAAGGAAGGTGACAAAATACAAGCCAAAATCCCTCAAGGAGAAGAGACGTATGATGTCGTCTCCGTCAAAAAGGAGGGAGGCTCGCCTGCAGGTTCGGCACACCCTAGTGGAGCATCCATGCATGCGCAAACCTCTTCGAAGTCATCATCCTCACAGGGCGAAAAATTCACAAGAACCATCAAAGGGGAAATTTCCAAAGTCGATGGAAATGTATACTACGTCCGGGATACTTCCGGCAAAGAAATCCGTCTTCGACTGGATCAATCCGCGGAACATTCAGACGAATTGAAAAAGGGCGACAAAATTGAAGCGTTGGTGACACAGAAAAAAGAATTTCACGTCATCTCGGCTGAACTCTTACAATAAAAATAACCCGATCGGCGCGTCTCCCGGACGAAGACTTTCCCCCTAAAATCTTTGTTTGGCGGGGCGCGTCACGGTCTATCTATGACACCTTCCAGCCTGTCTCTTCAAGAAAAATTCGGCGTGTGCCAATGGTTACATTTTGAAGCCTATCAGGATGTCGAACAGGCCGTGGAGCTCATGCGCGAACTGAGGATCCGGCGCCTCCGGACGGGTATTTCCTGGGCTGATTATTTTCGTCCCAAAGGACGTCGATGATTTGACTGGCAGATGTCCGCCCTTTCCGAGTTCGACATCCTGCTCTCCGTCTGGCATATCCCGCCTTCAATTTCAGAAGGAAACAGTTTTGCCAGTCTTCCGCGCCGGTTACAGGATTACGCTGATTGCATCGACTGCATGATCCATGAATACGGGCACTTGTTTACGGATCTCGAACTCTTGAACGAACCGAACAATCGCCTGAAATGGAATTTCGTTGGATATGATCCGATGTGGAAGAAGTTCGGCGACATGATCAAAATGGCCGCCTATTGGGCCAAGCAGTTCCGGAAATAGATGAACCTCAATCACAGCGCTTGAAAGACGCGATGCATTCGCCGGCGGAACGCGTCTACTGGTATTCGCTCGTCGATTGGGATCCCGCACGGGAAGCCATCGAAGGGTTTCACGTGGATGAACACGAATATCACCTGGGCCTGGTCACGTATACCGGAAAGAAGAAACCGGCCTGGAATTATCTCAGACACTGTTTGCAGAAAGAACAGCTCGTGTAGGACGGGTCGCCTTCTTGTTCGCCCGCTGGAGAGCGAGGCTGTGGATCGGCCGATTTCGCCAGCCGGCTTGGCGGTCCCCCGCCCTTGCCATCATTACTCATTCGTCGCATCCGGAACCGCAGATGAACCGCGCGACGTACGGGAGTCGCTGGTGGAATCCGTCCTGTCCGTCGATTCAGACATGGTGTCGGCAGATTCGGATGCTTCACGTGAACCGGCAAGCGCCAGCGCATGTAAAGAAGCCGGTGCCGTCAGCAACACAAACACGATGGTCAACCCCGCCCGCGCCATCACCGGGCCATCTCCGATAAGCAGAGAAGCCAGCAACAGGGGTATCACGCCCATCACGCCGGCCATGCCGGCCGCATGCAGCCCCAGATGATACGCTTGTAACCGGACCATGCCGATCACGGCCAGCGTAAGCACCACCATCCCCAGCAGGATCAACCCTGCCGCTATCCAATCGAACAATGGGACGTTCATGTGGGTCCCCGATGGCGATAGTAGCCCGCCGCGCCAAGCGTCCCGATAAAACTCAACAGCGCCAGTGCCAGCGCCACATCCAGATAATAGGCGGCATGATGCTGAAGGGCATACAGGACGAGAAACGCAATCATGACCATGGAGAGAACATCCAGTGCCAGAATCCGGATCAGAAATGACCGGGAATACATGAGGAAACCCAGCAGCACCATCATGAGCAATGCCGCCCACATCAGCGCGACATCATAGACCATGTCCAACATCATCGCCTCGTCAGGGAAACACGTGTCGTTGGTAGCGTTGGTAAAAACGTTCAATCCGCCGGATGGGGGCATCGGAATCCGCGCCATCCAGGACTCTGAACACCATCACCTTCCGTTCAAGATCCGTCTCGACCAGATAGGTACAGGGCGTGAGCGTGTGGAGCATGCAGCCGACGGTTACCCCCAGGTCGCTCCACTTTCCGACAGGGACCTCGATGAACCCCGGCCGGTCGGCAGGTTTCCATCCGACCGTCAGAAGAGCCACACGCCAGGTATCCCTTAGAATCTCCCATAACACGGCTCCGGCCAGGAGAGGGGCATAACACACCCGGTACCATAACGGCGGCATTGTCTTATCCGATGCGGTATGAAGAAGATGCCGTGAGGCAAACCATAATCCTGAAGCCAGTGCCCCACCGATCACCCAGTCCCACGGTTTCATGCTGCTCAGGACCAGCACAAATAACCCTGTGAGCAATGGAATCGTCCACCATCCCGTCATGGCGCCGGCCCCTCAACCGAGTGGAGGAGCTGGGCGGCGGCATGCCCGCTCAACGTGATCAACAAGTCCGGAAAGACGCCCAATGCGAGGATCCATCCGCTCAAGACCGCCATGAGACAATTGACGGAAGCCGGGCCGGTGTACACCTGTTTTTCTTCAGTGAGAAACAGGCGCTGAAAAGTTTGAAACATATACACGAATGAGAGTGCGCTTCCCATCAACACCACAAACGGCAGCCAGACGTTATGCTGTTCCAGCGCAGCACGAAAAATCGCCAGCTTGGCCCAAAAGCCCGCGCTGGGAGGGACGCCCGCCACACTGATACCCCCCACGGCAAACGCCGTGAGGGCGAGTCCTCCGCGCAACCCCCTCCCGATAAACAGGGCCGCCTTATTCAGCGCATTGACCAGACTATAAAACACCGCCGCCGTGGTGCCCGCCGATCCTCCAATGCCGAGCGCCATCAGAATATACCCGACCTGGCTGATGGAGGAATACGCGAGGACTTCAACCGCCGGCTGCCGTCCCACAGCCAGCAATCCCCCATACACCATGCTGGCCGTCCCCATCGTCAGCACCACGGTCTGCCCCGACTCCAGCACCGGAGATAAGACCTGAGCTCCAAACCGCAGGAATCCGTAGCTGCCGATGTTGGCCACCGCCCCGGCGAGAATGGCGGCCACAGCCGGGCGGGCATCACGATAGACGGCAGGCAGCCAGTAATGAAAGGGGAACAATCCCAGCTTCAGACTAAAGGCGGCAAATAAGAGGGCCACGATGATCCACGGTTCATCCCGGCCGGCCAGCGCCGAGGCGATATCCTTCATATCCAGCGTCCCGGTGAGACGGTAGATCGCCGCCACACTCATCAGCAAAAAAGCCGAACCGAGCAGATTGACCATGGTAAAGATGGCGGCCGTTCTGATTTCGGCGCGCCGCTCCCCGTAACTGGCAAGCGCAAAAGCCGACACCATGGAAATTTCAAAAAAAACATAAAAGTTGAAGACATCACCCGTCAAAAACAACCCGCAAAGACCCGTGCCGAGAAACAGGACCAGCGAGGGAAATGTACGGGAGACGACCCCACGGCTGACTTCATACAACATTGCGGCCAGCAGCACCGCTGTGGACACGGTGGCAAACAACAATCCCAACAGGTCGCCGCGCAATCGGATGCCGATACCCGCCGGCCACCCTCCCGTGACCGTGTGCTGCACACCTGATCGGGCGACATCCATCAGCAGCCAGATCAGCATGCCCAGGATCAACACCTGACACCAGACGGCCATTCTTCCGATTCCCGGGCGGCGGCCGTCCAATAACGCCAGAAAAATGGCGACAGCCCAACCCGTAACCAACGTCACCGAGAGCAGCATATGTTAATCCACCCCCCCGAGACGTTCGCGCCTCTTCTCCTCCCGGTTTTCGATTTCTGCCATGTCTTCCATATCGATACTTCGGTGACTGGCATGGACACGGATGAGCAGGCTTCCCAGGACCGCCGTGACGGCAAACGTGATCACCAGGGCCGTCAGCGTTAAGGCCTGCACCAGCGGATCGCTCACACCCGCCGGAGGTTGGGAGAGAGGGAGAATCGGGACGGTACCGACATGATGGCCTGAGGTCATCAAGAACAGGTTGGTTGCATTGGACAGCAGCAGGATGCCGGCAATGATCCGGTACAGATCCCGCGTCAGCATGAGGTACGCGCCGGCCCCGAACAGGATCGCAATCACCAAAGAGAACAACAGCGTCATGCCCGCTCCCGCCATTCCATGACATGTTGCAGCATAAGAACCGTGAATCCGATCACCAGCAGGAAGATCCCCAATTCGAAAAGCAGCGACGTATGTCCCTCCAGCGAACCGAGCGTGAACGGAACGGTGCCCGGCCCCGGCACATGCGACAACGGAGCATGACCGGTTACCAGTGGTGCGAACGAGACGGCCAGCATTAGTCCCAAACCGGCGGCAGCAAGGCCGTACGCCCACGACCCGACCTGCGGCACCGCCTGCTTGATCCGTTGATGACCGAGCACGATGTATTGCAGCAGAATGCCCAATGCCACCACCATCCCGCCGGCAAACCCTCCGCCGGTTTCATGATACCCCTTCACCAGCAATGCGATCCCCACCACCGTGATGGGCAGGAGAAGACCCCTGGCCAAATTCTCGTTAAAGGCCGTGTTCATCATGATCGTGTGGGATCGCGAGCGGCCGCCGGTTTCCAGAAGCGTGCCCATACCGAGAAGCGCCACAAAAATCACCGTGGCCTCCCCGAGCGTATCCAGCCCGCGGAAATCCACGAGAATGGCCGCCACGATGTTCTCGGCATGCGCCTGCTCGGCCAACTCGAGATGCCGGTTGGACACACTGTCCTGGCGGGGCTTGGACAGGACCGTCATGCTCAACACGAACACCAGTGCTGCCCCCATCACCCCGGCCACCGTATACCAGCGGTTATCATGGCGTCGGGCCTCCCGCTCCTTTTCCTGTTGCAGCACTGAGGCCGGGAGAATCCACAGGGTCGCCAGCAAAAGCAGCGTCAACACGGTCTCGACCAGCACCGCCACCAGCGAGACATCGGGTGCGCCCAGCAGGGCATACACCAGGGCCAGAAAAAATCCCGTTGCCGTCAAGGTCAGAATCAGTCCCAGATGATCACGTTGGCGCACGACACACAAGGCGGATGCACCCGCGAGGACGAGTATGAGGCCAAGCAGCCAGGACGATCCGACGGGCGTCAGACTGCCCCCGGATACGGCAGGCCAACTGTAGGTGGATGTTCCGACAATCGCCAACCCGACCAACAGACCGGCGGGGATGAGTACACCGGCAATCCGGTCGCGCAGGTCACGCATTTCCACCTGATGAAGCCAATCCGCCAACCGGGACATCCACTCAAGCAGCCGCACATATGCAACGTCCGGCCCTACCCGTTCCATCGTGCGCACCAGCCCGCGTAACCGGCTTTCCCACCAACGGCGGCTGATCCATAACAGCAACCCTCCGCCATAGGCCGTGATTGCCATCATATTGGGGGTGGTCGCCGCGAAGTGATATGTCGAACTCAACACCTCTGTTTCCTGAGCAGTCTGGAGATACACATCGTATGCGGCCACAGTCGCCAGATGGACGGCGGGCGATATATACATTCCGCCCGCAAGGCACAGAAGAGCCAGACATGCGATCGGGAACAACATTCGCCGACTGGCCGGCTTGGCATGGGCTCCGGGAGATCCTAAAAATATGCCGTGCCAGAACCGCCAGGTATAGGTGAGAGTCAACGCTGCGGCGGCCGTCGCCACCACCGTCATCCCCCAACTGTGTCCCGAGGCAATCTTGAAAAATCCTTCATCCTTAAAGAACCCGGCCGTGAGAGGCAATCCTGCCAGCGTGGCAGCAGGAAGGGCGCTCGTGATCGCCAGCATCGGCTGATTTCTGGCCAGACCGCCAAGCTGCTCAAGTGAGCGTGTACCGGTCATCGCCTCGCCCGCTCCGGCCACCATGAACAGTGCGCTTTTACACAAAGCATGGACGAGCACGTAGACCGCCGCCGCCGCGGTGGCGGTCACTCCGCCCACCGCCAGCATTAAAGACACATAGCCGTATTGCGCGACGGTCGAATAGGCGAGAATTTTTTTGATGTCCGTCGCGTCTAACGCCAGAAGACTCCCAATGAGAATCGAAAAGCCCGCCAGAATCATCAGCACCGTTTGTAGCACTGGGACCTGTGCGATCAGCGGATTCAGGCGGTGCAGCACGAACACCCCGGCGGCCACCATGGCGGCTGAGTGCAGGTAGGCCGAAACCGGCGTCGGTGCGGACATGGCGCGCGGCAGCCAGAAGTGCAACGGCACCTGCGCGCTCTTGGCGACGGCGGCGAGCGCCATAAGACCCATGGCACCGGAAAGCGTAATCCCGGGTTTGACAGGGTCGATCAGTTCCTTAATCGAAAAAGTGCCATGCTCCGCATACAGCCATAAGATACCGATGAGCATGCCGACCGAGGTGATGCCCGTGACCAACAGCGCACTCAAAGCCGCCGAGCGCGATTCCTCCGTCCGGTCAAACGCGATCAAAAAATACGAACAGACGGCGGTCAAATCAAAGAACACAAACAACAGGATGAGATCGGCCGCCATAACCAGCCCCAGCATCGAGGCCATAAACAACGCCAGCCAGGCATAATACGATGCCTGGACGTTCAACGGGCGATCGTGTTTCTTGAGATAATGCGGAAGATAGCCGGAGGAATACACCAGCACCATCAGACCGATGCCGGCGGCAATGAGGCTATACAGCAAAGCCAGCCCGTCGTTGACGAGCATAAACCGGATATCGAAGTTTGGCACCCAGGACCACGAAAGGGTGTGCCCGCCTCCCCTCCAGGACATGACCACCGTCAGCAGAGTGACTGAGGCTCCGGCGATGGCGAGCGGAGACGCCAGCTTCGGCCGCCGGATTCCTCCTAATAGAACTGCCGGCGGTACACAGAAGGCTATCAGCAAAGGCAGAAGGATCTGTCGGATCATTCTAACCAGCTCCCGTAAATGTCATGGCAAGCCATGACGTATTGGGATTCATTCCCTTAAATGGTCTTTCATATCGCCCGATGTGATTGAATATGGGAGGGCGACATTTAAAAGCGGGTATCCAGATTTTCACCCCTCCATGACGATCTGGAAATTCGTCTCTTGCGAGGAAGGAGATGGACGAAAGTGTGTGTCTGTCTCCGCCCGTGGACACATTTGGAAAATCACATACACTTTTTCGTTTCAGGTTAATCGACATCTTCCCCTGATAGGTCCATGTGGCAATCTTTTAAATCGGGGGGAGAAAAAATTCGCATTGACGAGCATGATTCAAAATATTAACAGTGCAATGGGAAGAGCTGACCTGCGATTAACCCTAGCCATTCACTGGATACACAAGACCCCTTACTATCGGACAAATCTTAATGTGTCACAAATATATTTGTATCCTGATTCCCCCCTGAGGGCATCGGTACAATGAGACGTTCCAATATTTTCGAAACACATTTTTGAGATTTTTCACCCACTCTCCGCTTCGAGCATACAGGTGAAAAAAAAAGATATGCTTTTCGGCTCTGTCTAAAACAAGGAGGTTCTCATGCCAAGAGGAGACAAATCCAAATACACGGACAAACAAAAGCGTCAGGCGGAAAAAATTGAAGAGGGATACGAAAAGCGCGGCGTCTCGGAGGACGAAGCCGAACGGCGGGCATGGGCGACGGTGAATAAGATGACCGGTGGCGGGAAAAAGAAAGGTGGGTCCGGACGCGGTAAAGCCACCAATACCGCTCCAGCGAAGAAAGGTGGAAAGTTAGGCGGCAAAGCTTCAGCTTCACGATCATCAGCCGCGAAATCCGCTTCCGCCGAAAAAGCGGCACAAACACGCGCCCGGAAGAAATTGTAACGTGTGGACTGTCGTGGAACAATGCGTTCCTGGGAATCGCGGGACGTTTACCGGACCGGTCTGCTACGCATTCAGCGCGGCCCGGGAAATGGATTGACGCAGTTGAAAGAATTCTTCCCAGGGATCACGTTTGAGGGCATTCAGCCGATCCGGAAGCGTCTTGAGCGTATAGGCCTGCGCCCCGGATAGGGAGGGCAATTCCTTCCAGCTGATCGGAGTCGAAACAGGCGCTCCGGACAAGGCACGGACGCCGTAGGTCGCTATGGACGTTGAGCCGAATCCGTTCCTGAGGTAATCGATAAAAATTTTTCCCTTCCGCTTGGCCTTACTCATATTGGCCACAAACGCGGAAGGCTGTCGCTCTGCCGTTTCTGTCGCCAGCTTCCGGGTATACTGTTTCAGCTCATCCCAGGTGGCCCGGCGGACAAGGGGCGCCACCACATGCAGACCCTTCCCCCCTGACGTTTTGACAAAACTGACGATCCCATCCTCCTCCAATCTCCGGGCCAAGAGTTCCGCCCCCTCGATCAACTGTTCCCACTTGACCCCGGGTCCGGGATCCAGATCGAACACCAACCGGTCAGGCCGGTCCACTCGATCCTCCAGGCATCCCCATGGATGCATCTCCAGCACGCCCATCTGCACAAGCGCGATCAGTCCCCGGACATCATCGATCACTAAATAGGAATTATCCTCTTTGCTGCCCTTTTCTTCTATGAGAATGGTTCTGATGCTTTCCGACAAAGAGCCGGAGGCATGCTTTTGATAAAAACATTTTTTCTGATGTCCTTTCGGGCAGCGCACCAGCGTGAGCGGCCGTCCCGCCACATGCGGCAACACCCAATCCGCAATGCGCTGGTAGAATTCTGCCAGATCCCCTTTGGTAATGCCCTGTTGGGGATAAAGAATCTTATCCGGATGCGTGAGGGCCATTTCCACCCGCGGATGGGAATGACCCCGCCTGGAAGTTTTTCGACCGCGTGCGGATATGGAAGGTTCGGGAACAATCTCGTTCAAGGGTGTCGGACTTTCTTTTCTGATGTCTCTGACTGATTTGTCCTCGCGAAGGCCGAGAAAAGAAGGATGGCGCAGAACGCCTTCCCGTGTCCATTCCAAAAATTCAACTTCCGCCACCAATTCCGGGCGTACCCAATGCGAAGTATTGAGCCCGCGGGCGTCAGGCAACCGGACAAAGGGGGGACTCGCTTGATGACGTTTCGACAAGAGGGCATGAATGCGTGCAAGGCGT
This sequence comes from Nitrospira sp. T9, assembly GCF_052156535.1. Classification (NCBI taxonomy): domain Bacteria; kingdom Pseudomonadati; phylum Nitrospirota; class Nitrospiria; order Nitrospirales; family Nitrospiraceae; genus Nitrospira; species Nitrospira sp. T9. Next base: position 145,024 of record NZ_JBQKUP010000038.1, read on the forward strand.
TGTTGCGTGAATCCCGTTCCCACCCGTCCGGCGTACTGTAATTGCCCTTCCTGATCGTAATATCCCAGCAGCAGGGCTCCAAAAAATTTTCTGGAGCCCGAAGGATTGGTATACCCCCCGATCACCAATTCCTGCCGGTGATGGCATTTGACCTTGACCCACTGCTTCGAGCGGGTTTGACGATACGGGCTCATCGCATGTTTGGAAATAATTCCCTCGAGAGCCTTTCGACAGGCATGCTCGAACGACCGCTCTCCCTGGCCCTGGATGTGGTCGCTGTATCGCAGATGAAACGCGGCCGCCTCGGGAAGGCACTTAATCAATTCCCATAGTAGTCCCTTGCGTTTGAGAAGGGGCGTGCGGCAGAGGTTATACCCTTCGCAATAAGGAAGATCAAACACGTAATACACAAGATGATCGGAAGCTTCCCCTTTCAGCACAGTTTGCAAAGCCTGGAAATCGGAAATTCCGTCAGGACGAAGGACCACCAATTCCCCATCTAGAATCGCCTGCCGCACCGGCAATTGGGCCAAGGCATCCGCGATACCAGGGAATTTCTTGGTCCAGTCCTTTCCGTTTCGGGTAAACAGGTGAATCCGGGCGTCTTTCACCACACTGACAAGACGGTATCCATCAAATTTTATTTCATGAAGCCAATCGTCTCCCGTCGGAGCTGACTTGACCAGTGTGGCCAATTGAGGACGAAAGGTGGCGGGTTGCGACCCGGACACCGCGGAGGGAAGCTTGGATGGGTCAAAGGCGCGAGATTGTCCGGTGGTCTTCTTGCGTGAGATGGTGCGGGAGGAACGGCTTTTGGAAGTTTTGTTGCCTGCCTTTCTTGGGGAGAGTTGCTTTTTTCTGCTGTTTTCCTCAGTCCCCACGGCAATGTCCTCCAATGTTCGCTTAGTGGCTACGCTCCGGGGAGCCGTGTCAATGATATCGGGCTGTGTCCCTTGGAGGGCTTCCTTATCCTTTTCTTTGATCAATAACCAGTTTTTTTCATCCTTGGCTTTGGCTCCTCCCATCCGAACCAAACTCCATCCTCCCTTCAGCTTGTTTCCTTGCAATTGAAATTTCAATCGTCCCCGGTCATACGCGTGTCGCGGATTTTCCTGTGGCACCCATTGGCCACGATCCCACACCATCACCGTCCCTCCTCCGTACTCTTCCTTGGGGATGGTTCCTTCGAAGGATCCATATTCGACGGGGTGATCCTCAACATGAACGGCCAGACGCTTGAGGGAAGGATTTAGACTGGGACCTTTCGGAACCGCCCAACTTTTTAACACACCGTCCAGCTCAAGCCTGAAATCGTAATGCAACCGGCTTGCCGCATGCTTATGGACAACAAACGAAGTCCCCTTATTCCGGAAGGTCGTCCCACGAGGTTCCGGGGTTTTCCCAAATTGCCGTTTACCCTGATATTCCTTTAATCCCATGTGTGTGACTCCCTGCGAGCAGCCTTGTGGGTCTGAGTCCTGAAAAACTGAAATAAAGACCTTTCTGCTCAGTCAGGCCGGCAATTCAGGGTGAATGAAACTTTAACTGGCCTTACGGGATTTTCGAGGGGAGGAGGATTTGCGTTTTTTGGCTCGACCGGAGGGTTGGGCCTTCTGAACGCTTTTCTTTAATAAGGACATGATATCAACGACTTTTCCTGAACCTGTTTTTTCTTCTTTTGCGACAGGGGGTACGGATGTTCGTGACTGGGCACTTTTCGATTTCTTTTCGATCCATTTCAACAAGGCATCACGGTAATCATCATGGTAGCGCTCGGGTTCCCACTTGGTGCTCATGGATTCCACCAACTGTTGGGCCAACGTCAATTCCTTTTCCGAAATTTTGTAGGATTTCACACCCGCTTCAGGCACATCCAATTCTTTCACATTGCGGATTTCTTGATGAAATCGCAGAAGCTCCAGCACCAGAACATGTCCTTGAGGAACAAGAGCGGCTAAATACTGGCGTGTTCGGATAACGACTTTGGCAATCCCGACTTTGCCACTCCGACGAAGCACTTCCCGTAACAGCACATAGACTTTTTCACCCTTTTTATCGGGAACAAGGTAATAGGGCTTATCAAAATATTCGTAACCGATATCCTTTCCGTTAACAAAATTTTCGATTTCAACTGATTTATTCACTTCAATGGCAACTTTTTCGAAATCGGCATCATTTAAAAGAACATACCGACCCTCTTCATATTCAAACCCTTTCACAAGGTCCTGCCATGGAACCTCTTCACCCGTCTCCTCGTTCACACGTTCATACCGGACCCTGGCATGATTCCGGCTATCCAACAATCGGAAATGCAAGTCAAATTGTTTTTCCGCTGAATGAACGACAACAGGAATAGTGACAAGGCCAAAGGTAATGTGCCCTTTCCAAATTGGCCTTGCCATATCACTGAATCCTTTTCTCGTCCCGGATTGACGGGATTCATCCCCATCAATTCTCCTGCTAAGCCGGAGGTCTTTTTCCCGTAATAAAACTCAAGGCAAAAATTATCAAAAATACGACAAATAACACCCAGGCAATGTTGGTTGCTGTACCGGCTACGCCGGTTAAGCCGACCACTCCTGCAATCAGAGCAATGACTAGAAATGTAATGGCCCAACTTAACATATGGAATTCTCCTTTGTTCCCTTCCAAAAAGGGCGGAATGTTTTGTTCAATCGGGAATGACTTGTCTGCCCACTGCTGAGGGTGTGGCCATTCCCCGTTTCGAGTTCAGGTCACGGCGAATTAAGGCTTCGCTCCATTTTTGTGAAGCGGTTGATAACCTACGACCTTATTTTGGGCGTTAACTTCGATCTGAACCTTGTCACCGACTTTGAAATCGCCATTCTTCTCGGAATTACTCAAGTTCAGGTATCGGGGGGCTAACTCTCCAGCCTCACCCGCATCCACCCGTAACGTATTTTCGTTCACTTCCTCTACTACCCCTTGAATAATGCGATGACCTTCATCTAATTGACGGTCTCCCTGTAATGGAGTGGTCCCCGAACGGTCATGTTCAGGGATGTGTCCTGTGAGATCACTCCCAAAAGCGAATCCCGGAACCCCCATCAGGACAGACAATGTCATCATAAGTTTTATATTCAGCAACCATTTCATATATTGCGTGGGGGTATTCATGTTCGCCTCCATCCTAATTTTAAAATTTCACCTGTATCCCAAAGAACACGACTGATGTTCGTCCTTTGAGCATGCGTGTCGTTAACCTTCGTGCCCACATCCGGAATGTCCGCACTGACATTTTCCGCCTTTAGAAGGTTGAGAAGATGAGCAATTTTCGGAACAAAACTCTTTTCCTGGAGGGGCTTCACAAGTACAGGCAGGGTGAGCACATTTTTTAGCATTGGCAGTGGTCATCATTTCTCCTTTCCGTCAGGGTATAGAAAAATTTTGCATTTCAATCACATCATGCCTCTCCCGCACCTCACCGATTTCATGTTTCAGTGTCGCCATTTCAAGACGTGTTATACAATGGACAAAATTTCTTCCAAATGAGGAAAAATGGAGACAATAGTTCCCCCTGGTCTGTAGTAGAATTTTTCTAATTGGCCGAATCCTGGACATTTTCTCCGGCCTGTTCCATCTTTTCTCCCGCTTTCTCCATCGATTCATCTACCCTTTCGCCTGCTCGTTCAGCAGGACCTTCTTGTTCACATCCCACGACAAAAAATAGAGATCCGGCAAAACATGCAAGCATCAAAATCCTTTTGACATAAAAATTCATGCATTTCCTTTCTTCATGATGCCATGAAAATATTGAGTGTTTAAATATTAAGAAACTGGATGTTCTGTATTCTGCAAGACTTTCTCCGCGATGGTTCCAGCTTTCTGTGTCACATCTTCGGCCGTCGACCGAACGGTCGTCTTTACAGATTCCACCATTTTTTCACGGGAAGATCCCATCCATTGGTCTTCTTTTCGACTCACGGGTATCACTGCTGCAACGGCTACGCCGAGCGCGACCATACCTGCACCGACAGCGAGGGGATAATTATCCAAAAGCTGAGTCAATTCTCCTCGGGCAACCGCCCCTTTCTCAGTTAGGTATCCCTTTACATTTTCCATTTTTTGTTCGGTCTCTTTTTTCCATTCGTAAGCCTGTTGCCTCGTCTGATCCTTCCACTCCGTCAGATGGCCCTCAACGGTATCCTTCGCATCGTGTAATCTCTCTTTGACTTGTTCTTCCATAGGCGGATGGCCATCTCCCTGCTTACGCCAAGGAAAAGATTGAGTTCCATCGGATCTCAGGGTCCCGACAGAACTTTCCGAGGAACTTTTACATAACCAGTACAAACCCAATCCAACGAGAGCGGTGGGCAACGGAATGGTCATAATGGTATTTCGCATTGATGGCTCCATTTGTTGAAGGTCTTCAAGGTGTCTGCTTTTCATTCATTCCCAGTCGTGGGGTTTACCATAAAATTCATACATTCTAACTTCATATTCTCTATTGATGGGCTGGTTGGGGTCATACTCAGGGCTTTTTTCAATGGTGTCTCGAGTCATATCTACCGCAACAGTTTGTTTATTCCAATCGATAGAACTGACCCATTCGTGTGCCATGAGAATCTTTTTCCCCGGCAGCCAGTTATGGGTATCCACAATTAAATATCGGATTTGCCATGAGGTATCGTCCACGATGAAATCTTCCACATGGCCGATCTCTCCGTCCATGGCCCCGATGTAATACCCCTGAACCTCATTCGCGGACCGCAAATGGGGGTTTCCATTCAATTTGCCGGATAAGTTCCTTCCATCTTTGAGCAAAGGTTCGATGGCTTCCCCGCCGGGAACACTCATCGGTGTGAAACCGGAAGGTTGGATGAAAATATCATCGTCCCAATATTCTCTCCATTTAAAAAATAAGCGTAATTCCTTTTCTTTTTGAAGGGAAAAAGGCAGGTCGGTTTCTATACCCGGACTATCTTCGATTTCCGTTGAAGTCAGCTTAAGGGGAAAGACCTTATCCTCCCAATTCGACGGTTCAAGAGCCTCAGGGCTGATGAGTACATTTCTTCCGGGGAGCCAATTTCCTGTATCCGCCACGAGATACCGTATTTCCCACAAGCGGTCGTCAAAATAAAAATCATCGACGCTTCCCAGGTCTTTATCGATGGCTCGCAACTGAAAGCCTCGCATTTCTAATAACGGTTTCAACATAATCTTCCTTCTCAATTAATGTGTATCAAGGAATGCCCAGACACCTGAATTCGAATAACCATAAGTAGACATTCTCCTATGAATTCATTAACCACTTTCTAGGGTTGAGAAAACAATGTACAAAATTTTTATCAGCCTCCTTGAAAAGTCAAACACCTGCCTCAGAACGAGCGTGTCCAGTCATATAATGTTCTGGGTGATAGAGGGCCGAAAGTTTCCTGGCAACGTTCCAAACGTTACAGAAAAACCATGCCAAGGAATCCGAGGTCTTAATCGACGAATTATGAACTGGAGGGCCTAAATGGGTACATCAATGGTCCCAGGAGCAGGAGTGAAAGGCACAGTTAGGGAAGGATAGGCAACATTTTGTCCATCAAAAGGGAACTACGATTGACTCTATTCTTTAACAAAGCCATGACTTGACGGCATCGATCCTCCACTGCCTCTAAATCCATTTCTTGTTGGATGGATTCCCGGCTCGCTATTTGGACCATTTTGACATGACGAAGAATTGCTTCACGATCCTCATTTCGTTCCACGTTTTCCCCTATACGTCCCAAGCCGTCCAACAAACAGATGATCACCGCCACATTTCCTTTTCCGTGTTGTCGAATTTGATGAAACGCGGCATTCAAGACACCTTCAAACGTTACTGGCGGAGTAATGATCCGAAGAACTCCGTCGGGGTCGTACCGGAACGGGGAAGGAATTTTTCGTTGACAAAGTTGGCATAATATCGCGCTGAGGTGGTCAATACAGTTTATGCAAGTGAACGGGTCATTTATTCCAGGCGAAAGTGCCCTCACGGCCACCTCCACAAGTTGAAGCACGGAAAACTCGATATCTTGTTCCTGGGTGCGGTTGGTTCCACAGATCATTTGTTTATTGATAGGTTGAGATACGACATCTGCCATCGGCCCAAGGGCGAGAACTTTAGCTAACGATGCTCCCTTGGCGATAAAATGGCCCGGCCGATAATGAAGAAATATCACCAAATTCTGTTCGCGGGCGATTTCCAGCAGTGCATTATTTTCAATTGCCTGAAGATACCCACCAAGGTCGGCCTTTATTTCCATTCCCTCTTTGTCTATTCTGGCCATGAGATGCGGAATACTGGTTTTGTTCGATTCATTCTCCTCCTCCATTCCTAAACGTTCTGGAAAAAGTCTGGTCAGGTCTTCTTCCAATTCCCCATAGACCGCAGCGATCAAATTCGGGGCCTGAATGGAAATGGCAATATGATGCATGAAATAAATCAATACCCCTAGGCTACACACGGCCAAAATGAGGCCCACCAACGTTCCCCAATAGGGGGTATAGCCATTGGGATCCATGTGGATGGTTCGTAAGACGAGCAGGCAATAGAGAAACGTCGCCACAAAAGTTCCCAGCACTACTTGATTACCTCGATCTCGCAAAAAATTCCCTAAAAGACGTGGACCGAATTGTGCCGAAGCCAGAGTGAGAGCCACAATTGTGATGGAGAACACCACACCGGCAATGGTAATCATGGAACCGGCAATAGTCGAAAGCAGAGTCATCGCGCCTTCCGGCCCCATATTGCTGAGCCACCGAAGAGAGTCAATTTTCTCGGGAGAAAAGAACGCGTCGAGATACGGAACGGCCAACGAGAGGAAAATGGCGGCAATGGCCATACAAGTAGGTATGAGCCAGAGGCTCGAGCGAAGTTTAGTCAGCCAATTTAATACCCAAGCCGGCATGAAAGGCCCCTTCTTCCAAAGTAATGAGCATTCATCATCCCGCCATCTTATTTCGGGCAGAAAGGTAAATCGCTCACAACATTGTAAACTTAACGACTTAAAAATTCCCCAATGGGATTGAGCGGCTCGATTTGATCGCAAATAATTTTAAGGGATGCGACAAAAGGGACAGCGAGTAGCGCCCCGACGGCTCCCCACAACCAGCCCCAGAACAAGACACTCACCGAAATTATCACAGGGTTTAATGTCAATTTTCGTCCCAATAAATGGGGTGTGATAAAGTTTCCTTCAATAGCCGTCAACAATAAATAGGTACCGGACACCAAAGCTACGATGTTCATATGATCAAAGGTGATGGTCGCTGCCAACGTCACCGCGCCTAAACCAAGAATACTACCCACATAAGGGATGAAATTCAGAATACCCGCCATCGCTCCCCATAAATACGGATTAGGCATGCCGAGCAGATACATGGCAAAACTGGTCACCAGGGCAAGACCGACATTCACACTCGTCACCGTGACAAGGTAACTGGAGATATTAGCTTCTATTCCACGGACAATTTCCACTGCCCGTCGCTTATCTGAAAATCGTGGAAGAACTTTCACGAGTTTTTCCAGAAATAAATCGCCGGAGGCAAGGAAAAAATACAGTAGAATCATGGTTGAGACCAGCCCCAGAATAAATTCCGTGGTCCAATCAATCAAGAGTCCTCCCAAACTGTCGGTTTTCACCTCAATTCTTTGCGATTTCCGAGATTCCGAAAGACTCGCCATATGCTCCAGCGCTTGGGTCGCCTTCCCCATTTCCAGGACCGAGCTTTTGATGGTCCGAATTTTTCGCTCTACCTGTTGTAAGGCTTCCGGGGCACGGTCCAGCCAGAGAGAAGCGGGAGTCGACAACTGAATAATTCCAAACGTCAGAGTACTGATTAATACGAGAAGAATCCCCCCAGCCGCCAGGGGCGCGGGAATATAGATTTTTTCAACTCCCCGCACAAGAGGAGCTAACAAGAGATTCAGAAATAAAGCCACGAACACAGGGAGCATAATGGCTTTGGCCACATACATCACCATGAGTGAGGCATACAGAAACAATCCGGTGAGGGCAATGGACCGGATATTGATCGGTCCCTGAAATAATTGGGATAGATGGCCGGCTTCGAATGTGGATGAAAGAGGTGGAGAGGAACCCTCATGTTCGAATTCCGAGGGTTCCTTCTGTTGGATTTCAGGCATCGGAGGGAGCCAAGTTCGGCAAAAGGGGTGGAGGCACCGAACTTACATATATGTCACAGAAGCCATTCATAAACATCCTGATCCTTCCGTTCTTCAGGAATGGATAACCCTTCATCGGCATGAGCCACTTACTCAAAAAACTTTCCTCCCCCTCACCGGACCGGTTGGAGAATGGCCCTGGCTGGAGCACCATCTCCCTTTGGAATTTTTAAGGGTAAACAGATGAGCATGTACTCGCCCGGTTTCACCCGGGAAAATTCGAGTCCCTCAATAATGACAATCCCGGCTTGAATAAGCAGGCGTGCAATCTCACTTTCGTGTTTCCCGCCAATGAACAGCGCATCGATTCCGACGGTGCTCACCCGCCGTTCGGCAAGCCATGCCGCGGCAGTTCGGTCAAGAAAGATCGTATCTTCATGGGGATGTCCAGAGTCCCAGTCAGATGCCGAATTTCGTGTTTTCAGGAGAATCCGATCATGCGAATAGATCCGGTGTTTTTTTAGTTCTTCCGCTTTTATAGAATTCTTATCTTGAATTTCAATCACTTTGGCCAGACCGATTGTTGCTGAGAACTCTGTTTGTTCATTATCGTGGAAAGAATTTCCACATGTCACCGGAGCACCAATGTGCGTTCCGGCATGGGAACTCATTGATATTTTGGAGATATGAAACTTATCCCCATTTTTCCTGCCCCTTACCCGTTCCATCTGAAAAGGTGGGTCTTCGGGTCTTTGAACCATTCCCGGATACAGAGGCATTGAGATATCAATCCAATTAGGTATCATGACCTTTCCACATTCCGACTTCTCAAGGGCTTCTCTTTTCACACCGGGAGGTAGGCCAGGCCAATTCTTACTACTACACCTTTTACCGGAGCCATGCACTGGATGGAATGTAAGAATTAGATTATGGTTAATTCATGCCGACGCTCAATAGATCTTTTTTAAAGGCTCATATAAGATTTGTCCACACTCTGCGGCTGAACACCCGTTTTATACTGACAACAGTGAAGGACCTACGTGGAGGAAATGTACACGGTTCATGCCTTTTCAATAAGTGATCTCTCGGTGAAATTCGCTCGACGAGGAGTCCATTCTCCATGCCACTAAATTTGGCTATAATTTATGGATCGGTCAGAACCGACCGGCAGGGAATCAAGGCCGCTCGCTTTATGCTGAACACCTGTCATACCCGCGGCCATGCCGCAACACTCATCGATCCTCTTCTCTACTCTCTCCCGCTGTTGGATAAAATGTATAAGGAATTCAAGCCTGGTCAGGCACCTCAATCTCTCCAACAGGTGGCTGACCTGATTATTCCGGCTGACGGGTATATTATTGTGTCGGGCGAGTACAATCATACCATTCCTCCTGCCCTCTCGAACGTATTAGACCATTTTCTTGAGGAATACTTTCGAAAACCTTCCGCCATCGTATGTTATTCAGCAGGTGCCTTCGGCGGAGTTCGTGCCGCGATGACCCTCAGGGCCATGTTGGCTGAACTGGGGATGTCCAGTATTCCATCTCTGTTCCCCATCTCTCATGTTCAGGACGCCTTTCAGGAAGATGGCACGCCTGCTGATCAAAATTTTCATCAAAAGGCCAAAGAGTTCTTTGAAGAACTGGAATGGTATGCGTATGCCCTCAAACAGGCCAGGGCCGATCCTTGCCCTCGAAGTGAGAGTTCAACAGAATCGCTTACCTAAGTCGCGTCAGGTTGATCGAACATGGCATTTACAGAATTTCTTGAGAGAAGAGGAGATTGATAGACCACTCAAAACAAAACCGACGCACGAGTATCTCTGATGCTTGTTAGCCCTCTGTACTCGCGCCGCTTGATGGCGACTTGAGCAGGCTATATTAGACTATATTATTGGTTGGCTGCAGCAGATATGGCTCTGCCACTCATGATGACCAGGCAGATTTGCCCTCTATTGGCACGGGCAATGGGATTCTTTTAACTGGCCAAATGATTGAAGGGATAAGCCCGCGGTAAAACAGGCAGGGATCATTCAGACGATATTCCCTCAGACTCATTTTTTTTCATGGTTATTTTTATTATCCCATGAGCGGAGGATCTTCTCGATCTTCTCCGGTCAGAACTTCGGCTTCTGTTTCTTCCAGGCTTTCCATTTCACTGACCAATCCCAATAACACCTGTCGTCTTTGCTGCAAAGATTTTTGTAAAAGGTCTCGGGAGGTCGGTTCTTGAGCAGACTCAGGAAGATTGACCAAGGCTTCGGCTTCTGCCATGGTGGCAAAATTATAGGCCGCCATTTTTCCTTCTCTTCCGTCTACCCGTTTCAATATCTCCTCAGTCTCACGATCAAACTGGTCCAATACTTTGGTATCGACCGGGGATTCACTCAGGTTCTCCAACTTTTTCAATTGCTGTTTCAATTGATCTACCCGGGAAAAGGCAGAAAATGATGCATTGGTGTTTGGCATAACAACAGACTCCCTTCGATTAGGTCGGATTTTTTACATTGAATAAATTTTTGAATTCAGGTCCTGCCTTTAACAATTCCGGCCTCATGCCCAGGACGCTTCCTGCCTTTTTGCCGAGGAATAACATAAATCCAAATTCAAATGCTCTTGGGCAATCCGGATAGCACCCATGACCCGGTTGACGGCCAGAGGACGACCGGCCGTTTGAATAGCACCAAAACGGGACACCTCAGGAACGAATGGTTCAGAAGTTCCACCTCCCAATACAATCGTTTGGCCTTTAAACCCGGCAGATTTCAGATCCCTTAAAATTTCTATCGTATCAATATACGGGCAATTACCATCCAGGATGATGATATCTGGAGGGGTTTGTCGAAGGTGCATCCGCAAATTTTGAGTCGGGGAAATTCCCATCGCACCTTTCCCCATTTTTCGCAACCGGCCTGTCATCATCTCTACAAATTTTTGGTCCTCTGTCACAAGAAAAATCATCTGCGCCTCCTTCATCCATTCATGACAAAATCAGCCTGCTGCTTTTTAGTGCATTTCGATGGAATCCGCCACTATCAAAAACCCTTGACTGTGCCAATTTCGTGGTTCCTTCATAGTTAACCTACCTTTACAGAGGGGTCTTTGGAGGATGCTGGACAAAGTGCTGATGGACCAACATATTTTATCTATTTTAGTGAGTGGAATAGGAATTTACATTGAACAGAGCACCCTGCTTCTTAAGTGAATGTTAGTAAAAAGGACCTATGAATCCGCCGCACGATGGAGGTCTCTATGCCGGTATCCTTTTTAATGACTTTTTTCGCTTTCATCTTCATCCTTGAGCCCTGTTCCCAAGCTATGGCTTTTTCCCCTAACCAGGGCTCCTACAAAGCGAGTGAGCTGGTTGGAAAATCAGTCAAGAATTTGCAAGGCGAGGATATTGGGCAGATTGAGGAACTGGTCATTGGAAGCAATGGAGAAGTCGGGTATGCCGTTTTATCCTTTGGAGGGTTTTTAGGTATGGGAGATAAGCTCTTTGCTGTCCCCTGGGCCTCGCTTGCCCACCAACCGGATCGCGAGTATTTGACTCTGGATATTCAGCCGAAAAAATTAGAAAAGGCCCCAGGCTTTAATAAAAATGATTGGCCGGACATGAAGGATGAAAAGTGGAAATTCCTCATATGGGAATTCTACTCAACGACGGATCAAATCCCTCAGAATTTCAAGGCCCGGTAAGGCTGTGGGGGGCCATGGGCCGAAGCGGACAAGAATGAAGGGACATCAGCCATAGGTCACTTATCATCCTCACATCTGTACAAGAATGAAGTCTGGAAGAATAAAAGGAGTCATCTTGGCATTTTTAGCCGGAGGTTTTGCCATGGGGATCGGTGCACTCTATTCCATCGGAAGTGCCGACCTGCCTATTCAAGATCAGCAACCTTTACAATTCAGTCATCGGCAACATGCGGGAACGTTGAATATCCATTGTCAATTTTGTCATCGGTATGCCACACAATCTCCCGTGGCCGGTGTGCCCTCCATGGCCTTGTGCCAGACGTGTCATGAGTCCCTTTCTGCAACGACACCGGATATGGAAATGCTGCAGATCTATTGGAAAGAAAAACGGCCGATCCCATGGGTCAGACTGCAGCGGCTTCCGGATCATGTCTACTTCACGCATGAAATGCATCTGTTCGCGGGCCTGTCCTGTACCTCATGCCATGGAAATGTTGCCCGCATGTCGAGCACCCCGAGAGCTCCCACCTATGAAATGGGCTGGTGTTTGACCTGCCATGAACAACGAGGGGCCTCCCACGATTGTTGGACCTGTCACAAGTAAAAGGACACGGCCATGGACCTATACCGCCGGACTTTATTTAAGATTCTTGGACTGACAGCAGCCGGGTCATCTCTGCCGGGATGTGAGCGAGAGGTGCATAACCTGGTGCCCTATCTGTTGCCGGACGAGGATATTGTTCCCGGAGTGGCGAATTGGTATGCCTCCACATGTCAGGAATGCGAAGCCGGTTGCGGGACCTTGGTTCGCGTCATGGAAGGGCGCGCAAAAAAAATTGAAGGCAATCCCAAACATCCGGTCAATGAGGGAAAACTCTGTGCCCGAGGACAAGCCGCTCTTCAGGGTCTGTACAATCCCGACCGCCTTCAAGGTCCTCTCAGACGTGAAGGCAAACGAGGTCAAGGCCAATTCCGTCCGATCACCTGGGAAGAAGGTCTAGCAGAATGGGTGGAGCAACTCGGAACGCATGCCGGAAAGTCCGCCATGGTTGCCCGTCCGATGTCAGGCACAGTAGCCAGCCTGTTGACCACAATGATGGATTCCCTATCCGGTCGTCTCGTGATGTATGAATCCACGGGGGAACGGACTCTCAGAACAGCCAACCATCTCAGCTTTGGAACCCATGCCCTTCCATATTATGACCTGGCAAATGCGGATTACCTCTTGTCATTCGGTGCGCCATTCCTAGAACACTGGCTCTCACCAGTATCCTTTGGTGTGGCCTATGGAAAATTCCGGCAGGGTCGTCCGTTGGTTCGAGGTCGTTTCATTCAGGTGGAGCCACGTCTATCGCTCACCGCGTCGAATGCGGATCAATGGATTCCACTTAGGCCGGGAACCGAAGGGTTACTGGCGATGGGCATTGGACAGGTTTTATTACGGGATGGCCTGACAGGACTTTCCTCATTTCACCGGCCATCTTTTCACCACACCTTTTCTGCTTTCTCATTGGAAGATATTTCGGCCAACACAGAAGTCTCGCAAGAGATCATTACTCAAGTGGCCCATGAACTGGCATCAGCGAATGCTCCGCTTATTCTGGGTGGAGGTCCGGCTGCGGCCCAGACCAACGGCACATCAACGCTTATCCTCATTAATGCACTCAACGTGATGATCGGCGCTATTGGGCGACGCGGCGGACTCCAATGGATAGAACCTCCAGACTCGCCGGTGGACCTCGCCCGATCCGAGCTGGCCAGTGAGCGCACGATGATGGACTTGGCGAGGGAATTTGAGCAAGGTTCCCGCACGCTGCTTCATGTATATCGCGCCGATCCTCTTTTCACCCTTCCACCGTCACTGAAGTTTGAGCGGGTGTTTGACCATGCGCAGTTCATCGTGAGCTTCAGTTCCTTCCTGGATGACTCGACGCTGATGGCTGATCTGATTCTGCCGGATCATGGCCCGCTGGAATCGTGGGGTGATGTTGTTCAACAGGATACGACCCCCGTGCCGACCTGGAGTGTATCGCAGCCTGTGGTGCGTGCTCTCTATGACACAAGGTCCATCGGTGATGTGTGGTTGGACGCCGCTCATCGAATGGGCGGATCTCTCCGTGAACGGGTTCCCTGGAATACCCTTCACGATATGCTGAAGAGCCGGTGGCAGACTGTCCTTACGAAGCATGATTCGCCACAGTCATTTGATACCCGCTGGAGAAAGACTTTGCAGCAAGGCGGGTTGTGGCCTTCCAACATCCCCATGCGTCAGATGAACCCGGTCCTACCCTCCGTCACCTATGAACCGCCACAATTCCTGGGGAACTCCTCCGACTACCCTCTGTATTGTTATCCCTATCCGTCTTTGGGATTGCATGACGGGCGTGGGGCCAATCGTCCCTGGCTTCAAGAATTGCCGGATCCTTTGACCACCGGCATGTGGGGAAGTTGGATTGAACTCAATCCAACCACGGCCCAGGCGTTAGGAATACATCCTGGCGACCGGGTTCGAGTCACATCGGATTATGGATCGATCGAAGCGTCCGTCATGGTGTTTCCAGGTCTGCATCCGGACATGATTGCCGTTCCCATGGGCCAGGGGCACCGTGCGTACGGACGATATGCCAAGGGGCGAGGAGTGAATCCCATGGTCTTGCTTGGCCCAAGTTTTGATCAGCAATCAGGATCTTTGGCCACAGGCGGGACGCGCGTTCGTGTTGAGCGTATTAAAGGCGGATCGCGGTTGCCGATGTTGGAGCAGTCCGGAAAGAACCCTGTCTTCGGGCGTATACAAGAAACAGGAGGTTTGTAATGAGTCAAGATCCTCAAGCAACAAATGAATACTCAAAACAGGCGGCATCCCCCTATAAATGGGAAATGGTCGTCGATCTGGACCGGTGCTCCGGATGTGAAGCCTGTGTGGTGGCGTGTCATGCCGAAAACAATATTCGCATTTCCGGGGAGGAGGAAGCGGCCGAAGGGCGAGCGATCAATTGGATTCGCATTGAGCGATATTGGGAAGGAGACTATCCCAACGTCAAAGCCAAATTCCTTCCGGTCATGTGCCAGCATTGTGACGATGCTCCCTGTGAACCCGTCTGTCCCGTCTATGCTTCGTATCACACCCCTGAGGGGTTAAATGCTCAGGTCTATAATCGTTGTATCGGTGTTCGATACTGCGGGAATAACTGTCCCTATGTCGCCCGTCAATTTAATTGGTTCGACCCAAGTTGGGACGAGCCGTTGGCGGAGCAGTTGAATCCGGATGTGTCCGTCCGATCCGGTGGCGTGATGGAAAAATGCACGTTTTGCGTGCAACGAATTCGAAGTGGAAAGGAAGCGGCCCATAAAGAAGGCCGCCGGGTCAGGGATGGAGAAATCACACCCGCCTGTGTGCAATCCTGCCCCACATCCGCCCTGATATTTGGTGATCGGAATGATCCTGACAGCCGGGTGTCTCACTTGAAGAAGAGCCGGAGGGGATTTCATCTGATGGAATCTCTGGGTACGCATCCGGCCGTGACGTATTTGCGGAGGCTGTCGGAATGACCGACCGACCAAAGGTGTGGGAGGAAATGCCCAAGATCAACCGGGACCTTCTCTCGCCGCTTCAGACCACGACCTGGACCTATTATCTCTGGGTAGGCGTGCTGTCCTGCTTTGTCGCAGCGGGCGCAGGAGCCTGGACCTACCAAATTCAGACCGGAATCGGACAAACCGATTTGCATCATCCCATTTTCTGGGGATCCTATATTGCCTCGTTCGTCTTCTGGATCGGCGTCAGCCATTCCGGAACGTTTATTTCCGGTGTCTTGCGGTTAACGAATGCGGAATGGCGTCGCCCTATCACGCGAATGGCTGAGCTCATGACCGTTGTGGCCCTTCTCGTCACCGCGTTATTCGTGTTCTATCACCTGGGTCGGGTCTGGCGGTTTTATTACCTGATTCCATACCCCAATCAACGGGAACTCTGGCCGAACTTTCGATCTCCGCTGATGTGGGATGCGACAGCCATTTTTACGTATGCGACGGCAAGCACCATCTATATTTATCTGCCCTTAATTCCCGACTTTGCGCTGGCTCGGGATCGAATTCACGGTTGGAGAAAAACGGTGTATCGCTGGTTGGCGATCGGATGGCATGGATCTCAAGCGCAGTGGCGCACGTTGGAAACGGCCATACGCATTATCACGCCCTTGATCGTGATGGTTATGATTTCGGTGCATTCCATTGTTGGTTTTGATTTCAGTATGGCTCTCGTGCCCGCATGGCATTCGACTATTTTCGCTCCCTATTTTGTGGTCGGCGCGGTGCATTCAGGCCTCGCGATGGTGTTGATTGGTCTCTACGTTCTGCGGAAAGTGTATCATTTGCAAAATTATGTTCGAACCGAACATTTTGAGAAACTGGGGAAATTGTTGCTCGTCACGACCCTGGTCCTGGCTTATATGTATTTTGCTGAGCAGTTAACGATCTGGTATGGCAAGGTGCCGGATCATATTGCCGTGCAGAATTCTCTCCTCTACGGAGCCTATGCCGTCCCGTTCTGGTTCATGGTGAGTTGTATTTACGTCGTTCCTCTGCTGACGCTGGTATGGCCTCGTTTTCGACAATGGCCGGTAGGACTCATGATGGTGGGGTTGATCATCAATCTCGGTATGTATATAGAGCGCATGCTGATCATTGTCCCTCCCCTCGCCCATCCGAGACTGTCATTTCAGTGGGATGAGTATTTCCCTTCGCTGATCGAACTCGCCATTCTGGTTGGAACGTTGGCCCTGGCTCTCTTGTTGTATTCCCTTGCGGTGAAATTCGTTCCGGTGATTTCAATCTGGGAAGAAAAACTGGGGAAAAAACATGCCCAAGAACACTGAGACGGCAGACAGACAGGTGGTGCTGGGATTATTCGATCCGGCGATTTCTCTCCCTCCTGTGCTTGATCAATTACGACGCCAGGGCATTCCCGATATCCTTATGGAAATTCTCTCCCCTCTTCCGCTGGAATCCTCTCTGCTCAATAAACCGGTTCGCATTCCGCTCCATCGCCTGACCATTATCGGCGGGATTGTGGGAATTGGAATCGGCCTTTTTTTCGCCGCAGGAACCGCGCTGTTGTATCCCTTAATGACGGGCGGAAAACCCATTGTGAGTATTCCGGTAGTAGGAATTATCTCCTATGAAACTATGATGCTGATGGCAATTGTCGTGACCTTTTTTGCGGCGGCGATCAAAATTGCCTTCGTGCAACAGTCGGGCCTTCGAAATGATCCGCGCATTGATGAGGGGTCGGTCGGTCTATCAATTCAGGTTGGGAATGACACAGCCAAGGCTCATTCCATTTTCCGCCTGCTTCAAAAAGCCGGGGCTTCTGAAGTGGAAATCCGGACCATAGCGGGTAACTTAAGGACCGAGGAAAAATGCTGAACCATGTTGATTGGAACCGCTCGTACCGTTTCCTGAGTTGGATTCTGTTGGCTGGACTATTTCTATGGGGATGCTCGGAAGATATGGAAGAACAACCGTCGTTTTCTCATCAAGAAGCTCCCCGGGTACATTCACCGCCGGAAAGCTCTCCGAATATGACGCCATTTTCCCTTGCGACATCTCCGCTGGAACAGACAAACAATTCGCTCGATGGCGCACGGCTCTTTGCCATCAATTGCGCCCATTGTCATGGACAACAGGGAATGGGTGACGGACCGGTGGCCGGGTATCTGCCGGACCTGCCGCCCAATCTTCACGCTTCGGCGGTGCAACAGAAACCGGATGAGGGGCTGTATACCATTGTCACCCATGGAGAAAATGTGATGCCCGCGTTTGAACCATTTCTTTCTCAGGAAGAAAGATGGGCCTTAGTGGCCTTTCTTCGGACTTTTTCGGATCATGCGCCATCCGCCAGTCTCTTGCTGCAGAAACCGGATACGTTGATTTTATTAGCGTCTTTGGAAATGTGGTGAACAGAATGACGAGTTCAAGCTTTTGGATCGGCTTTTTCAGTTTGGCCCATATTACCCTCGCGAGTCTTGGTGTGGGATTCATGGTTCTGGCTCCCATCGCGGAAGGATTGGGACGCAGTCGCCCTTATTTCACGGATTTTGCGTATCTGGCCACACGATTTACGCTGGTGACGTATACCACCAGCATTGTGTTGGCTGTCTTTATGCTGGAATTATTCATCGGACTTTTCCCTCTCACAAATAGCTATCTGTTTAACCGCTTCCGCTATCCTTTGCATCTGGCTTTGATCGTGTTTTTCATTCAAGTGTTGTGTCTGTATCCCTATTATCATTTTTGGGATCGGCTTCGTTCGAAAAGTATTACCTGGCATATCACGTTGGGAACAGTCGCCGCCGTACTCATTCTGATATGGGGTGGAATTCTTGACGGGATCGGTTCATTTATGATGACTCCTGTTCAGGGCGATAATGGATGGGCAAGGCTCTGGAACCCGACATGGGTGCCCTTGATGGTCCATCGATTCTTTGGAAACCTGGTCATCGCCGGATATGTCATGGCGGCGTATGCCGGATGGCGTCTTTGGAAACATTCCGGTCAAAATAAGGATGATGCCTATTACCTCACACTCATCAAAACAGGCATGGCCATCGGCATTGTGAGCCTGATGATTCAGCCGGTTTCCGGTTTCGTCTTCGCGCAACACATACAGAATGCACAGCCGGATATTCTGCAGGACCTCTATGAAGGCCAAACGGTTCTGTTGGTGATAGGGCAATTTACCCTCCTGGCCCTACTCCTGTTAGGCAGCCATCTCATTTTTCGCTCGGTTCATCTGGAGCGGGAACATTCCTACCGGGCTGAGATATTTTATGTGCTGACGGTCGTGTTGATGGTCGTTCTGGCGCCGTATCCTTTGTATCGGCGTATCGTGACTCTTCTCGTGCTGCTTCAAACGGGTTGGTACCTTTGGTATGTGTTTCCTGTTTGGATGCGTGGCTCAACGCCCTCACTCAACAAGCCGTTCATTCATTTCATCGCCATGGCCCTTGGTCTGGCCGCGCTGGTTCTCTATTTAACAATGGGAACCATCCGGGAAGTGTCAAGAGGTCCCGATACCATTCATGGAATTATCAACAATCAGACGGAATCGACGTTTAGAAGCCAAACATTCCCATGACTCTTGAGCCACTGGAAACTTCTATTACCGTCGGGCGTGTGGCAATTGCCGCTTCTGCCCTGACTCATACTTTATTTGCCACCTTTATTGTGGGTTCATCCTTGATCGGAGCCGTGACGGCAACATTCAGCTATTTCACTGAAAAAGAATGGTTCCACCGGTTGGCCGAGCTGATTGCATTTGCATTGGTGATTTCCACTGCGAGCATTTCATTCTTTGGCGTCGTTCTGGTGTTTGCTCTGAACATCTATTGGCCTCAATTCTGGCACCGTCTGTTTCACGTCATGTTTTGGCCGTTTTTGGGAGAGGCCGCATTGTTTTTGGGAGAAGCGATTTTTGCCTATGCCTGGTATTACCTTTGGGAATGGGGACGGCATGGGTGGAGACAAAAGGTGCACTTGGCCTTTATATGGCTTGCCGCAGGCTGTGCCTTAAGTGCCATGTTTATGATCGATATTACCGCTTCCTATATGCTGACCCCGGATCCTATTCATTCGGCATGGGAAAATGTGTTCAATCCCACGATGATTCATTTGGATCTTCATCGGTGGTTTGGCAATCTGACGTGGGCGGGTTTTGCCCTGGGTGGGATCTGTGCCGTACGTTATCTGAAATCTACAACCGATACAGATCGCAACTTTTTCCAAAAAGGAGGAAGTTACTGTTTTGTCATTGGCTATGGAGCTCTGCTGGTCATGCCGGTGGTGGGGTATCAATATTTGCTTCATTTGCGATATGGACAACCCCAGGCCTTTTATACCGTAATGCTAGGAGAACGTTCGTGGCTTTTTGATGTCGTGGCGTTGTTGTATGGATTATTAATACTGGTCGGTTCTCTGTACATTATGCAGATGGTTCGGTCGCAGTCAAAACCGCCTCCATTTTTCATCGGATTCAACCCCTTGTCACTCATGGTCATCGTGATCGCCACAATGATGTTGGCAATGCCCTATCAATTGCAGCATATTCCTCTGCTTAATCAGTTGACCGATCAGGAAATTAATTCCTTGGGGAAGATGCAACCGTATAAATATTTTGCGCTTTCAAGCCTTGTGGTCTTTGGATTCGGACATTGGCTGTACTCCTTGCGGGTGTTTGGGCGAATGCCACCCGCCACCGTTTCGAGATCCGCGTCAGGAGCTCCGCGAAGGATGGCGGGTATGTTGGTGACGTTGGCAGGGTTGACGGTGATCATTCTCTTAGCCATGGGATGGGTACGCGAATCCGCACGGGCAGTCAACGGATACCTCATTTATGGTGAGATGCGGTTGGAGGACGAAAAATCAACGTATCAAGCCTCCCCTTCCGACAATGGTATTTTTCCCCAAGAGATTCCTTACGATTCCTTTGAGCAATAATCCAAATCCTCCATTTTCCGCGGGAAGGGCAGAGTTTTGGCCGATTGCAAGTCTGACATTGGCGTGTGAAGAGACTTCAAATCGTTATACATCAATTGAAGATGACAGAATCATCGGAAGTTGGGGGAACGGGCGTTGGCCGGCACATCACGGGATCCGTCGACTTTATGTGTTTCCGCACTTCAAGTCATCGACAGTATTTTCCGCATGGGGCATGACTTTTTTAAACCGACCTTCCTGAAATATTTTCCTCCGAAACAATCCCGACAGCGTGTCCCTGATTATTTAAGACGACCAGGCAACTCTTATGCATCCGTTTGAGAAGTCGGGTCATCTCATCGACCGTGAGATATTCGGAACAGGTCATGTCTCCGGCCATCATGGCATTTCGAACCTGAGTTTTCGTGAGATCCCAGCCACCAAGAGTACTTTCTATATCTATGTTCTGGTGAGTGAGAATTCCCACGATCCGGTTGTGATCAACGACAGGCAAACGGCTTAAACCGAGTCGTTTCATAGACAGGACGGCCCGATCTAAATATTCATAGCCGTTTAAGACCTCTGCCACGGGAGTCATAATATCCTTGACGATCATCCTACTCCTCCTTCGTATTTTATAAACATGCTTCTTATTTCTCACTTAGTACTTCCTTCCATCACCTGTCACCGGTGGACCTTACCACGAATACGTGACAGGACGACCCTAATAAGAACCCTGGTGTTTACTTTGTTGTCTATAGTCCTCAAACTGAAAATCCCCTTTCGTCTCACTGGGCACTAACCGTGGGGGTTCTGAAAGAATGATCTATTCTTTTATTTTTACAAAGTCGAATAAGGTAAGCTCGTCAGTCATTCGCTATACCGGATGGGAGGAGTCATAAATGGAGCTATCAACGGTAGAGGAGTTGATTGCACAACAAAAGTGGACTGAATTGCGAGAGCTGTTGAACGGCCTTCCGCTTCCAGAGGCAGCTGAGGCCCTGTCGAATACCCCCAAAGCGGCCCGCGTCCTCGTATTCAATTTCCTTTCTCGTACTGATTCCGGTGAACTGTTTTCATACCTGACGCCGGAAATTCAAGCTTCGTTATTGACCGAACTCACCGACAGGGAAGCGGGTGAATTGTTGGCCAAACTGAGGCCTGACGATCGGACAGGAATACTCGAGGAATTGCCCGCCAACGCAATCAGCCATTTACTCACCCTTTTAGGTCCTGAAGACCGGGAGGAAGCACAACAGCTCTTGGGGTATCCCGATGAAAGTGTCGGTCGATTAATGACTCCCGACTATGTATCTGTGCTTCCCGCCTGGACCATCCAACGAGCCCTGACCCATATACGTTGGAAAGGCAGTGATTGCGAGACAATTTCTACCATCTATATCACAGATGAAAATGGGAAATTATTAGATGCGTTGGAGTTACACCAATTTGTATTAGCCGATCCTTTGGAGACAGTCGAGAGCATCATGGACCACTCCTTTACCTCACTCTCGGCCTGGGACGATCGGGAGGAAGCCGTCCGCATGATGCAAAAATATGATCTGTTTGCACTTCCTGTCGTTGACATTAACGGCATTCTACTCGGAATCGTGACAGCCGATGATGTGTTTGATGTGGCCGAAGAAGAAGCGACGGAAGACATTCAAAAAGGAGCAGCCGTCGAACCGTTGAAAACCAGTTACCGGGAATCGGGCATCTGGATGCTCTATCGCAAACGCATTCCCTGGCTGATGGGGTTAATTCTGGTCAACCTGACTGCTTCCAGCGTCATCGCCGTGTATGAGGAAATCCTAGCTTCCACACTCGTCTTAACATTCTTTATTCCCATGTTGATGGGAAGCGGGGGGAATACCGGCGCACAAGCCGCCATGCTGATGGTTCGATCCCTGGCCATTGAGGACGTGAAAGCCTCACAATGGTTGAACACAGCCTGGAAAGAGCTAGCTGTAGGGAGCACTCTGGGCTTCACAATGGGAATCGGTGCGGGTTGTATCGGTTATGCATGGGGAGGGATAGTTGTGGGCGTAGGTGTGGGATTAGCAATGGTTGCAGTCGTTGTAGTCTCCAATCTTCTCGGAGTATTATTTCCTGTCCTCTTGACCAAATTAGGTATCGACCCTGCCGTCGCTAGTAGCCCCATGGTCACATCTACGACGGATGTGACGAGTCTTATCCTGTATTTTTCTATTGTCCGGTTGGTAATCGATAAACTGCAAGGAGTGGGAATGTAATGGTCGCACCCCCGCGGAGCAAGGAACAAGAACACCCTGTGTCCTGGAGCGTCTAGCCGTGGACGTTCTGGATGAAGAGGTTCCGAATTTGTCCAGTTTTGAGTTATAAGGACTATAGAGTAAAGTAAAGCCCATCGAATTATTCATCTTGGATAAGGCCAAACACCGGTTAAGGGAGAAGGCGTACATGCTGAAATTTTTCTTAAAGGTTCTGTTCTTTTCCGCTCTGATCGTCCCTTCGAGTTATGCGGAGGAAATCGGAAGTGTGGATACAAAATTCAATTTTTTGGGTCCTGATCACAAAATTGTGATTGAAGCATTTGATGATCCCAAGATTGAAGGAGTCACCTGCCATCTGAGTCGAGCGAAGACAGGAGGATTGAAAGGCATGGTTGGTGTCGCTGAGGACACTTCAGATGCCTCAATTGCCTGCCGCCAGGTCGGTCCCATTCGCATTGTTGGTGAGCTTGAAGAAGGAGAGAAGGTGTTTCACGAGAGTCGATCACTGATTTTTAAAAAACTGCAGGTGGTCCGATTCTTTGACAAGAAGCGTCAGACATTCATCTATCTCGTATACAGCGATAAAGTGATCGAAGGCTCACCCAAAAATTCGATCTCGACCGTGCCGATCAGTTCGTGGTCAAATCCACAACAACGATAAAGGAATACATGCCAATTGGCATACATTTTAATGTCTCGTCGTATTGCCAATGCTCTCTCCGCATATGCTGTTGATTGAGGTCTGTTAAATTCATGTGCACTCTCACAATGACTTTTCCATAAATCCCTCCGGCATGAGGCGCCTAGCCTAAAACTACCCTTCGCATCCCGGAATTCCAGGGTTTCGCATAGGACCCTTTTCCTCCAATTTCGTGTATACAGAACGAAAAAGCTACGCGTTTCCCATCATTTCAATAGATGTATTCCAGTGGTCTTCTCCTAAATGGGGTTAGACGGATGTAAACACCGGTCGAGGTCAATGTTTGGCCTGAGAGAGAAATCGGGATATTGGGATAATTTCAACACCCTCGGTTAATCCAGATGAAAAACATTTTTCGACAAGGCTTCATAACTCTTCCTGTAAGGGTAATGTTATTAATGTTGGCCTTGCCATCAGTTGGTTTGGCCGCAGTGCACCAGACTATCATTACGGACAAGGATATTACCGTCGCTATTGAAAGTCGTTTACTCGTCGATCAGACGGTCCCCTCAAATGGCATTGATGTCCATACAGATAATGGAGTCGTTATGCTGTCGGGTGAGGTCCCTACAATGCTGGCCAGGGAGCGTGCAGGAAAAGTTGTTTCCAGCATTCGAGGAGTTCAAGCGCTTATCAATACCATCGCCGTGAGCCCTACCAGCCGGATTGGCAACGAAGAACTGCGATTCAAGGTGTATGCCGCCTTGGCCTCAGATCCGGCATCAGACTCTTATGAAATTACCGTACAGGTGAGGCAGGGTCGCGTCATGCTGACTGGAACAGTAGAAAGTTGGCAGGAAAAGCAATTGACTGAGGAAGTAGTCAAATCGGTAAAAGGTGTTCAATCTCTCAGAAGCCGGATTACCGTGAACCCGCCGGCTTTTCGTCCCGACTCAGAAATCGAAGCGGAAATTTTCCGCCGCCTTCAATCCGACGTCTGGGTCCATGAAAGCCTCATCGGCATCATGGTCGACCAGGGGCATGTGACGTTAACCGGTACGGTGGGGAGCCTGGCTGAAAAGAATAGCGCCTATAGAGATGCCTGGGTGGGTGGGGTTAAAGACGTCAATGTGGCCCCACTCAAAGTTGAATGGTGGGCACGGGACAAAATGCTTCGTCATCGCAAAGATGTATTCACATCAAACACCCATACAGCAGAGGCGATACGGACAGCCTTCACATATGAACCCCGCCTTCAGGATGTTGACATCGACGTGCGTGTTGTCGAAGGCACGGCTTTCCTTACCGGAATTGTGGATAACCTGGCCGCTAAATACGCTGCGGAAGAGACGACACGGAATACGGAAGGCATTTGGCGGGTACGCAGTTTCATTAAAGTTCGTCCTCCCGTGCGACTTACTGATCGCGATCTGGAAAAACGGGTCCGGGAAGCGTTCAATCAGCATCCTCTCATCGATCGCTACGAAATTAAGATTTCAGCCAATAGTGGAAAAGTATCTCTCGAGGGATACCTGAATTCTCCTACCGAAGTTTCCCAAACCCTTCGCGCCGCGGCAAGAGTAAAGGGCGTCATCAATGTCGTGAATTACCTCCAAATCCAATCGCCTGATAAATTGGATGAGGAAATTTGGGAAGAGATCAGACGTGCATTTTGGTGGGATCCGGGTCTTTTTGAGCAGGATATTAGGGTTACCGTCTCCAATGGCACCGTCACCCTCAAGGGAACCGTTCCTACTATCGTGGAATGGAGACGAGCTAGAGAAGTCGCCAGGAATTCGGGAGCCGAACGGATTCGTAATCGTTTAAGAGTGCGGTATGGTCCTGATTTTCATTCTACCTAAGGTGCATTATTTTTTCACCCACTCAAAAAGGAGTATTAAGAAAGGAGAGTATGTATGCAACAGAACTTTTCACAAAAATCATTCATCTTCTTCATCACCACGATCCTTTGTGTTTTCTCTTTTTTGAATATATCATTCGGGAAGACCATGAATTTTCAACAGACACCTATTCCTCCCGTGGCTCTGATAAAGGATGTTCAGCAGAATCACGAACCCTATATTAAAGATGTCCACCAAAAAATAGAGAAATCACGTAAGCTTCTAAATGACCTAACAAAAATGCGGACGCATGCCACTAGCGAAGAGAGAAAAGAGGAACTCTATGCTCCCGTGATGAAGCTGACAAAAGAATTGGAGCATGCGGAACGTGTTGCTGAAAATCTCAATGTCAGTGATCCCAAAGGGTGGCAGAGGAACAAAACAGAAATGGATGCGGTGCTAGCGGATTTGGAAGTCACATACAACAAAACATCGCCGCTCCTGAATGGTCCAAACTAGATACCTCCAAGATGCCGTTTCTCAAACCCAGTTTGCTGCGGCATCAGGAGAAGAAGGAATGAACAGAGGCTATCAAAATTCTACCTTGGTGGCGAAAAAGTCTCCATCGGTTGCTACAATGAATGGAATGGACGCTGACGTTGTGAAGGAAGGGTTTGGGACTGGAAGGTGCTCTCACTCATATCCATCAAAATCTCCTTGGCGCTGCTGTGATTTTGACAGAAGGAGCGCGATTTCAATTAATATGTCGCCTTAAAAAAACTTACTATTCTGAATAGTTTTAGGCCGGGGAATCGGGAATGAAGGACGTGCCAGTATCTTCACATTGATATCTCCCTTCATGCCCGATGATCCGGCTGATTAAAAAACCTTTAGCGGGTTTAAAAAGTTCAAGTAAGGAAAAGAATAGTGATTCCTCCCAAATAGACAAGCAAAATACAAAAACTTTCGAATCCGATATTGGCGATGCCATGTTCCTCCCGACGCAGCAATCCAAGCAGTAAAATACCGTTCATGAGCATAGTTAAGGCGATCAGATAGACTTGCTGATTCGTCGTAGCATGATAAATCGAACCGTCTTGAAACGCGAAATCGGAAAACGCGACCAGCAGCGTGTCAAAGGTATTGCCTCCTATAATTCCTCCTACGGCAAGCGTCAGCGCTCCCCTACGCACCGCGGCAAGTGAGGTGATCAATTCCGGCATAGAAGTACTCATGGTCGTGAAGACTCCCCCCACAAGCGTTTCAGAAAGTCCGGTATGAGTCACAAGAGAGACGGCTGAACGGGCAAGAACCCACCCGGCCGTTCCAATGAGCACGGCAGAAGCCGTGAACGCCATCAATAATTTCGGAAGATTTTCATGACGGTTGCCTGTCTCCGGTTCATCGGGTTTCGTGTGGGGAGTTAACTTGGGACTCCATAAGGGCTCAACATGGGAATGATGCACCAGCCGAAGACCAAAAAGATATATCCCGACGACACAGGGAGTGACCGGATGCACATTCCACAGGCTGAATTCAGGCCCCACGATGGCGAGTAAAATGAGCGAGAGCATGCTCATGAGGAGCACCCCGTTCATGAGATTGGCGGAGGACGCGGCGGCATGCTCCAGATTGGCATGCCGATAGGTCATGTCGGCAATGGCCAGAAATGCCGTTTGTATGGCAATGCCTCCCAGGGCATGACTCACCGCAAATTCAGCATGACCACCCCATGCGGTTGTCATGGAAGTAACAATGCCCGGCAAGGATGTACTGGCCCCCAGAAAAACGGCGCCCGCAAGCGCCTCGCCAATTCCTGTTCGATCAGCCAGCCGGTCTACCAATTGAGTGAGTTTCCAGCCGACCAGTCCGATGACCGCTGTGGACAAGAAAAAAAGAGCCAGGCTAAGAGTGAGAGACCAACGCTCCGATTCCAGTGATAAGATCCTATTGGGTTAAAAGTTTGGAATTGAGACCAATACCGCTTCCGTTGATAGGTTCCAGGCACTTCTGAACTACAGTGATACCTGAGATATGTGAATAGTGAAGGGTATTGTTCACCAAATTAGTTGTCTCGACAGAGGTCAGGTTCAACATCACTCAAGAAATTTAATGCCTCTGAACCTTACGGCTGAGTCCATCGTGCCGGGAATCCTCGAACATCAACATGAACGAATGGCCCTCGATGTGGTTTGGGTCCATAAATTCCTAATCCCCCGATAAAGGGTCGATACCAAGTTTCACGAGCCTTCTTCTTTACAATATCGGCCAGGACAATGGCATCAGTGATCGTGGCTTTACCGTCATGGTTGACATCATCCATATAGTTGTCCTCATCCACATCCACAAAAAAATCGGCTGCGCCACCATAAAGATGACGACTGTATTTGGTCCGGTTTCCAATGGAGTGGTTATAAAACGGGGTGCGGAAACCGCTCATAATATGAAGCGTCGACGTTGAAATCCCTTCTTGATTGAAGGCTTCGAGCATCATTTCCAATTTGAGCAACAGTCGCTCTCTTACCAGCAGATATTTCGGAAAGCCGCTGGGTTGTTTTCCCAAAAATTGCCCTAGCGTAAAATGGGGGGAAACGGGTACATTCCGATTGTTCTGCGTCACCTCAATAAAGCCCTGAGGCCGATTGTACGTCGGATTATCTTTTAATGGCTTGTGCTGATAACGACCGATTCGATAGCCGTTCAACTTTTCACTATCATGAGCAAACGGCACCATGACAAACACATTCAATGTCATGATGGAATTGGTGGTCGTGTCGGTAATCATGATGGGGTACATTCCCTGTTCCTGGGGGGCCTTCCATTTCCATCGTTCTCTCGCATATCCCTCAAGGACCCCAGCCTCACTGGAGACCGCAAAAGAGCTTTGCGGATGAGTAAAGACGCATTCTAACTCGATAGTTTGGGATGGCATGACATAAATTCCCAAGACCCGATAAGGATTCACTTCGTCTTTAACCTTGACGGAAAACGATAGACGTTCCGAATCGTATGGCGAACCCTGTGTGGCGGCTGCAGGATCATGAGACAGCATGACCACCATAATTCCTCCTCCGCACCACATCATCATGAAGATACGACTTAACCATACAGACATATCATTACCCTGCAGAATGTTGACGAAATAGATTGATTGGATTCTTGGCCAGAGATAGGAGGGGCCGCAAGGCAGCCCATAAACGATCGTCGTGACCGTAAGGATCATGACGGAATTGAAGCGTTCCGTCCTGAGCCACCCAGACCGTAAAATACAAAATATACACCGGTATAGCTTGAGAAAGTTTAATGACACGCCGCTCTGAACTTTCGAGTGCAAGCACGATATCCTTTTGATTCCACTGTTCATTCAAAAGAAATGCCGCCAAATCCGTCGGTCGTTCAACGCGGATACAACCATGGCTAAAATCCCGTTCGGACGCATCGAACAAATGATCGGCAGGTGTATCGTGAAGATAAATGGCATGATCATTGGGAAACATGAACTTAACCAATCCTAGCGCATTATTCGGGCCCGGTTTCTGCCGAATACGTATTGTGCCGTT
The DNA here is from genome assembly GCF_052156535.1 of Nitrospira sp. T9. NCBI lineage: Bacteria > Pseudomonadati > Nitrospirota > Nitrospiria > Nitrospirales > Nitrospiraceae > Nitrospira > Nitrospira sp. T9. The sequence continues at coordinate 173,600 of NZ_JBQKUP010000038.1, forward strand.
TTGAATGTTTTCGGAAGTCAGGTGAGCAATGTCCATGGGCTGTTCATCCACGTCTACCACTTCAAAATTTCTTTCAGCGAGATAGGTTGGATCTTCTTGAAATTTTGGAAGGATTTCATCCCGGACAATGCTGATCGGGACATTCCAATATGGATTGAATACCAGATATTCCAGAATGTCAGTGAAAATGGGAGTTTGGGTCATCGGCTTTCCTACGATGACCGGCATCTCCAATTGTGATGTTCCGTCACGATAGGCCATGAGTCGAAAATCCGGAATATTCACTACTATATAGTCCGGACCCAATGTTCTCGGCATCCAACGGCGCCGCTCCAAATTCACCAACAGCTGTTGAATACGTGACTCGACCGGGATATTCAACGTATGTAATGTGGTGGGTCCGACTATTCCGTCTACGGCTAGACCATGTCGGGATTGAAATTTTTCTACTCCCTCCATCACTTCCTGATCGAAAATTTTCGTATGATCGGCCCCTTCTTTCATATCTCCTGTCGCAGCCAATCGCCTTCGTAGAACTTTTACTCGTTCACTGTTTGTCCCTTTGAGAAGCAACGGTCCATCGGGAATAGCCGGCCACCCGCCCTCGGCCTTAATTGTGAGATATTCTTCAAGCGCATGCAGTAAGGGCTTATAACCTTCATGGGCCCCAGCTAAGGAATCCAAGGTTGCCGTAACCCCCGTTTCAAGGGTTTGCAGCATTATGCGAGTGAGGAGTGGTCTCTCATCTTGCAAATACCACTTTTCGTTGGTTTGGCCCGGGGTTAAACGTCCCGACGTGACGTGATCCAACATTTTCAAAAAATTTTTCGAAAGGACGACTTCCAATCTGGCAAGAACATTCGTTCGGAATACCGGACGTTCTTCAGAGAACAATTGGTTGGTTCGTTGTAACCACTGGAGTTCAGAATAATCATAGTCGGTCGGGTTTAATCCTAATTGTTCGGCTCCCTTTAGAATCTGAAGTAGCGTTTGTCCCTCTGCATTCAGCTTTTGTGATTGCGAGAGCCACAACGGCTCATACTGCCGGTCATCATATATCTCAGTTAACTCCGTCCGGTAGCGTTCCGGCATGTCATCAATTAGGTCTTCCAGAACATGGGGGATGGCAATTTCTTGACCTTGGGCACTTCCCACCATTCCTAATCCAAGGAACACATATAAACTTATACTTGATAAAACCGAGATTTTCCCACGCTTCATTTCCCCACTTTACGGTATCACTCGAACGTCACACACTGGCATTAACCCTGGAGGATATCTTCTTGATCCCCTAATTCCGCATCCACCCAGCCTCCTGACCGCCAACTTGGACAGAACGCAGAGCCCCTCTGCCCAGCTCCACACCAATAGTCAATTTCAATACGATCAGCTTCTTTTTCTGACCATTTCCAGGGTTTTTGAGGGTTTGCCATCGGATATTTCAGAGTTAATTTCCAACCATCACAGCGATGAGGCAGTCTCATCGCATTCACAATTTACACATCCAATTCCAGAAAGGAGGTTTGTGATGAACCGGTCTTATGCACGACCATTTTTAGTTGCAGGAGTACTATCGTTGTTGGGAATGCCGTGGGGAGGCAATGACCATGAGATATCAAAGATATCCACCGTCCATGCCGCCCCCTGGATCGCGCCTGCCCCCCAGCAGGAATTGTCCGCACAATGGGTTCAGGATGTTGCCCGTGAGTTTCGTAAACCACAAATTCGTAACATTTTTATGAACATCCCAGGGGGGTCCCCTCAATCCACAATTTTGGATTTATTAAATGAAGCGGCTGTGGGATTGGAGAATGGGGAGCCCGGTTATGCACGTCACCTGGTTCGCAAAGCGGTCGAGGTGCTGGATCGAAGTGCAGGACGAGGGTGGTATACGGAATCGGACATTCAACCTATCCAGGCCATGATTTTAAAATATGCCAAACGGGGTTTTTCTGAGGCCGATCAGAATTGGCAATCCCGAAATAGGTCGAATAGGGAGATGTCTTCCAATCGGTCACAGGATGATGGCGTAAGATTATTTAATCCGGATGAACCGAATTTTTCCGCCAACCGGTGGGATGGGTACACCAGCGATCATTGGCAAGGAAGCGGAGGCAGCTACGACCGGGTTCAAAAACGGAATATCCGGCAAAATACGCAGAATTTTGATCGTACCCGAAATCGCACATCGAAATCTTCGTTCCGGGACAGGGAACACAATGTAAGAAATCAGGATGAAAATCGCCGAATGGAACGCGGAGGCACCCAGCGATACTATTCTGACGATTTTTATTATTCGGATTACCCTTGGGAAGATCGTGGGAGAAGGGGCGAATCTTCAAGACGTGACCGTGATTCCTACCGTGATTCCCATAGAGACAAGATGCCTTGGTCAATGGAACAGGATCGACGTGCCCATGCCCGTGGAAAGGAGAGGTTTTACAGCGAACAGTCTATGGACCGCGGACAACAAAGACCCTATGACCGTGGACCCGGACAGGATGAATATTTTGAATCGACCACCAGAACCCAGTCCAGGGGATTCAATCGCTAACCTTCACCACTTTAGTTAAGTCAAGGAGGAACCTCACGATGAAATTGTTACATACGTTACATCGAACATCTTTAGCCATAGCATTTCTGATGGGTGTAGGCGGAGCACCAGGCCTTGCCCAAAGCCAAGTCGTCCATGACGATTACGACATGAATCCCTATTATGAGTACGACCCATATTATGACTATGATCCATATCTCGATGATCGTTTTGGGTACGATTATGATTACGGATACGATTATGATGACTACGTTTTGACGGATTCGGAACTTCGTCAACGTATCAAGTTAAATTTTGCCATGAGCCCTTTTGTTGATGATGACAATGTTCGGGTATCCGTTAATCGTGGGGTCGCTACGCTTTCCGGCTCAGTGGAAGATCGGAGCGCCATGATCGATGCTCAGGAAATTGCGTATGATTCGGGAGCCTGGAAGGTTCGGAATAAACTTTCTCAACGTGAGACTGAAGAGCGCCCATGGGCCGACATGGGAGACAGAGAACTAAAAAAGGAGATTGAGGATGAGCTGTGGAGCAGTCCATTTGTCAATTCAGACAATATCTCGGTCGGAGTAAGAAACGGAGTAGCCACACTGTATGGTGGGGTCGAGAATAAAGGTGAAATTGCGGACGCAGTAGAAAATGCGTATGAAGCCGGCGCAAAGCGGGTTAAAAGCCGTTTGTGGGTTGATCCGGACGTTTCGTAAGAGGTAGGTCCTTACTCTGGAAAGGGAGAAGTTCTCCATTGGGGCAAGGCATCTACTCGACGCCTTGCCCCACGAGGGGATGTCTCACGCATTTCCGGGTTCGATGCAAGCAAAAAACAAATTAAGCAGACAAGAAGGGAGAAAGCATGAGCGAATTAATCGTCGTGGCTTTTGCTGATGAGACAAAAGCGGAAGAAGTACGGAAACTACTTTTTACCATGCAGAAGCAATACCTTCTTGATTTAGAAGATGCAGTCGTGGTCGTGAAAAATCAGAACGGGAAAGTCACCATCAATCAAACTTACAATTTGGTTGCCTCCGGGACGGTAGGAGGAGTGCTCTACGGAGGTTTATGGGGTCTATTAATTGGCGTGCTGTTTTTTAATCCCATACTCGGGTGGGCCGCGGGAGGACTGGCAGGAGCCACAGCAGGAAGTATTACCGGGTGGTTAACGGACATTGGCATTGACGATAATTTCATCAAAGAATTAGGAAACACTATTCAACCGGGACATTCCGCTTTATTCCTTCTCCTGAAAAAAGTGACACGGGATAAAGTGATTAATGAATTGAAACGGAAAGGCGTGGAGGGAACGATTTTGCAAACATCATTATCCACCGAAGACGAAGCCAAATTACAAAGTTTTCTTACATCGAAAATTCATCGTGTGGAGCATGAGGTGCAATAAGACATTCTTGCCTTTCTCCGCAATGCTCTTCGGGGAACTAATTTTCAAGCCGCCAACGGTCGCAATTCCCCAGGAAGGGTTATTCTTGGCACATTTCTATGAAACGAATGTCATGGGTCATTTTCTTTGTGGGCACAATGATACTCCTTCTCCAGGAACTGGCAGGAGCGGAGTCCAAGTTCAAGCCTCTCTCCCAAATTTTGGCAAATGCCAAATTTTCCATTACTCGCCCATCCGGCCTGTCACCCACATTTCCAACCCGAACAGGCAGGGCGGGCATAGAAAGCTGCCTTCATTACACACCCGCACCACTACTCTCTCCGGAAAAATTGTTTGTTCTCGGAGAAAATGAAACACTCTCTCTTGCTGAGGATATCGAACATTTTTTTTCGAACGTGCAAAAGCTTCTGACCGTGAAGGCACGAAGTATTGAGACGACCCAAACTCCGCCGTGGTGGCAGATCTCTCAACACTCATCGATTGCCATAATGAGTGAACCAATGAACGACCATGAGCGCCTGGGGTTCATGGACTACTGGGGATACGAGCCAACCCAATTGAAGATTGCCGCTGATCCGGTCGTACTCATTGTTCATCTTTCAAATCCGCTTATTCAGCGGGGAATATCTCAAAAGGAAATAGATGCTATCTTTTCTCAAACCCCTTCACGAGAAATTCCCCCAATGAAGACATGGAGTGATCTGGATCTCAAAGGAGATTGGCGTTCCCGGTCAATAATTCTGCATGGCTATGATGCATCAGTCAGCTTGCATGATTTCTTCAAATTTCAGGCCCTTCAGGGGAAGGACTTTCATAATCGCGTTCATCGACATCCCAGTTCCGGTCAGGTCGTTTTTGCTGTGGGGAAAGAAAAAGGGGCTCTTGGATTTACGAAACTCAGCTCGGTTACGCCGCAGGTAGGAATTGTTCCATTACGGGAAAGTTCCAAACAATTACCTATTGACAAAAATTCCAGGTTGAACACGGCATATGCTTTTACACAGTACCTGTACGGGTATCTGAACCTAAATCCGCAAACACATCCGGACGAGGCGGCAATTGAATTATTCAAGTTCCTCTATAGTCAACAGGGCCAAGCCTTCTTGAAGAATCGAGGTTACGTATCTCTTCCCATTACAATGATTTCACAAGAATGGAACCAACTGAAAAAGGGATCAGACAAGAATTTTCCCGATTTTACAAAAATGTGCTCCACTCCATTTTCAGGGAGGGGATTTTTCTTTTCATCTCTCTTGGTTGAAAACACAAATCCTCTCCTGAGCTGAGAAACCGAAAGAATACAGAGGCGTACCCTATCACTCCTACCATTGTAGGTAAGATTTCACAGCCAGCACGCCGTCTTGGCTAGGGTTTTCCCCCTTCAACCCCGCAAGAAAATCCCAGCATTTCCAGGGTTTTCAACAGTTTCGCAAGTCCCGACTTATTAACCATACTATGGAGAATCACAAGGTTTTCAAATTTATCAAGCGATTCGAAGTATTAATTATGCAAGGTTTAATACAAGAAAGGGAGAAACAAACAATGAGACGACACCACATGAACCAACAACAGCCTGCTATAAATTTCCGATGGTATGTGCCGTTACTTTTTTTAGCTATCGTTGGTTGTCAGGAGGAAACCGCACCAGTTAATAATCCACCGGTTGAACCCACGGTTTCCGGTAATTCGCAGGAAATTCCCTCTCCGCCGGTGGATTCCAATACTGCGAACCCCTCCTCCACCGACCAACCTTCCGATCATGCCAGATTAATTATAGGCGAAGTCATGTCTATTGATGACAAAAGTTATATGATCAAGGACTCCGAAAATAAGGAAATACGTGTAGAGACTAACTCCATGACGTTGGTAGATGAAGGAATTGAAGTCGGCGACACAGCGGAAATCCGTTATTCGGCAGAGGAAAAACCCACCGCTATTCGAAAGGTACGGGGGACTTAATACTATTTCATGGACACCCAAACCTGTTAATAGGCAGGAATAGACGGCATAGTGGATTAAAGGGAAAGTTTGAGAGGAATCACAACAGTATTTTTCTTGAGGTGGCAAAAAAAATCCGGCGCAACGGGAAAGCCCTCTCGCGCCGGAATCAATTCGGTCTTTCAGATTCCCTATGATTAATTCTTCTGATCGCGGGCATCATAAGGATGGTTTTCCAACCATTCATCCACCCATGCCCTGACTTCTTCTTTTCGTTCTCCATATCGCTCCTGAAGTTTCCCTTCGAAGCGGTCTGTGCGCCCTTCAATTGCCAGCAGATCATCATCCGTAAACTCTCCCCAGTTTTCCTTGAGCGCTCCCTTGAGCTGCTTCCAATTACCATAGAATTGGTCCTCATTATACACCTTATGGATATACCCCTTTTCAACTCCTTCTTCCGCGTTAACGGAATAGTCCATTCCGTTTGCCCCCCAAGCAGGAGCACTCATGAGAAAAACGGCTGCCACGGTTGCGGCTATGTTATTTTTTAATATATCTGGCGTCATATTCATTGTTTTACTCCTTCGTCCGCGTATCTTGGGTAAATCAAAATGGAACAGAACATTCCAGAATGAATAGTGGAGGCACTTACTATCACCGAAGGCATTCTCATTTACCCAGGAGCGGGGGTGTAATCTCCCGTCTCCTGGGGAATGATGGGTATCCTGATCTTCACTATAAGTGAAGTGAATAGGATTATCGGACTGGCTGGTTTTTCGCCTGCCAATCCTCAGTCCATTTATTTACTTCGTCTTTTTGATCTCCATATAATTCTTGAGCCCTTCCCTTAAATTTATCGTAATCACCTTCGATTTGAGTTAATTCATCGTCGGTAAACTTTCCCCACTTTTTTTTCACTTCGCCCTTAAACTGGTTCCAATTTCCTTTGAATTGATCCTTGTTCATGTTGTTCTCCTTGAATGTTGTGTAAATATGAAAAATTTTCAAACTGCTTCTACAACCATTTCCTTCGCTTTTTTTATCCACCTCCTTTAATGGGATTTCCTACACCTTAAAAATCCTGTGGGCGGACCACCCACTTCTTCATTCTTATTTACTATTTAATATCAAGACAAACCCCTCTTCACCAACGTATAAATTGGTTTTCTACTCACTCTTTTTTATCCAGATGTTTATTTTCAGACGACTACAGAGGCCAGCTCGTTCGTTTCCATAGGAGGGTTGAGGCGAGATGCGGAAAGGAATCCAGACACGTGCTCATGCAGGATTGCCTCAGGTGTTAGGCTTGGGAAGGGGGAAGATATTTTCGAGAGAAGAAGGCGGAATTTCCCAATTTTGGATTAAGAATTTTCGCCTTCCATTTAGGAATGGATTTTAATCGGCTGCCTTTTCAATTGTTTTGCCTGCTTTTTGCACATCCTCGCCGGCACCCTCCATAGTATTACATCCGGTTATCGCCAACAAAGTGATCAAAAGCACTACCCACACATAATGGTTAATATTCATTTTTCGCCTCCTTTGTGTTTAAGAAAATTCGAGGAACCATGTCCATTGAACAGCCGAAATGAGGAATCATACTTCCCCACATATAACCCTAGACTTTTTTGTAATTGGTTCGAATAAACATTCCTCATTGCCTAATTCTTCTTTTCAAGGGTTTTTAAATTTTCAAAGGCGGGTGTCATAGCATCAACAAACGCATTTCTGAAGAGATTCCATATCAGTTCCCATGTCCCTATCTTGATATTGTCCAGGTTTCCAGTAATATCGGTTTTCGTGGCGACCTGATCCCTGGGCACATTTTCCAATAAAGAAGCCACCGCATTCACCACACCCTCATATAACTGTTGAAAGATATTGTCGGTTTTGTCCTGTGAAAGATCGTAAATTTCAGGTTTATCGAAAAATGGCTTAATATACCCCTGGACCCGGCCACCATCAGTATGTAATTCAGAAATTAACGAAAATTCCCCGCTTTTAACATCAAATCCTGCAAAGGCTTTGAATGCGTCGTTTAAGGTGGTCATATCTGTTTTGTCAATTTTCACTTTTATATCAAAATCAGGATGTTTCACCTCCGGCCGGAATCCTCCTTCGATTGACGTCTTCCCCTTTCCCATAAATTTCCCGAAAAATTTCAATTCTCCTTTTTGGGTGATTTTTGGAACTCCCACCCGGGTCACCCGGAGGTCCACATGATTAACAAAAATCGTATACGGGGGGGTTGTAGTTTGGTTCTTATACCCAAATTCGCCATTTTTCACCGATGCGGAGTCTATCGCCACCTTGAAGGGGTCTTGGGATTTTTTTGAATCATCGGTGTCTGGCGTTGAGGACTCCTGCTTGGCCTTTTGTGCCTTGGTAGGAGAATGTTTCTCCACATAGTTAATATAGGGATTTTCTATTTCCAACCTGACAATTTGAGCCTTGTTTGCCCAAGGGGAGTATTCGATATGTCCCTGTCCGTTCAACGTTCCGGAACGTATTTCCACATTGACAAGGGTGGAGACAGGAAGAAACGACTGGAGTTGGACATTTTTCATATCAAAATCTACGGATATTCCTGGAAACGGTTCAGCCAAGAAATTGCCTTTTCCCGAAATACTCACAAGCCCTGAGTGGGGAAGAGATCCTTCCAGATGGACGGTCGTGGGATATTCTCTCTTTTTTGAACGAATATTCTGTATATTTTCAATATTTAAATGCAGATTTGTCAGCTCCAAAGGAGGATGGTCAAACTGATCCCGGTATGAAAATGAACTATCTTCTACTCGAAAAGTATTAATGGTGACGGGATACAATGCGTATAAGGCCTCTTGCCAACCTTTGTCTTTGACGTCTGTTTTATCTTTAGCCTCTTTTTCGGCCTGAGGGTAGGCAAAGACCACTTTGGCATTTTTAATAAGGTGATCACTGACAATCTCCATTTTAAATAATTGCGTCCACTGAATACTCGCGCTCCAGAATGGAATGATGAGTAGGGGAGGCTCGGGGTTTGTTTCTTGTCGTAACGTCAAATTTTCAAAGTCAATGGAGAAACCAAGTGGATGAAAATCAACGGTCTCTAACTCAACCGTATAACCTTTGAGTTGTGTATTGAGATTGGATTCAATGTATGCCCGCAACGATTCATCAATAAAAAATAATGTGACCACCAAGAGCAGTAGGATGAAACCCATAATCCCCGAGGTGAGGATAAGGGCACGCATCCACCATGGTCGTATTTTCTGAGATCCCATTTTTCAATGATCGCCCTACCCGTCATCCCTATCGTGGTATTTGTAAGTCAGGCAACGGCCCTGGGTTCGAAATTTCGGTGGCCGTTTGGTTTTAAACTGAAGATTCCGTTTTTATTCTTTCTTTAGACGAATAATCCCCGCCCCGCCTCCGAGGCGGGGATTTCCGGTTCATGCCGGATCAGACTAAGGAGATTGTATCTTCAGATCATTGTCGACTCGCTTGACGCCTTTGACTTGCCTGGTCAGACGGCCCGCTTCCGCTTTGTCCTCTTCAGTTTTGGCTACACCCATAAGATGAACAACACCCTTTACGGTTTCAACCTCTACCCGAGACAATGAAGTGGGTTGTTGATTCGCGAGTTTGGTTTTCACTGCGGCAGTTACACTGGCATCATCAACGTAATCTCCAGTGGACTGTCCGGTCATAGATTGGCACCCCACCAACAATCCCATTACCACCGCAATCTTTAAAAAAGTTTGAACGGTTTTCAACATGGTCTGCCTCCTCTAATAATTGTTGCCATACATAGAACATTGCATGGTGTTTTCACATGATAAATATCAATCATCCTACTAGATGGGAGCAGATACGCCTCAAGAGACAAAACTACCTCCTTTCGTAAACTTTTGTCTTAGATTTTCATTTTTAACGCGAGGTATCATAAGCAATATCGCGAATGGGAACTTGATAATCTTCAGGTGTTTACATCCGGGTTTTTTGTATCGCCTCACCCCGATTCTGGGAAGAAGGCATCCCCGCAACACAGACGAATCCGTCCGATCTCAACAAGCAAAAAACTTATGCCAACATTATTGAACGTGGTAAACGAAATGGTGGAAGGCAAATATTTATGGAGTCCGCAGATATATCCCCAAGTGTGAGCAACAACATTCCAAGACTTTTCATTCCATGGATCTTGTAAAAGAAGCCAAACAATCCGTTAAAAGCCGTCCAGTGAAAAAACTCCTTTCGCCCTTGGAGGAATTCACCAAACAAAATGCCTCCGGTGGTATCGTGCTTTTGATTTGCACCGCAATCGCCCTGGTTCTTGCCAATTCAGCCTATGGCTCTCATTTTTCGGCATTTTGGGAACTACCGTTTACCATTGGCTTTGGTACTTTTTTATTGGAAAAACCCCTATTACTGTGGATCAATGACGGATTGATGGCCATTTTCTTTTTTGTCATTGGACTCGAAATTAAACGGGAAATATTGGTCGGAGAATTATCCGAACCCCGTCAAGCCATTCTTCCCATTGCGGCGGCTTTTGGCGGAATGGTTCTTCCCGCAGTGGTGTATCTTCTGCTTAATTTTCAAACCCCTTACAGCTCAGGTTGGGGAATTCCCATGGCCACCGATATTGCTTTTGCCATTGGCCTGTTGGGTCTATTGGGTTCAAAGATTCCTTTTTCGGCAAAAATTTTCTTAACGACTCTGGCTATCGTTGACGATCTCGGAGCTGTTCTCGTCATTGCCTTTTTTTATACCTCGGATATTTCATGGATCAGTGTTGGGACTGGCTTAGGATTTTTAGTAATCTTGATGAGTGCAAACCGGTTGGGAATCCGTTCTCCATTTATTTATGGCCTATTCGGCATTGGTGGCCTATGGTTGGCGTTTCTTTTTTCTGGTCTTCACCCCACGATTGCCGGTGTACTTGCGGCTTTTACTATTCCAGCCACATCCGCCATGACCAAAAAAGAATTCGCTCATAAAAGCGAAAAATTCAGTCAGGAATTCCAAAGAGCTGAAGTTCCTGGGGTTTCAGTTCTGAAAAATAAAGAACAGGCACAAGCCGTCCGTGCACTTGAAACGGCCAACGATTTAATCCAACCCCCTCTGCAAAAACTCGAACATGTTCTCTACCCGTGGGTCACATTTGCCATCATGCCTATCTTTGCTCTGGCTAATGCGGGAGTGGTAATGACCACCGACTCTTCTTCACTCGTCAGCAATACCCTCTCACTCGGAATTGGTCTGGGATTATTACTCGGTAAGCCCTTGGGCATATGCCTTGGAGCTTGGTTGGTGGTCCGATTTGGCAGCTCTGATCTTCCATCTCACCTTCATTGGCCTCAAATTATTGGTTTGGGATTTATGGGGGGTATTGGGTTTACCATGGCTATTTTCATTGGAACGTTAGCTTTTCAGGAATCTTCCGATCTGCAAACGGCCAAATTAGCTATTTTAATCGCATCCTGCCTCTCTGCCTGTCTTGGCTTACTCCTGTTATCGAAATCAACTCAAACGCCCAAGGGGAAACGGCCCTCACAGCGATAGCCTAGAGTCCCCTCTCCTTGTGTCCTCCAGGCTATTTTCCCTCACTTTAACATCGTGAATTTCAAACCCAGGGTTTTCCTCAGGTCTCCCGGGAGGAACAATTGAGTATATTTCAAACGTTGTACTATCTCTGAACATTCAAAAATTAACAAAGGAGCGTTTCATGCCTTTCACAAACGTATTGCAACAACCGCCAAAGACGCCACCGGCACAAGGTTCAATGAGACGCTTAGGTCTGGTTGGATTGTGCTTTTTGACTGGATGTCTGGTTATTCCCGGTGCGGTTATTGCCCATGAAGGAAAGAACACGAAAGGTAGTGAATCCCTATCCGGGGAACGTGTCTTAATTGGGACTGTGGAAGAAGTCAGAGGGGAGCAGGCCAAGGTGGACACAGGGGAAGGGCAACCTCGATATCTGCCCATGAATCTCCGCGAGGAAAAAGGGCTCCCTCCTCTAAAAAATGGCGATCGCGTTGAAATAACCGTCAACGATCAAAACCTCATTGTCGATGTTCATCTGCCAGGAGAAGAGTCACATCATCGAACGGTCCATGGTGTTTTGGCCCAGCCACTGGTGACCGGCCACGAAAAGGCCGTCATTCAGTTGAAGAAGGGTCAGCAGGAATCGCATAAGATCAGTTCAATGGCCAGGAGCAAAGTGGCGTCCATTCCGGTTGGCGCGGAAGCCACTTTCCTTATTGATGAAATGGATCAGATCGTGGATGTCACATTCGGGAATCAGACAACAGTGGACAAAGCCCAACATCTCGGGGGAAAAAAGTCTCCTCTGAAAGGGAATTTCAAAAAGGTTTCAGGAGTTCTGAAGCAACCCCTGAAAAATAACATGATTGCGGTTCAACCGGATGGGGAAAAGGAACACCAGTATGAAGTGCGTCCTCTGATTCAGGAAAAGCTCAAAAAGCTTTCTTCAGGGCAAGAAGTCGTCCTATTTGTCGATGATGAAGATAAGGTCACCGATGTGGCTTTTGTAGAGAAAGATTAAAGCTCTCTCCCCGGATTAGATGAAGGCAAGATACTGAACAAAGCATAACCGTTGTTGAATTTTATTGGGACGTGAAACCGGCGCGTTACACTTCAAAAGCGTTGAAACCGAGAGATAGGACGCACACGGATACCGTTAAACCGGGTGCGTCCAACTCCATATCACGAAATCGAAGTGTGCTGGAGTTATGATCAGCAGAGTGTTGGAGACAGCAGGCCCCTGTCTATCAAAAGACGCTTGAACTTATGGCGCAAATTGGCCGAAATCCGTATTCCGGACCTTTGAGGGGTGATGTTTGCTTTTCGTGGGTTCTTCTATACAGATTTTCCATGTAACCATTTCTGGAAATATTAACAGTTGGAAAACGTGGCGCCTGCTATCCCGGGTGTCCCTGGCAGCCAACTATACTGAACGAAAACCAAGACTCAATTTGTGCAGCCAATTCCAGTCCGTCCTTTCCATTGTCCCCCGACCTTTAACCAATAACGGCAAGCCGAGTCTACAGTCATTCCCAGGTAAAGGAAGGCGGCTATGGGCAACACCAAACCATACGTCGGAGCCAGTGCGTATAACCGCAAGGTGGGTTGAAACGTATACATCATGATCAGCCAAGTGAAGACCGCTACCCCACCCGCCAAAGCACTTCCGTGAAGTGGCCAGGTCAAGACGACAACCGGTGGGAGGAGATAAACAACCACCAGACCCATGACGGTACCCACAAGCATCAAAGGGGAATATCTCAGTTGGGTGTAAGCGGTCCGTTTTACCATGGCCCAGATGTCATGAAGCCCTAAATAGGGGCGAATGCTGTGCTCTGAATCCGTCAGACCCACCCAAATCTTTCCTACTCGCTTTATTGCCGTCCCAAGGGCACAATCATCAATTACTTCACCCCGAATGATTGCGATCCCTCCTATTTGAAGCAGTGCACGATTCCTCACAAGGATGCAACCTCCAGCTGCGCCTCCGACAGTTGATTTGTGATCGTTAATAAGCGGAAAGGGATAGAGTTTTTGAAAGAAATACACAAATGCTGGAATCAGCAGCTTCTCCCAGACATGTTCACAATGTAATCGGACCATGAGCGATACAAGGTCAAGTTCCTCGCATTCGGCCTTGGAAACCAGTTCACGCAGATTTCCCCGGCTGTGTTCAATGTCTGCATCCGTCAAATATCGATAGGCGGCATCGGGCCAGTGCTTCTCAGCGTACTGCAATCCGGTATGGAGGGCCCAGACCTTTCCCAGCCAACCAGAAGGCCGATTCTCAGCGACTTTCACGGTGAGGCGCCCTCCCGCTGGATGTCTGAAAGCAAGCTGACGTGCAATGTCGCCGGTACGGTCCTCACTTTGATCATCCACCATCACAACGTGAAATTCCCCAGGATAGTCTTGCTCTAAGAGAGAGCGTAGCGTCCGTTCAATAACATCCGCCTCATTCCGGGCGGGAACAACCACAACGACGGTAGGCCATTGTGTGGTGTTGAAAGTCATTAACCCATCGCTACCAAGTCGCTGGTCGGCATACCAGAAGCGGCCATGCCCAAACGAGAGGTAGAGCCAGGTTACCAGGGAAAGCGCTGAGGCCAAAAAGAGATAGACCTCAAGATGGTCAATAGGAATGGGCCAAAAACTCATAGAGCCTACACATACATAAATTTCATACGATCACAAATCATGTCAGTCCACACAAGAACCAGATTTTTTTCGCTTAAGTCTTGTCTCCGCAAAAAGTGTTACAAAAATTGATGTGCTGTTCACTCACCAGAGAGAGTCCATTCATTCCCGTGACTTCACTATCCCACGACATTGCACATGGGACAACTGGAAGGACCACAATGGACCCATTGTTGGCTTTCAACGTGCCATACCCAAGACCGTCGGCCGATCCTCCAGCACCTTATACATATCCTGGTGATCATTAACTACGACCCATTGTTAACTCAATCGTGCGTCGAAACAGTCTGGATTCCACTTTGGCATTCTGGGTTGCACCCACAACCAAGAAATAAACGTGTTGCCTTTCGCATCCGGAAAGAATTTAGGGAGAATAGATATTTATTCCAGGGAATCGTGGGTAAGGGCCACAGCTTTGATTTGAGCATGAACTTTCTGCCCTGGGTGGAGTTGGAGGGTCGCTAATGATTTCCGGGTAATGGTGGCCAGCAAGGGACAACCAATATCCAATTTGATGTCGACAAAGGGTTGACCAGACTCGAGGGGGCCGATTTCCATAACCGTCGCATCTAACACATTCAGCACACTGGTTTGGAATGCAGGAGGGCTTGCCACAAGACTGACATCCCGGGCAAGAATTTGCACTCGTAATGATTCTCCTATGGATGAAAGTTGATGGGGCACTGACAGTTGACCTCCGGAAAAATTGAGAGTGGTGAGCCCGAATTCTACATCATGCTCGGCCACACGAGTGTCAATGACTGCACCAATATGGCTATCCGGAATGACGCGGCGACTGCCTACCTGAGAAAACACTTCAGCAAGTGGCCCGATAGCGGCCACGCTCCCCTCCTTCAGCAGGATAAGAGTCCTGGCGAGTTGCACTACTTCATGCAAAGCGTGACTCACATAGATAATGGGTATCCTGAATTCCTGATCCAGCCGATGGATAAATGTCATGATTTCCCGCTTTCGTTGGACATCAAGAGAGCTGAGCGGTTCATCCATGAGGAGCAGTCGCGGGCTGGTTAATAACGCACGCCCAATGGCCACTCGTTGCTGTTCTCCGCCAGACAGGTGGATTGGACGGCGCTCCAACAACGAGTCTAAACCCAGGATCTCGACGACCTGATCAAGTGAAATGCGGCGCTCCGATTTCGGTATCCGCTTCCATCCGTACAATAAGTTCGATCGGACGCTCTGATGGGGAAATAAACGGGGCTCTTGAAATACATAGCCAACCGGGCGTTGGGAGAGTGGAAGAAAAATATTGTGAGTTTCATCCTGCCAAACTTGTTCTCCGAGGGCGAGAAATCCATCCGGGGATCGCTCCAATCCGGCGAGACAGCGCAAGAGGGTGGTCTTACCACATCCGGAAGGACCGAAGACGACCGTGATTCCTTCGGCGGGTACACTCGCCTTCACCTGCAAGCGAAATGAGTGAAACACCACCTCGAATCTGGCTGTCAACTCGCTCATGAGACGTGGATAGGTAAACGGCGGTTCACCGTATAGACCATAAGTAGGACCAGAAATGAAAAGACGAGAAGTCCTGCCGACAGGACATGAGCTTGGCTATATTCCAATACTTCCACATGATCGTAGATGGCAATAGAGAGTACTTTTGTTCTTCCTGGAATATTCCCTCCCACCATCAAGACCACACCAAATTCGCCAAGGGTATGAGCGAATCCAAGGACAATCGCCGTGAGATAGCCGCGAGAGGCCATGGGGGAAACTACGGTAAGAAATGTGTCGACCTTTGAGGCTCTGAGCGACCAGGCGGCCTCTAAGGGCTTTCGCCCAATTGACTCAAAGGCGCTATGCAAGGGTTGAACGACGAAAGGAAGTGAATATAACGCCGAAGCAATGACGAGTCCGGTGAATGTAAACGAAAGCGCGGATCCGGTTACCGCCTGAGAGGCGCTCCCGATCCATCCATGAGGACCCAATAAGACCAGCAAATAAAATCCAAGCACGGTGGGCGGCAAGACGAGAGGCATGGCAACAATTGCCTCAATCGCCGTCCGGACTCGGGATTGGGTATGTGCAAGCCACCAGGCAAGTGGAGTTCCAATGATCAGAAGCACAATCACCGTCACCCCGGCCAGACGCAAAGTCAGCCAGAGAGGTCCTAAATCCACCTCAGATAGTGTCATGGCTTCTTAGGTAGCATTATCGCCTATCGAATGGAAGTTCTTTTCTCAAGAGTCGATATGCCATTGATTATGGCAGTCCATAGCCGAATCGTTTAATAATAGCCCGGCTTTTATCTCCTTTGACAAAATCCAAAAATGTTCTGGCACCGGCATGATTCTGTCCAGTCGCTAACAAGACCGCTTCTTGTTCAAGTGATTCGTGAAAGGCAGTTGGCACATCCCATCGGCTGCCGTTCCCGTTGATTTTGGGATCCAATACTTGGGAAAGTGCCACAAATCCGAGCTGAGCGTTCCGGGAAAACACAAATTGAAACGCTTGTCCGATGTTTTCCCCCTGAACGATCCGATCCCTGAGGGATTCCCAAAGACCCATCTTCTTGAGTGTTTGTTGAGCAGCCCTGCCATAGGGCGCGGTTTTTGGATTGGCAATGGCCAGATGATCGAAGTGGCCCTTCGACAGGGCGATTTGTCCATCCCCATTCACCACGTTCGAATCAGGACTCCATAGAGTTAGACGTCCAACGGCATAGACAAAACGGCTACCCTTGACCGCCAGTCCTTCTTCTTCCAACAATTCCGGGCGCTCCTCATCTGCTGAAAGGAAGACATCGAACGGGGCACCGTTTCTGATTTGTGCATACAATTTTCCACTCGATCCGGAACTGATCACAACCGTATGTCTCGTGTCTTTCTGGAAATTGGTGACAATTTCGTTTAGGGTGGTCAAAAAATTTGATCCAACGGCCACCCGCACTTCATCGGCTACTGCTACGGAGACGAAACCTGAACAAAAGACCATAAAAGCCAAAATATAGATTCGAACAAACATCATGCATCTCCCAACATCATAAGTGCCGCCAGATGGCTCATTGTAAGGACAGGCTGACTCCGATTAACGATTGAGAGCCTGTTCATAATCTGATGCGCATGGAAAGATAAAAATAATCCGTATCCTTGTTCCCGCCTTGAGGCAGATTGGACGAAGCCGGAAGACGGTCGAAATACGATCCCTTAAACCAATGATCATAGCCGGCATCAAAATCCAGATTTTGACTCACGGCCCAGGACACGCGTAATTCCAGGTCATGTCCTAAATAATTTCCTGCCCCTCCTGTGGGATCTTCTAAAAGGATTCCTCCATTCACAGCACTGCCTTGGGCTAAGTACCAGAACCGATGCTTGATTTGCATTGTGACGCTTTTGGCAGGCTTCACAACCAGCCTCCAACCGGGAGAACTGACGTTGGATCGGAGAAATGGCCCGAAAATTCCCGTAGGCATGAAATCCCATCGACGAGCCCCGAACAATATATCAAAGGTTCCGCTTTGGCTTCCTCCCGGTGTCCTGGTTCCGCTGGAATAGGAATACTGCACCAAGAATTGAGGGGTCCAGGGCACATTAAACGTATAGCCAACTTGGGCATTGGGATTATAGGCAAAATGATCGACTTGCCCTAATTGCCCGACTTGAACCGCCCCCTCCAATTCATAATCGAATTCACCAATTGCAGGATTTTTGAAGAGGCGAAATCCGTAGGTACCATACGTACGATGAAAATTTTTATTTTGTTGTCGTTGATCGTTGAGTCCATAATAAAAGGCATTGACATTCATCCATGGAATCTGAAGGTTTTCCACATACGCACCCCAAAACAAAAATTTCTTATTCTGCTCGTCTAGCTGATCCTCGTCCCGGATGACCGGTTCAGTGATAAACGCACGGAGTCGCCAATTATCTGGTTTCCCAATCTGCAAATGGAACCCGTCAAAGGCATTTGTAGTATTTCTGAAGTCATTGCGGGCAACATACCGACGGCCTCCCAGGTCCAGAGTCATGCGACCGAAATGCAGGTCTGTTCGCAATTCGCTTCCTAAAACATTGTCCACGGTCAATGACCCGAACAACTGTAAAATATCCCATTCATTGACGGTGGTATTATTGACAAAACCCCCGATCTGGGCTCCGTATTCGCGAGAATCCTGTCCTTCAAAGAGAAACCGGAATGGACCATTACCCAATCCGAAGCGCACCCTGGACCGGAGGAGCCACTGAGAATCCGTTCGCCCGCCTCCAACTGCCGCAGTGGATCGCCAGGGATGACTGACACTTTCAAAGCGCGTGCGGTTTTCAATCCCCAAGTCAACGAAATCCGGCAGACCCAACGCCGATTTCAGATACCGATTCCATTGAGTTTCTTTGTCTTGGATAAGGACGGCATCAGCCGTTTCCCTCCATTCTTTTCCGTTCTGTGTTTCTGCCCGATCCTTAATCTGTGTAAAAAACTCTCCATAAGCCGAACCCTTTTCACTGGCTAAGGAAGAGAAACTCAAAGATGCCGGCTCGGACGCCAAAACCGCAGTGCAATTAATCACCATGGCCATTCCTAACCCAGCCATCATCCAGACATTCAGGTTACTAGCCCTTTTCTCATTACGACACATTCTTCCTTGGGCGTTCAATTGATCAAAAAAAGAACAAAAAGTGTTCCCCAAATTTCCTGCGCTTAATGTAATTTTAAAATGCATTTATGTCAAGTTAAAACTACATCATTCAGGGAAACCCAAAAGACCTCCTGGATAGTGGAATATTGTTACTCAGAGGAACCCATCACGGGGAATTTAGGGATCGGGAGATAAAACAAAGAGAGTCCGTTACTTGTGCAGGCGAAGGAAACCTATTCGAATGATTGCCTCCCTTCTTCGATGATGTGCCACCCTTTATCGGTCATGAGAAATTCGCTGATAGATCCCGTTGAGACATTGTGAGTAACATATCGTTTGGGCATCGGGGTATTCGCTGCATACCCAAGCACTGCCGCACAAATATCTCCATGAGAGACAATCACGACAGACTTTTCAGGGAATTTTTCCGCCAGTTTTTTCAAGCCACCTTTAGCACGGAATTCCCCATCCCCGAGAGACTCTCCTCCTTCAGGGCGTGGATCCTGCCCCAATGCCCACTGTTTCTCACGCCATGCCCATGAAATCTGGTGCCCATCCAGACTTTTTCCCCCACGCAATGACGCAAAAGCCGGATCAACCTCATATCCAGCCTTCAATCCAATGACCTGGCCAATAGTTTTGGCCGTCTCACGCGTTCGACCCGCAGGAGAACTCAGAATGGCAACAATGCCTTTATCATTTAGAAAATCCCCCATGGCGACCGCCTGTCTTCGCCCTTCGGCTGTTAGAGTGTCAAGCTCTTCCTCTGGAGTCCACGGTAAATGCATCACATTTTCCTTTGATTCAGCATGCCGCACAAGATAGACTCTCAGAAGCACCTTCCCCTGAATCACCGGGTGGATGTCGTCATGAATATTTCTTGAATGACATCCATTCACAAAAACTAGGAATATGAAAAGAAGAATTTTCACCGTTAATCGAAGGGGCTTTCTCGAAGGAAGCTGATTTACGTACGGGTGTTGACAGGTATATCCTTAGAAACCGGAATAATTTGTGTGCCCGGCCTCATTTCGTCGGTTCCCCTTAACACAACGAGATCACCCGATTGGAGAGCGCCAAACACTTCAACCATTGAGCCACTCTTAGATCCCTTTCGGACAGGGATCCATTCCACCAGGTTTTCCTTGACCAGGAGTACAAAAACGTTTTCCGTCGTGGTGACAATCGCCGCGGCCGGAACGAACAATGTGGGAGTGGATCGGCGAATCGGCCAGCGGACCTCTGGAAACATCCCTGCAGCCAACCGCATAGCCGGATTTTCGACGTCCATTTCCACCGGCATAGATCGAGTTTTAGGATCTACCGATTGAGAAATACGAGACACCACTCCCTGAAAAATTTCCTCCGGATAGGCCGGCACGCTAAATGGCACGATTGCCCCTTTATCAATTGACCCGGCAAAGGCTTCCGGAACCGGAACGATCAATCGCAAGTGCACAATTTGCTCTAACCGTAACAATGATGAGGCGCGGCCACCTGCGCCGTCAGGCCCCACAACCGCTCCCGGATGAATATTCCGTTGTGTGATCACACCATCGAATGGCGCCTTCACCCGCAAATACTTTTCCATTTCTTGTAAGGATTGGAGACGGGCTGTCAGGGCTTCTTGATGATGTTGAGCCAATTCCAAATCGTTTCCGGCCACGATACCTGGCGTAGAGGCTGCAGATTGAAGACGGGCATAGGTGATGTTTGCCGAACGAAGCTGGGCTTCCGCTTCCCTCCTCTGGGCTTGCAGCTCTGGTGCGCGTAATTGGATGAGGATATCTCCCTTCTTTACTTTTGCCCCACGATCCACGCTGACGGATTCAACGATTCCCGTGAACTTTGGAGAAAGATCGACGCTTAAAAAAGGAAGCAATTCTCCCGGCAAGGGAATCATCTCTTTCAGTTGCTGGCTGGTAACGGGCACCACTTCAACCGAGACCGGTTGAGTACTGCCCGGAGGGGATCTTGATATGTCCAGGGAATGAGTTGAGGAAGAAGAAACCGTGGGGTCCTGAGGAACATGCCTTTCGTTGCTCAGGACCATTACACCTGCCGCAATAAGTCCCATCAACACCAGCCCGATTCCGATCATCTTGCCTGACATAGCAACTCCTAGCTATTTGAGAACGGTGGTGTGCGAGGGTTCATAGTGGACACTCATGGGATCGTCGGGATCTAATGAAGGAGACTGAGTGGCTCCCCCCTTCTCCAGAATCGCATATATTGCGGGCAAGATCAGCAAACTGGACACGGTAGCCAGCACTAACCCGCCAATCACGGCCTGTCCCAGAGGGGCCACCTGCTCCCCTCCTTCCATGATGCCCAATGCCATCGGCAACATTCCGACGATCATGGCCAATCCGGTCATGAGAATGGGGCGAGCCCGGCTTTGTGCCCCTTCGCGGGCGGCTTCGAGCGATGAGAGTCCTCCTTTCCGATGATGTTCGGCAAACGACACTAAAAGGATCGCATTCGCCACGGCCACTCCCGTGGCCATAATTGCCCCCAAAAACGACTGAATATTCAGCGTGGTCCCGAAAAATGCCAGAACAAGCACGACTCCCATCAATACTGCAGGGGTCGTCAGCAAGACGACCAAGGCACTTCGCCAAGATTGAAAGTTTGCGGCTAAGAGCAGGAAGATGCTCAGCATGGCCAGGGCCAATCCCAGTTGGAGGTTGACGAACATCTCCCTCATCGGGGCAATTTGCCCTCGAACGTCCACCCGAACCCCTTTCGGAGGTGGACCGACCCGATTTAACGCGGCCTCAATATGTTCCGCCGCCCGACCTAAATCTTCGCCCGTCACATTGGCCACAATTGTGACCATCCGTTGCATGTTATACCGTGCATACTCTCCAATAGAGGTTCCGGGAATGACCTCTGCCACGTCACGAAGCAAGGGCCCACGCCCGCCTTCTAACTTTACCGGAAGATTGAGCATATCCTGTACGGACTGGAATTCCGATTGGGGAATTTCCACCTGCACCTGATAAGCCCTTCCGGAATTGGGATCACGCCAATAAATCGGTTCCACAAAACGTGTTGAGGAGGTCGCCGAGACCACCGCCTTGGCCACTTCACCGGCCGTCACACCAAGCTGGCCTGCTCTCACTCGATCCACGCTCACCTCCAGGGTGGGATAATCCAAGGGTTGCCCAAAGCGCAGGTCCCGGATGGCTGGTAGATGTGAGAGTTCCTCTCGCACTCGTTCCGCATACGCCCGATTAGCCTCCATATTCGGTCCGCTCATCGCGATTTCAATTGGGGTCGGGGATCCCATGCTCATGACCTGCGTGACAATATCACCGCCCTCAAAGGTATAACGCGTCCCGGGAAAACGCTTGGGTAACAATTCCCTCAATCGTTCTTTTACCTGCTCCAAGGAAATATCGGAACCCGGCTTCAGTGCCACCAACAACACAGCTTCATGAGGACCACTGCTCCACATATACAAGGTATTCACCGGGTAACTTGACGGGTGAACTCCCACGAACCCCAGACTGATATTAATCCGTTCCGGACCGATTTCCTGTTTGATGGTCTCCAGAATTTCCTTCGTCAACACTTCCGTCCGTTCGACACGGGTCCCATCCGGAGCCAGAATTCGTAATTGAAATTGGCCGGTATCGACTCGAGGAAAGATATCCAACCCCAGCCTGGAACCAAAACCAATAACAATTGCCATACTGAGCAGCACATAGCCGATGAGGACCAGCTCCTTATGGCTCAAGGTCCTGCTCAAGGCATTGACATACCAGGCTGGCATCGTCGGACCTTCTCTTCCCTCCGCCTTGGGATACCCACCCAACAGCCACACAGCCAAGACTGGGACTAATGTCGTGGAAAGGATATAGGAGGCCGCCATGGCAAATCCCACTGCCAATGCCAACGGGACAAACAAGGCTTTCGCCACTCCGCTCATAAAAAAGGACGGGAGAAACACCGCTAAAATACTCAGCATAGCCAGGAGAAGAGGCACCACCACTTCAACACGTGAATCCTTGACAGCCCTCCCCAGGCTCTTCCCACGAGACAAATGGGCATGCACATTTTCAATCGTGACTGTGGATTCATCCACCAAAATGCCCACTGCCAGGGCCAAGCCCCCTAGTGTCATAATATTGATGGTCTGTCCTGTTGCCCACAAAGCCACCACGGCGGAGAACAGAGCAAATGGAATGGTCATCACAACTATCACCGAACTCCGCCAACTCCGGAGAAATAGCCACACCACTAATCCCGTCAAGACGGCTCCCAGTGCACTTTCCACGAGGACAGCCTTTACCGCATTCGTAACATAGGTTGATTGATCGAATTCAAAACTAATCTGAATATCGTCCGGCACCGCATCCCGAAAAATCGGGAGCGAGGCCTTAATGCGATCCACCACAGCCATGGTGGAGGCATCGGCCCGTTTGGTGACCGGAATGTAGACTGTGCGTCGCCCATTCACCATGGCATAACTAGTGACAATGTCCTCACCATCTTCCACGGTTCCCACGTCTTTCAAAAAGACCGTGGGCCCTGGCCCCAATCGAATAGGCAGATGTTCCAATTCTGTGATGTTTTCAACAACAGAATTCACAGGGGTCAAATAGGCCAACTCTCCTATGCGGACATTTCCTGCCGGCATAAGCATATTACCCGTTCGCACAGCCTGAACCACTTCCTCCGGAGACATGCCAAATGCCCGCAACCGTTCCGGGTTCACCTTAATCACAATGGTTCGAGCTGTCCCTCCAAAGGGCGGAGGGGCAGATACCCCTGGGACCGCGGAAAACATCGGACGCACTCTGAACAGGGCCAGATCTTGAATGTCCTTCAGGCTCCGTGTCTGGCTCTGAAAAACCAAATACCCAACCGGTACACTTCCGGCATCGAATCTCGAAATAAAGGGTGGCACCGTGCCAGGGGGCATAAACGCACGGGATCGATTCACATAGGCGACTGTCTGCGCCAAGGCCTGATCCATATCCGTATCCGGATGAAAAAACAATTTCATCAATGCGGCACCCTGGATGGATTTGGATTCGACGTGCTCGATGCCAGTGATATAGAGAAAGTGGTATTCATAGAACGAGACCAGATAGGCCTCCATTTGGGCCGGGTCCATGCCTCCATAGGGTTGGGCAACGTAAATGGCGGGCAGGCCCAAATTCGGGAAGATGTCGATGGCCATCCGTTTGACCACCAGATATGAAAATAAGGCCATGGCCGCGACCAGCACCATAATGGTCACGGGTCGCCGGAGGGCAAAGAGAAGGAGCTTCATTTAACGGCCGGGTGAAGAAGAAGACGGGCGCGCAAGCCGTAAAAATTCTGACAGCTCGCCCTGAACTCCTGATAAGGCCAACAAAGCCTTCCACACACCGAGACGCGCCCGCGCATCATCCACTTCTGCCTGAACCACAAGCCGCTGCGCCTCAGCCACATCCACGACTGTGGCCAAACCGGCTTTAAATTGAGCAGCCGCTTGGGATTCCGTCAGGCGAGCGGCTTGTAATTGGATTGGCGTGTTTTCGGCAATGCGCTTGGTACTCTCCATGAGCGATCGAGCTTTTACCTGCTGCGCGGTCAGTTCTTGAATCACTCGATCGTAGCGTGCCATTTCGGCCAGATTGCGATAATGCTCTTGTTGTTTTTGTGCGCGGATGGTCGAAGAATCCAACAGGGAAAAGGTCGCCGTTAGGCCAACCGACCAATTCGGCACATCCGGCAATAGCCCTTCCCCGCCGCCACCTCGTTTACCCTGGTTGTCCCATCCACTGCCACGGCCGAAAAAGGCGCTTTGTAAATTGAATTTTGGTACCCAGGCATGGGCTAAGGCCTCTTCCCTCATTTTCGGAATATCGGCTGCAGCTTTTTGGACTAAGGCTAAGGGGTGCTGTGCTGGATCCTTCTTGTCGGAAACTGATCCTTGAGGGGAACTTCCCAAAATGGGATCCTTAATTGAAATTTCCGTGCCCGCCACTCCCAGCACTTGAGACAATGTAGCCATTCGTGAACGTTCAACTTGTTCGGCTTCCAATAAATGAGTTTGTGCAACCGCCGTCTCAGCTTGTGCACGGGATCCGTCAACTCCAGCCCGCAATTGATTGCGTACCAGAACATCCACGGTCTTGGCGAAGACTACGCGGCGATCTAGATTTGATTGAAGAGCCTGGCGTGATTCCTGAGCCATCATAACATCGATATAGGCATCCCCCACAGCCAAAGCCACTTCGAGTTGGGTGAGCGTGATAAAGGCTTGCGAATGACGCTCCATTGTCTGAGCGGTATCCACCTGTGCCGATCTCAACCCGAAGTCAAAGGGTTCCCATTCCAGCAGAATGCCCGCGGCACTGCCCCAGCTACTGCTATAAGAATTGCGTCCCAGATCAGGACCGGAGATCGGTTGCAAAAAAGAATTCGGGAAAAACATCCCCGAGACATTATTAAAGGTCGATCGACTTCCTTGAACGCCGATTTCCACCCGTGGGAGATAGCTTGTCTCTGCCAAATCGATGCCGGATTGAGCTTCCTTTTGCTTGGCTAAGGATTCCCGCACCGCAGGATAATGATTCAAGGCATATTCAATGGCATGCAGCAAGGTCAGGTGAGTGGACAACGGTTCAGGCTGTTGAGCATGACAAGCTTCTATGGCCACATATAGACAAAAAAAGATTGCCAGGAGGGTTGGCAACAGATTCATTGAGGTGTCCTTCTTATTTATAATTATAATGATCATTGACCTTTTACGTGTTGAAGAATGACCCAGGATGGGGCTAGATGAATTTGGAACACTTCTTTTTCTTCTCATCCTTCCTGTGCACCCTTAATTCATATCACGGAATTGATGAGTAACTGTTTCCAGCAGTCTCCTTTCGTCAAATCGTTTCTCGATTCATGACCTCTTCTGGTAGTTCTCGTATTTGCTGTCTGGCTTGAACTAAGGCTTGTCGGCCGGATCTGGTGATGGTGTAGGTTCTTCGGCGGCGTCCCGATTGAAGCTCCAGTTGGCATCGGAGATATCCTGCCGCTTCCAGTCCGTGCAATGTTGGATAAAGGGTGCCTGGACTCAGCTGGTAACCATGGCTAGCCAATTCCTGAGCCAAATCAACCCCACAGACGGGCTCCTCAGCGGCATGGTTAAAATATGGATTTTGACGAAACCCAGGAAAAATTGGCGCACCATGCGCCGAGTAGGCTCGTGATTACTGGTGGGCATAAAGACTTCAGCTTGGGAAATTAGATTCTGTTATCGTTTATCGATATCGATTTTCGATACTATTAGCGCAAATTTCCCAATTGTCAAGATGGTCATTACACGTCGCATGCGTAGGAATGAGAGGCACAAACGAAACTAGATCACCTCGCCATTAAAAATTCTTTCCTAAAGCAACCATCCCCGAAGCATACGGTGCCCGTATTCTTGGGCTATGGTTTGTGTGCTTTCTTCTCCTGATTATGATGCTCTCTGATCATGAAAGGTTTATTTCACAAGCCTGTCTCTTTGGTTTCAGCATCTTTGGCAATACGTATGCTGTGTTGGCTTATGTCAGGCATTCCTCCATGGATACTTAGGTTGGCCTTACACAAACACATAATTGGTTGATCGGCGTTAAAAAAACGCCAGCTGACTCCCTAATCATATACCTTCAATTTGTCGAGTTCATGACAGGCTGAAATCA
Source organism: Nitrospira sp. T9 (assembly GCF_052156535.1). Lineage (NCBI taxonomy): Bacteria > Pseudomonadati > Nitrospirota > Nitrospiria > Nitrospirales > Nitrospiraceae > Nitrospira > Nitrospira sp. T9. Next base: position 199,987 of record NZ_JBQKUP010000038.1, read on the forward strand.
GGCTGGAAACCTCAGACTGGTAACCAGCGTTGTCCTTCTGCGCTAGTTATCCCTACTCGCCCCTGCTTCCTTTTTATCGTCGTAGGCGTGCCCCATATCGACATCCTAAGAGAAAATCGCGATGTAATTATACCGTTATCAAAGATTACCGTAGCCGTCGTCGGAGCAGTTATCTTGTAGCCAAAATCCTGGGCTTATGGGTTTTCTGCCCAAAATGATTGACAGAGAAATGCCAAGACGTTGCTTTGCCCCATTCTATGGTTGCCTTCGTTGCGCAATTTCAATTCCAAGTGAACACTTTCTGTGTATTGCTCATTGGGGTGTCCCGGTCTTCAGTTTCACCTTGGCAATTTTTAACTTTTGCAGAGGCTGTAGAGATGTTATTTTTGAGGTATGATAATCGAACTAGTCGCTCATAATGGGTCAAAATAAGGAGATGTCCATATGAATTGTCTTCTACTTCGCCATGGCATTGCCGTTAACACCGAGGAATGGGAGGGCTCTGAACGCGAACGCCCTCTGACGAAAGAAGGGATTACCAAAACCAAACAGGTGGCTGCAGGGCTCAAACGAATCGGCATAAAGCCCTCCCACCTTTTATGCAGCCCTTTAATCCGTACGCAACAAACGGCGGAGATTACCAAGGAGGCTCTACAGATCAAGGCAACCATTCAGCTTTGTCCTGAGTTGGTCTATGATCAATCGCCCATACTGCTATTCGAGATTTTACAAACATTGCCAAAGGATGCCTTCGTCATGTGCGTCGGGCATGAACCTCATCTTGGCCAAACAGCCGCATTGATGATTTTTGGAAAAAACTGCTCCGGCCTTTCAGTCAAAAAGGCTGGAAGCTGTCTTATTTCTTTTGATGGAACCGTCGGAGTAGGGCAGGGCAATTTAGTATGGTGGATGGCCCCTGCGCAGCTCAGAGCGCTACGCTAAGGGCCTTGTGGACCACACTTCACCATGAGTCGTGGGAATAAGAGAACAATACGCGTTCGATGCCACGGCTTTTCACTCGATACATCTGTTTAAATACGTACATTTGGCTTAGGAGGCTGCAGGGCACACCACCCCCATTTTCACCAGTCCATTGACGAAGACGCCTTCTTCTAGCAGAAAAACCGGTGCATCGATTTTCCCTTCCAATGTCGCTGGGGCCAAGAGCTGTATCTTTTGTTGAGCAACAAAGTCCCCTCGTAAAGGACCCTGTGCGACAATGTCTTTAGCCTTAACGGTGGCTTCAAGCTTTCCATCTTTTCCCACTTGAATCAGATCGCTTCCATAAATCTCCCCTTCAACAAATCCATCAATTCGCGCCATCCCCTGGACTTTTAACACACCGCTCAATCGACATTTCTGGCCTAAATACATTTGATACCCTTCCTCTTCAAGTCCTGCCGTTGACACTTGCAATGCGCCCTTTTCATAGGATTCTGCCATAACTCCTCCTTGTGGTTGGGATAGGACGTTTCTGTTTGAAAGGAAACCAGAAACTCAATCTGTCGAACCGTTAGATTAAAGAGAGCGACGCAAACGGTACCACCCCCAATTGGAGGGATAGGGCAAATTTCATTCCGGCCACAAATTATCTCAAACAAAAGGGTATCTGTCTTAACGTGAAAAAGAAGTCAGCTTAAAAGGAGCGCAAGGGGAGAGTGCACGGAGGAACTCGAGAAAGGCCTGGCTAACTATCGTTTACGGGATCAAGCGATATTCCGGAAAAATGAGTTTCTTTTTAAGAAAGACAAGCACGACGAGAAGCCATTAGGCGACCGATTTAGATTTAACTGTGGGCGCCACCAATTCAACAGGACAATGAAAAATTTTCTCAAACAGTTTTTTCCTTCGTTCTGTCGTCCACAACTCCAATTCCGGGTCATAGCGAAACAAGACATGGAGGCGCAGAGGCTTCCCGAGTTCAATGGAAATTTTCCTGACCACAGAAAAATGACTACGATCCAGACCATCGGCAATTCGTAAAATCGCACTGAGACATGGCACAACTTTTCTCTGATCGCGATTTAAGAGGCGAAATCCTTTATGCCTGATCGTAGGTTGGCCGCGTCGATGATATCGGGCCACGTTGGCGATAATGGCTACTTCTTCAGACGAAAACCCGGGAAGATCGGCATGGGTTATCAAATAGTAGGTATGTTTGTGGTGTTTATTCTCACTAATATGATGCCCAATATCGTGAAGGATGGCCGCATATTCCAACCACTCCCGTTCTCTGTCGCCAAGTTGATGCAATGATTGGGTCTGATCGAACAAACTTAACGCCAATTTCGCCACATGATGCGCATGGTTTTTTGGATATTGATAGCGTCTGGCCAACAATAAGACCTGTCGGCGACGAACCTGAGGAATTTCCTGTTCCGCCCGCAACCCTGCCTGATGCTGTTGGATGAAATCGTAAATGACCCCTTCACGAATCGCTTTATCACTGATGCGCGCTTGTTTGACCCCGATACGTTCCATAAGCATACGCAACACCAAGACACCGGAATACAGGGTATCCACACGTCTGGGGTCCAGGCCGGGGATCTTCAACCGCGCCTGCGTATCTTTTGTCCGCAATAGCCTCTCAACCTCTCTGACTTCATCTAACTCGATCGTGGCCATGTCGATTTGTGTGAGGGGCCTCCCGGTCCGTGTCAGATAAATGATTTCCGTGAGGTTTCCCGCCATCCCCGATGTGGCCACAAGTTGATTAAATTGAAGGTCACGTTTCTTCGAGGATAAAGATTTCTTCAAAGTTTGACTGACCAGATTTTCCAGACGTTGGATCATTTTTCTATCAGGAGTATCTGCTTTGAGGAATTGATCTTTCAACCTAATCGCTCCTAGTTTGAGAGTCCTCACAAATTTTAAGCGCGTTTGCGTACAAGCCATTAATTCCACCGATCCGCCCCCGATATCCACAATCATGGCGGGAAAATGGGCGAGGTCCATGCTATTCCTTACGCCTAAATAGATGAGGCGGGCCTCTTCCTCACCGGTGATGACCCGCACCCGAAGACCAAGCTCTTTGCGAACGAATTTTAAAAAATCCCCTCCATTTTTTGCCTCGCGGACCGCACTGGTGGCAATCGGTAATATAGGATCAAATCCCTTATTCTTTGCCAGCATGGAAAATCGTTTTAGGACGCTCAACCCACGGTCCATGGCCTCTGGAGACAGCCGCTGAGATGTAAAGGTTCCATCCCCCAACCTGGCCATTTCTTTTATACGGTCAACAATCTTATAGGAAAACCCTTTTCCAATTTCGGCTAAAACCATGTGAATGGAATTGGTGCCAATATCGATAACCGCAAGCCGTTTCATAGGGCTAAACTCCTTCAAAATGGGTTTGGCTCTACCCGTTCATTCCCACAAGGATTCCGTGGTCAATACAGGCATCAGACTTTGCAAGGAGGAAATCTTCAGGAGGAGACAGGATAATCATCAATGATCGGAATACGATACCCCACACCCCAGACTGTTTCAATAGTGGGGCCTTGATCGCCCAATTGCTGTAGTTTCCGCCGGAGTCGGACTATATGAGCATCTACGGTCCGAACTTCAACAGAGACCTGCGGTCCCCAGACGCGTTTCAAGAGATCCTGGCGATACAGAAACCTCCCCTCGCAAGCAAGCAATTGTTCCAATAACCGAAATTCAAGGCGTGTGAGAAGGACCGCTTGCGCTCGAAAGACAACTCGAAATGTTTGTGGATCAAGGACAAGATCCCTCATAGCGATCACCTGACACTCTCGGATAATCTGGTCATTCCCTATGAACACATCCGAATCAGCCATAAAAATTTATACGTATGGTACCAGACCTAGCGGAAATGGTACCCGACACACATTTCCTACCCGTTATGGGAAGGTTACAAACGGGTAAATCTCAGCCGATTACATGCAGAGAATTCGAAACACGGGAGACATGCTTATGATGGGCGCCTGATACAGCACGGCAGGAATGCTCTAAGAAGGAACGCATCGTCCCGAAAAGCCCCGCTGATTTTAAAAGGCGAGTTCCCGCACAAGATGTTGAACGAGCAAACGATTCCCAAATACTGCATCAACCTTTCCGGAAACCTTCGAGGGACGAAGGATTGCCGCCCCTCCAGCTTCCTCGATTAACACCTGGGTAGCCAGGATATCCCACGGGTTCAAGGCTGGATCCACCATTGCGCCAAGGGCTCCACTGATCACCAGGCTATGTCCAAAACAATCGGTATACCCACGCACATACCCGGACATGTTTAATAGTTGATGATAATCCGCCTCCCGATGAACACTGGAAAATTGAGCAAAATCGCCTGCCCCGATAATGGCCTTTTCAATAGGGAGCTCTTCTGGAAGATGCAAAGCTTTTCCTTGTCGGGTGGTCCCTTGTCCCCTGGCCGCGGCATAGGTGAGTCCAAGCATGGGAAGATGAATCACCCCGAGGACAGGAAAGGTTTCCCGAGTATCAACCAAGGCGATAATGGTGCCGAATAACGGGATCCCATGGATAAAGGATCGTGTTCCATCGATAGGATCCACGATCCATTGCCATCTTGTTCCTGTTCCCTGAAACCCTCCTTCTTCACCAAGAATATCAAGAGGCCCGATTGCGGCGTTGGAAAGCAATTGAGTACGGATAAGCGCTTCCGCCTCTTGATCGGCTTGAGTCACCGGTGAACCATCGCTTTTTTCTCTGATACGGAGATCCTGCGTTTCAAAATAAGCTCGAATGGGAACAGCCGCCACGTGGGCCGCCTCGACAGCCGTTTGCAACAATTGAGTCAGTTGCTTACTGGACAAGTCTTCATACATCAATTTTTCTCCTGTGTAGTCTGTCCCTCACTTCCCCTCCTGGTAGTATACTGAACTCCCGTTTTTGGTGACATAGGTTTTCTCGTATTCCGGAATACAAAATGTTTTTTACCAGTCCTATTCAGATTTAATCACCCATCGTGTGACAGAGCTTGCAGGAAGAGATACCCGTTTCCTTAGATCAAGTGCGCTCACCCCGTGATCACCGGGGCGTGAAAGTGACCCCATAGGCCCTGCAGGGGAAAACCCGACATTTATCAGGTAAATATAGGTGATTACCCGAAAACTTCACACTTTTTTGCGATCCATTCAGGTAAAATGAGACCGATTTTTTCCTTTCTTTTTCAATGATTTTCTGAGAAAGTAGCGCGTATGTCTTGAATCTCAACCCAGTCCCGTGAAGATTTCTTTCAAACGGACCACGGCACATTGAATATTGCAAGATGAGTTGTTATGCCATGGAAAATTCACCAAACGATTGAAGACGAAATTAAGTTTCGGATTCCATCTGGTTTCCAAATTCCTCCCGACATCGGGGAACCGATCCCGACCCGCGTATTCACATCCACCTATTTTGACAGCGAGCAACATCGACTCGGGCAATTGGGTCTGACACTCCGAAAACGAGTGGAACATGCCCATGGGGTCTGGCAATTAAAAATACCCAGCGGTGCCGTTCGCCTGGAGTTGAGAATTGATTCCGGCAGTCGCAGCATTCCCTGGGAATTTCAGGACTTATTAACGGCTTTTTTTAGAAAACAGGAGGCCATTCAACTCGGAAAACTCCGGACAAAGAGAAAAGGGGTACGCATTCGGGAAGACAGCCAGATTATCGCGGAAGTCGTCCAGGATTCCGTGGCCCTCATTAAAAACAAAAAAGTTGTGCATTCATTCCAGGAATTAGAGGTTGAATTACAGGAAGGCACGGCCGCACAACTCAAGCCTATCCGAAAAGTCTTGCTTCATGCCGGGGCAGAAGAGAAACCTTTACAACCCAAGATTTTTCAGGCACTACACCTTCCCTATCCGCTTGCCCTCGAGTTCAGTGATTCTTCAGCACCACCGACAGAACATATTCGAGAAAGGCTTCATTCCCAATTTCTTCAGATGTTGCAACATGATCCCGGGACCCGTTTGGGTCGGGATAGCGAAGCGCTCCATCGCATGCGAGTCGCGACCCGCCGCATGAGAGCCATCCTTCGAGCGGTACGTATGTTTTTCGCACCCGAATGGACAGAGCATGTCCGCCAGGAGCTGGGCTGGGTTGGCTCTTTGTTGGGCGAGGTCAGAGATTGGGATGTCCTTTTAAGTTCATTTCGGAAAAATTTCCATGACCTCTCCATACAAGAACAGCGTGCATTTCAATCAATTCTCCAGAAATTTGAAGATCAGAGATCTATGGCCCGGGCCAAACTTCTGGAGGAATTTCGTAGCGACCGGTATCTCAATCTCCTGAATCATTTTGAGGACTCACTAACCCGTTTACCATTTCAGCTGTCTCCACTCACGATTACCGATATAGCGAGAAAAGCCTTTCACAAAGTTCAGGATTTTGTGAATACCTCAAACAGCTCTTTCCCGAAAGCTGAACTGCATCGCACTCGAATACTCTTAAAGCGAGCGCGATATGCGCTTGAACTCGCCGAGCCCTTGATTGGCAAACGTGCCAAACGGTTTCTTGAACAAGCGAAATACACTCAGGATCTGCTGGGTCAACATCAAGATGCTCTGGTGGCCGAGCAACGGCTCCTCGCTCTCAAACAACATTCCCGGGGAATCGGCATCCCTTATGTCACCGGACTGATGGTGGAACGGTTACGCAACCGGCAATCCCAGGTGTATCAACAAATCCCGAAACAATGGAAAAAACTTCAAAAACAAGGGGAAAAACTATAAAACCTTAGGCCAATCCTCTATGAATCGTTTACGTCGGCATAGACCCGTTTTATTGGGATGATAATAGGCCAAAGTCACCTCGAACAGGTAAAATGACTCTTCATTCAAAACAGGCATAATAGGAGATCTGAACATGACTCATCAAACAAAACCAACGGCTCCCAAAACACCTGAGGTCATTGATAATCTCGATGACCCCAAGCTGTACCTGAACCGGGAACTAAGTTGGCTCGAGTTCAATAAACGGGTACTGGAAGAAGCCGAAGATCCGAGCCACCCATTACTGGAACGAGTAAAATTCCTTTCGATTTTCTTCAATAATCTTGACGAGTTTTTCATGATCCGGATTTCCGGATTACGCGAACAATTGTCCAGCGGGGTATTGGATGCCGCATTGGATGGGCTGAGTCCTTCGGATCAATTAGGACAAACCCGTGAAGCTCTCCTAAAGTGCTTTTCCCGTGTAAACCGGTGCTGGCAGGATGACCTGTTTCCCCACCTGGTAAATGCGGGCATCCGCATTCTCTCCTATCCAGACGTCAAACCCAAACAACTGGCTTTACTCCGGCGATATTTCCGAAAGGAAATTTTTCCGGCCCTGACCCCGTTGGCCTTTGACCCCAGTCATCCCTTTCCTCATATATCCAACCTCACGGTCAATCTCGCCGTGGTGGCTAAAGACCCTGATCGTGGAGAATGTTTTGCCCGCCTAAAAGTCCCATCTAATTTTCCACGGCTTGTCAGGATTCCGGATGAATCCCAGGTATCCGACGATGAACAACTGGGATTGGGATCTGGACCAGAAAGCACCGTTTTTGTCTGGCTTGAAGACATCATCGCAGCCAATCTGGATTTGTTATTTCCCGGTCTCATCATTGAATCCTCCTACTTTTTTCGAATTACCAGGGATGCAGATTTTGAAATCGAAGAAGATGAAGCCGGCGACCTCCTGGCTGCCATCGAAGAACAAATTGATTTACGCCAATTCGGTTCGGTCGTGAGATTGGAACTGGACCGGCATATGCCGGATTCCATCAAAGATATCCTGGTCCGAAACCTGAAATTAGCGCCCTATCAAGTCTACACCTATGATTTCCGTCTCGGCCTTTCGAATCTCATTGAGCTCACAGCCATTGACCGACAGGATCTGAAATTTTCACCTCATTTCCCCAATATGCTGCACGACTCCTCCTCAAAAGAATCACTGTTTTCACTCATCAAACGCGAGGACATCTTCCTTCATCACCCATTCGACAGCTTCTCACCTGTCGTCGATTTCATTCGACAAGCCGCTCTGGACCCGAAGGTAATAGCGATCAAACAGACACTCTATCGAGTGGGTATCAACTCCCCAGTGGTCGACGCCCTCATGGAAGCCCGACAAAATGACAAGCAGGTTGCCGTTCTCCTGGAACTCAAAGCCCGATTCGATGAGGAAAACAATATTGAATGGGCAAGAAAATTAGAAGATGAAGGCGTGCATGTGGTGTATGGTGTCCTGGGCCTGAAAACACATGCCAAGGTCTGCATGGTCGTTCGTCGGGAATCGGATGGCATTCGTCGATATCTACATCTCGGAACCGGAAATTATAACCCCATCACCAGCAAGTTCTATACGGACTTTAGTTTATTTACCTGTCACCCGGTATTCGGCGAAGATATTACCGATCTATTCAATGCCTTGACGGGATATTCCAAAAAAGACTCCTACGCGAAACTCTTGATTGCGCCGATGGGGATTCGAACGAATATCATCAAGCGAATCAATCGGGAGATATCCCGCCAACAAGAACATGGAGACGGCTACCTGGCCTTTAAGGTAAATTCTCTCGTCGACAAAGCATCTATTCAGGCTTTGTATCGAGCCTCTCAAGCTGGGGTCAAGATTGAACTCATGGTCCGTGGGATGTGCGGGCTCCGCCCCGGCATCCCAGGACTTAGCCAGACCATCACGGTCACGTCTCTCGTGGGACGATTTCTTGAGCATTCCCGCTGTTATTATTTTCGTAACGGAGGGCAGGATGAATTATTTCTGGGAAGTGCGGATCTCATGCCCCGCAATATGGACCGGCGGGTTGAAGTTTTATTTCCGATTGAGAATTCCACACTGCGAACCTTCATTGTTGAGACCATCTTACGTCCCTACCTGAAGGACAACATGCACACGCGACAACTCCAAGCCGATGGAACCTACACTCGCGTCAAGCCTTTGGAAAATGAAGCACCATTTCAGGCCCAGGATTGGTTTATTGCAAACTGGAAGGGGAAGCCCACCCAGCCGCCTTCCTTCTGAAGACAGTGAATGAGAAGTCGTCGGTTTTTTTTAGCTAAGCCAACACATCTCCCCGCCTCTGTCAAAATTAACTCGTGGCTTCGCCAGGCACTAAAAACCAATTTTCAGAAAGAAACACTGTTTCCAATTCCCTCAGCGGACATCCTTCTTGGTAATAGGCCGGCTCCCACTCCAGACCACAACTACGGCACCGCAATTGGATCGTACCGGATCTGTCCTGCGACGAAGCTTTTGGGGCGCAGTCTCCCTCACCTTCCGATCTCACTCTACTCATACATTCCCTCTCTTTCTCTTGGAACATCTCCTGAAACCAAGCCCCGACAATCGGGGCTGGCCCTTCATCCTAACCCGGGCCATCAGGGTGGCCATCGACTGTGAGCCTTATGGCCAGTCATCCGGGCGACACAGGCATCGCATTGAATCATCAGATTCTCTAGCCCATAACAATGGTGAATTCCTCCTGAACTGTCTTGTGCTCAGGAGCCTTCATCCAAGTCTTTCGAGCCGACGGACCCTTCGCTTCAAAGAGTTCATACCCGCTCATATACGCGAGAGTCTCCTGAATGCGCTCCGGCCTTCCCCAATCACTCCAATAAACCCCGGTCAGGTCCATCATGTGTAATTGCTGAGGAATCAGCGACAACAGATCACTGGAAAAATTTCTCGTGGGCATCGTCCGATAGAGATGCTGTAATCGTTGAAGTTCGCTTGAGGTACCAATCCCGCCCGCATGTTCTTCAAGAGGCAGCACCACTTCCGGAATACACTGACGACCGGCTTCCCATAAGGTTTGGACATTGGCAATCAACACCAAGGTATTCCATTGCCCTCCACTCAGGGCAATGTCCTCAAGCTGGGACCCTTGTGGTTTTTCCACAAATCTTTGCACTTCCCTGATCTGAATCCCTCCAGAATGCGGAAGACGATCACCTGGAATTACCCACCCATAGTCTTGTTCACGCGATTGAGGAGGAACAGTCAACAACACCATACGATGAGGTTGTTCCTGGACCAGGGCCGCCGCCTCACGAACCACTTGAATCATTGGCTCAACCGGGAAAATGAAATGATCTGAGGGCCACAGAACCACCGTGGCCTGAGGATCATGCGCTCGGATATAGGCAAGCGGCAGAAACACGCCAGGTCCGGTTCCTCGATTGTCGGGTTGCCAAACTAAGCGGCCCAGAGGTTCCTGGATCAATTGCGTCCGTACATAGCCCCAGTGTGATTGATCCATCACCGTCACAACCTGGTGGGGTAAGCAGAGAGCTTTTGCCCGCCTCCACGTATGTTGGATCATCGATCGTTTTCCAAGAAACGCACAATATTGCTTCGGTCGATACGAACCAAAACGCTGTTCGGTATAGTCCCGAAGACGCTCCCCATGTCCCCCGGCCAGGACCAAAGACCACAGGGAACCAGGGCTCTGTGAACCTACCTGAGTAGTTGAACCTTGTGAATACCGTGAGAAACCTCCGCGAGTGTCAATCCATTTTTGCATACCATGCTCCTTCCGCATGCGCTGGTGTATGTTGATGATTATTCTTACCCAGACTTTACGCAGCAGAAATGACACCCCCATCACAGGCAGGTAAATTTTTTGTGACAGACGCTAAGAGCCCGAAGCGGGAAAAACTAACAAGAGAATGGGACGAAGTGAAAAGAGCAGGAAGGGAGACAGAGTTAGGTCGGATTCATCTGACGGGTAATTTTTCCTTCAACCCATTACACGACCAATGAGGCCACATCCGTCGCGTGATCGGTGCAGAGATGGTCTCAAGAATGTGTGACAGAATGTTCCACTACAATTGATGAACAATGTTTGGCCATGGATTATGAGTCGAACCCGTGACCCGTCCATATTTTTGGCCGAATGGAATGTTGATTTTTCCGGATCTTGCTAGGTTCCTGCTTTCTAGGCCAGTTGGAGAAGGAGTTCTTTGGCTGAGTTGATCTTTCCCATCCTCTTCTTGACGGGATGGTTGCTGCGAATTCCCCTGACGGCTGATCGCTCATGATGCCCGACGCTCCAGGCCAACCATTAAATTCGAATGGGAATTTAGGAGTGGAAAATATATTTTCCTTGATTACGTAAAATTCATTATTAGAAATAGTTTTGTCACAATTGTGAAATTTTCTAAGGTTACCTATATGTTATTTGTAGGTTAATAAAACAGGGAGTAGAATGGTTTATAAGTAAATAAAGTTACAAATTAAGGAGGTGTATCGTGAGAAATTCAATTATTCTTGCGGTTGGGGCTTCGTTAACATTCAGCATGGGGTGTGCCTCGCAATCTCTTTTCCCTTCCAATGGGAGTGAAGCTTTGAAATCAAAATCAGATTTTGGTGTCTTAACGGCACAACCTGATGTGTATCAAGGACGAGCGATTAAACTGGCAGGGCGTATGATCGGCGTCGAAGACACCGCGGAAGGGTCCATTGTAAGAGCGGAATGGTTGCCGTATCCTAACAATGAGTTTGAGGGGCCAACTGACAAAAGACCGATGAAATCAGACCAATTTGCCTTTTTTTATCCTGGACAACTTGATTGGGAGGGGAGGTTACCCGGAAATAAATTTCTTGTTGTCGGGGTAATGGAAGGGACCACATCAATGGTTTCGGCAGTAGGACTATCTCGAAAGGTGCCTTACCTCCATGCCCGTTGCCTTCACGTGTGGAAAACGGGGGGTACAGAAATTGAGCACCATCAACCGAATGTTGATTTGGGTTATCCGGTCATGAAAGAGATGTATTGTTCCGGCACGTAAAGCCCAGATGTAAGGCGACCCTGCTGTAGTCCTTGTGGCTTAGGAATGGCAGGGTCGTCATTTTCAATCTTCTCTCCTTGTGTAAACGTTACAACAATTGAGGTGCGGCCGTGGAATGGAGAGCTTTGCTGCAAGCTTGAAAAACATTCCGTGCACACGCCAATTGATATTCCTGGGCAGCGTTCACTAAATCTCCTGCCATTGATAGGGCTACCGCTCGATTGTAATGGACCAACCCCCCATCTGCCCCCAGACGGATCGCGGCGGTAAAATCCTGAATGGCTAACTGCGTATTTCCTTCCCCTAGAGCAAGAAGTCCTCGACTTTCATACGCCTGAGGAAGCGAACGATTGAGATGGATCGCCTCATCCAGATCCCTTCTGGCTTCATCCACAAACCCGGTTTTCATATAGTCCACAGCCCGGTTGAGATAGATCTCACTCTGATGATTATCAAGTTGTAAAGCTTTTGAATAATCGCGAATAGCTTCTTGATACCGACCCAGTCGACTAAAGGCCAAACCTCGATGATTCAACGTTTGGGGTGAATCAGGGGCATGCTCCAAAATTTGTGAAAAATTTCGTAATGCTCTGTCAGGAAACCCCGCCTGCAAATAGGCTAGCCCAAGGTTATCGGTATATTGGCGGTTTTGTGGAGCCAGTCTAACCGACTGTTCAAAATCCTTAATCGCTCTAACCCACTCTCCTCGCCTAGCATAGACATACCCCCGAGCATTTAAGATCTCGGGCTGATGAGAATTCTCTCGAAGAGCCATTGAAAATATTTCTTCCGCTTCATTGAGCCTTCCCTCATTGAACATCTGTTCTCCCTGAACGAGAGCAGTCGAGACACCATTCACCGAATTCACGCTTGCACAACCAATGGGACTCACAATAAGGCCAAAGACCAGACACAATTGAATAGGAATAATCCAACTTTTCATTCGAAACCTCCAACGCATTTGGGAATTCCTCGCTCTGCCAAGTATTGTGTGTCATAATTGTTACCCAAAAATGTCGACTATGTTACGTCCATGTTAAATTCACCTTGTGATGAATTGACTCCAAACCATCATCAATCCCATCACATTTTTTGCACTGGTCCCGATAATTCTGTTTTTGATTATGGACGGGCAACCGTAAGGCATGTCATGCCTCGAATCCGCCCTTCTCCAGAAAAACTCCTAACAGAATGATTTTGAAAGATATCGAGGCCTGTCCGACTGTCAAAGAGGAATTGGGCACGGTTGGTCTATGGGTAATTCAAATCATTCCTGGTTATCCGCCGGATGGTAAAATAGAGCGCCGGGTAAGCCCTTGAGTGATCGACTTGTTATTCGAAAGCATCGGCCGTGTCTCCAGAAAAGATTTAAGCCATGTTGATGGGTTTTTCTCTTCAGGGAGTGTTGAATAATAAGGATGTTCAAGGGCAAATTTGCGCAGGATGAGATTACCCATCAAAGGCTCCGGGTCGGTTCAAAAAAGCATGCACTGAGTCTTCCCGAAGGGTTTGTCCAGTCCTGCCCTGAGTCATGCCGAAGGGAAGGCCGCAGCCGTTTTTACGCGCGGAGCGTACGCTTCGTACGTGAGCACGGGAAAATGGCGAGAACGCCGCTGGCGGCTTTTTTCAACAGGCCCCTTCACAGACCCAACCCTTCCCTACCACATACTTGGAAAGGCGGTTTGTCAACGCAAAAAAATGACAGGACAAATAGGGTACTGAGTTTGGTAAATATGTAGAGTTGCAAATTAGAAAAAAAAGGATACGATATAAGAACTCATTTAAACTTGAGCGAAAATGCACCGTAATGAGTCGATTTTGGCAACGTAAAGGAGGGGTTAGCTCATGAGGATCAGGCCTGGAGACTTCGTTGTTTTCAGCAAGAGCAAAAATTCGTCCCATCCAAGTCCGCGAGCCAAAGCCATCCAGCCTACCCAACACGGGGAATGCTATTCCTACATCATTGAAAAGTTTTGGAAGGTGGTGCAGGTAATCGATGATGGAACTATTGAAGTGGAAACTCGGCGAGGGAAACGACACCGTTTGGATAAGAATACGCCGATGATGCGCAGGGCTGGCCTTATGCATCAATTAATTTACCGGGATCGCTTTTTTTAAAACCAAATAGGAAAATCTTCGATACAAGATTTTTTCGCGCGATCTGTCGTGATCGCATGTACCATGCGCCTGACTTGTCAATCATTCATCTAATCAATAAGCCTGGTTCCTCAAGGGGATTGGCGGGGTTGTTTAACGGGAGATTGGGAGCATTCCTGCTGAATCCGACAGATATGAGAAATGTATGAAATGTTACCCGTGGTACACCACTTGTGTCTGCAGGTAAGAGCGATTCCATCAACCATTGCCTACCCAGCCATCAGAAGGAACGGGAATTCTTTTCTTTGGTGTATCTTGACAGTCTTGGTGCTTGGTGTGTCCTACTGACTCTTGTCGTGCACGGCTGTGCACACCTCCCGAGCTTTCCAATTCCAGAAGTGCCAATCATCAAAACTGCAGAGGATTATGATGCAGTCAGGAATTATCCGATGCAGTTTCACAACCAACCGGTTCAACTTGCCGGACGTATTGTACGTGCCGAAACGACCACAAGGGGTGTGACAGTTAAGGCAGAGTGGTTACCCTTTCCTGAAAATACCTATTCAGGACCGGAGACACGGTCGACTCCGGAACCCCAACCCCATCGTCCCTTCTTTATGCATTTTCCCGGAACTATGGACGACGACGGTAAGTGGCAAGGCAATGAATTCCTCCTGATTGGCCACGTGGCAGGTCTGGAAGACATGGTAACGCTTCAAGGACAAACGAAAGCCGTTCCCTCTTTCAATGCCCAATGCCTCCACATTTGGAAAACGGCAGGCACAGATCTTTACGAATTTATCGGGATGGCTCCCCTTAATATGCGATACCCTCCTCCTTTAGAGGAAACCTATTGTGTTGACCAAACCATTTCTGAAAACTAGCGGGGTTGATCCTGTTCCGCATTCAGTTGGCAGAAACCACCCGCAGTGCGTCTGAGTACCTATCCACTCGGACCATACCTGGGCCTCAAGACCGCCATCTACTTGAACGCTCCAAGAGCTCCTCACGATACATTCTGTCAGGAATGATAAGTAAAATTCCCTCTGCCTGAGGATTACAGAGCAGAGGAAAAGCCAGAGAGTAACGTGCCTGACATGATGACTAACTAGCTGGGGACATATGGCGGATGATTTTTCCCTCCACCATATATACGACCAATTCCGCCACATTCGTCGCATGATCGGCAATCCGTTCAAGGTATTTCGAGATAAACGACAGCCGGATCGCACGCGAAATGGTTTGGGGATTTTCAATCATAAAAGACAACAGTTCGCGAAATATTTGTTCATTCAGTTCATCCACGTAGTCATCCTCATTGAGAACCTGTCTGGCAAGGATCGAATCTCCTCGCACAAACGCATCCAAGGCTTCTCCCACCATTTTAATGGCACGCTCGGCCATACGCGGAATATCGATATACGGTTTCAATTGAGGTTCGGCATGCAGTTCGATGGCACGCTCACAGATATTTTCCGCCAAATCGCTCATACGCTCTAATTCGGTGGAAATTTTCATGGCCGTCGTGACAAACCGAAGGTCTTTCGCCGCGGGTTGGTGGAGCGCCAACAATTCGAGACAGAGTTCGTCGATGACCACATCCATCGTATTCACCTGACGATCATTCTGAATGACCTGATTCGCTATGTCATCATCACGATCCACAAGCGCGTTAAGCGCTTGACGAATTTGCCCTTCAACAAGCGCTCCCATGCGCAAAATTCTTTGCCTGAGATCCGCCAATGAATCATCAAAGTGTCGCTTCATCATGATCCTTCATTCAGGTCTACCGGAAATCAGCCGAACCGCCCCGTCACATAATCTTCCGTTCGGGAATCGCCCGGATTGGTGAATATTTTCTTGGTGCCATCAAATTCGATTAATTCCCCTAGCAAGAAAAATCCCGTCAAATCAGAGACTCGGGCAGCCTGCTGCATGTTATGTGTCACAATGACAACTGTGAGCCGCTCTTTCAACGTATGAAGAAGCTCTTCAATCCTCCCGGTGGAGATCGGATCCAGTGCCGAACACGGTTCATCCATCAACAACACTTCTGGATTCACCGCAAGTGCCCTCGCAATACAGAGTCGTTGTTGTTGACCTCCCGACAAGCCCAAGGCACTGGTATGTAACCGATCTTTGACTTCGTCCCACAATCCTGCTCCCTGAAGACTTGTTTCAACGATTTCGTCAAGGATGGCACGTTTGCGGATCTTCTGCAATTGCGGACCATAGGCCACATTCTGCCAGACGGTTTTGGGAAACGGATTAATCTTTTGAAAGACCATACCAACCCGGGTTCGAAGATCGGTCGCATCGACTTCAGGTCGATAAATATTTTCCTTATCCAGGAGAATGGTGCCTTCGACCCTGGCACCATCGACCAGATCATTGAGGCGATTGAGACAACGCAAGAGAGTCGATTTCCCACAGCCTGAAGGTCCGATAAATGCCGTCACTTTATTGGCGGGAACGGTCATATTCACACATTTGAGCGCCTGAACGGTTCCGTAGTAAAAGTTCATATTTTGAATAACGATTTTTGCAGGTCCATCCGTTAATGAATGTTGAGCCGTTTCGGATTCTACAAATGTCTTCTTCATGGGATCCGTCTGCCTTGTTTCAACCACCAGCCTCAGAGGCTTTGCCCCGGAGGTCTTGACCAGAGACATGGATTGTTCCAAAAAATTCTGCTCGATTTCCATAATTGTACCTCATTTAGACCGAAGCACCAGCATAGCGCTTCCGCATCCGGGTTCGGAGCGAAATTGCCGTCATGTTCAAGAGGAGGACGACCAGGACCAGGACCAGGGTTGTCACATAAACCATAGGCTTTGCCGCCTCCACATTAGGAGATTGAAATCCTACGTCATAGATATGAAAACCCAAATGCATAAATTTTCGATCAAGATGCAGAAAAGGAAACTGACCATCAACCGGCAGGGCCGGAGCAAGTTTGACCACGCCGGTTAACATGAGTGGCGCCACTTCCCCCGTAGCCCGGGACACAGCAAGAATCAACCCGGTTAAAATCCCCGGCATGGCGCAAGGCAGCACGACCCGGATGAGGGATTCAAATTTTGTTGCGCCCAACCCCAACGATCCTTCCCGATATTCCATGGGAACTGCCGATAATCCTTCTTCCGTCGCAACAATCACAACTGGAACAGTCATGAGGGCTAGGGTAAGTGAAGCCCATAACATTCCCCCGGTCCCAAACGTCGGATTCGGCAAGGAAGCCGAAAAAAATAATTGATCAATGGTTCCTCCCACCGCATACACAAAGAACCCCAGACCGAATACACCAAAGACAATTGACGGAACTCCCGCAAGATTATTCACCGCAATCCTAATCATTCGGGTTAATGGGCCTTGTTTGGCATATTCCTTTAAATACACGGCAGCCAGGACCCCGAACGGCACCACCACCACACTCATCACCAAGACCATCATGACCGTACCGAAAATCGCAGGGAAGATCCCACCTTCGGTATTTGCTTCCCTTGGCTCTTCAGTTAACACGTTCCAGAAGTTTTCCACATACATCAGGATTTTGTCCGACACAGCCATGGCATTCGGACGCCAGGCCTTTACAAGGCCGCCAACCGGAAAGATTCTTTCCTCTCCCGTGACATCAATGAGGGTGATGCGATACCGGTTCAATCGCTCATACAACCCCACCAATCGTTCGATCTGCTCCTGATAGGCCGCTTCCCGTTGTTGAATCTCCCGTTGAAGAAGGTCGGCGGAATCCTGAGAAATTCTCCCTTTTGATTCCAAAACCTTCAGATTCAGGCGCGCCCGCTCCATGTCAGCGTTTATGGCGCCGATCACATCGTGTTCAATATGATGAATGTCCTGGTGAAGAGCTTCGGCCTGCTCCAGGAAGGGATACCAGATGTCCCATCCAATATCCCGGTCCTGAGCCAGACGCGTCTCCCCGTCCCACACTTCCGTGACCCAGCCATAAAAGTTTCCCCACTCCCGTCGTTCAAATGCGATGACATCCTGAGGCCAGGTCCGTTGGGCAATGTCGGCTTCATCAACCCATCGGAAATCCAGTCCGTACACATCCCGATTGCCCACCTTCAGTTGGATGCGAGACTGTCCATCGGGAAAATCTGCGCTGACGGTTTCCGGAATGCGCTGGGTATCCACGATTTCCCCGAGCACCCGGGTGTCATCCTTGAGCGTGAACTGCACGAGATCCTTCGGCCAAAAATAGCCCATACCATTAACGAAAATAAGCGCCAGGAGGCCGCCGATCAGAAGCAGAGAACAGGCTAAGGCACCACCTGCCAACCAGATAAATAATGTGCCGGATGCAAAAAACCGTTGGAAAAATTTCATGGCTGCTCGACTTAAAACTGAGAATATTTTTGGCGGAGCCGTTGCCGGACGATTTCGGCAATCGTATTAACCGTAAAGGTGAAGCCAAACAAAATCAGACCGGACAGGAACAACACACGATACAGGGTCCCGCCATGAGGAGCTTCAGGCATTTCCACTGCAATGTTGGCCGAGAGCGTCCGAAATCCATTGAACATACTCCAATCCATGATCGGGGTATTTCCTGTGGCCATCAGTACAATCATCGTTTCGCCTATCGCACGCCCAAATCCGATCATCAATGCCGAGAAGATCCCCGGACTGGCCGAGATGAGAACTAACCGGGTCAAGGTCTGCCAACGTGTCGCTCCCAGGGCCAGAGATCCGGCGACAAGTTGCTTCGGCACATTGGCAATGGCATCTTCAGCAATACTGAAAATAATCGGAATCACCGCAAAGCCCATCGCAAAACTAATGACAATGGCATTTCGCTGATCATACGCTAATCCCAAATTTTGTATTAACCATTGTTTGAAGTTTCCTCCAAACAACCAGCCCTCAATTGACTGATTAGCCATCAAACAGGCACTCACCGTGAGAACGATGGCAACCATCATGACCATCAGATCAAAGCCATACGCCTCAAAGCGCTTGACCCGAATAGGAAGAAATTGCCACGCCAGACAACAGACGGCAATCACCAGAGGAAGCAATCCCACAATAGCCACCACCGCAGGGAAAATCGTTTCTAACAGAGGAGCAAACCAGAGGCCCGCGAGAAAGCCCAATACCACCGACGGGAGAGCCGCCATTAATTCCAGAGACGGCTTCACCACAGCTCGAAGATGGGGATGCATGAACATCGCCGTATAAATGGCTCCCATAACCGCAAGAGGTATGGCCAACACCATGGCATACAAGGTCCCCTTCAACGTCCCAAACATGAGTGGGATGAGTCCCAATTTCGGCTCAAACTCATCCGACCCACTGGAGGATTGCCAAATCATCTCCGGACGGTCATAGCCTTCATAGGTCACCGGAAAAAATAAGGATTTGAACGTCACCTCCGGATGGGGATTATCAATAGCATAGGTCTGAAGTGTGCCGTCTTCCTCCAACCAGACCACGCCATCGGCTTTTGGAGCATAGCGTAGCGATTCGATGGGTTTGCCCCTACCAGGAATTTCTAAAATCGTTTCTCCAGTCGTGGAGTGATGAAGCAACACGGTTCCCTGATCGTCGGCCGTGAGAAACCCCTTATCCCGTTGGGACACCGAGAGACTTGTCACCGAACGGGCATGAGAGGTGAACGTATGGACTTTTCTCAAGATTTTCCCGGACGGCCCGGATTCATCAGCTGAGAACCCCCACGTACTCACGCTACCAGAGCTAGTGCCGGCCACCAGCGTTCGTTCGCCTAACACATATGAGAGAGCAGTCACGCTATCCCCCGTCGCACCAACCGGAACGGATTGAGGCATGGCATCAAATCCCTGCCGTTCCCATTCCCATGAGAGGAGATGTCCATCGTTCGTCCCGGCCACCAATCGTTTTCCCACACTATCTAGAGCCAAAGTCCTCAGATGCGCCTTCGGCGGAAGGACCAGCCGATTTGTTGTGACAACGACGTCATCCGAAAAGGAAAAATCCCCTGGTTCTTCAATCCTGGTCACCCAAAGCTCCCCGCTTCCGGTGAGAGCCACAACGGTTTGAAATTCCTCTCTTCGAGTGACATGCGCATGGAGGATTATCCCCGTTCCGTCAGGAACCACCCGCACAGGATCGTTGACCTTCACACTCGGGAGAATGGTCCGTTGGTCCCCTTGGAAATCCGAGCGATACAGTATCCTGACCAGATAGACGAGTCCCCGATCGGTCCCGATACTAAGGGTATGGCCTTTTAACCCGACACGCACCACAGAAGTCGGCTCACCGTCGATCGCCAACTCCCCTCCCGCCTCCGGTATTGACGTGCCATTGGGTAGGGCAAGAAATTTGAGCTGTTTACCCTCCAAAATAAACGGAACTTCACGGTATTCATCAATCCCCACCACGATGTGAGTCCGTTCGGAACCTTGAGTCCCGGGAAGTGCCACGGGCAGAGTCAGTTCAGGAGAGACGGTCGCAGGTTGAAACAAAGGAATGACTTCCCACACCAGATACACAAAAATGCCAAGGATACTGACAATCGTCGCTAGGCCTCCCGCCCCAACGATATACTTGGCCACACGATCAATCAGGTGACGGATCCGCCTTCGAGTGCCAGGACGGGAAACGCCAGCCAATGATTGTCTATTAGATTCCAAAGAAGAAGAGGAAGATACGGGGGGCATCATGTGTAGTTGTTGGGAAGGGGAAATGAAAAACAGGGACAAAATGATATCAGAACACCCAACCGCTCTCCAAAAGGTTTCTCCGGGAGGCGGTCAGGTTGTTCCTTAGGATGTTCCTACTTGAAGTGCTCCGACTGTTTCCCGATAATCTTTTCCGAGATGGGGAAATAACCATCTTTAATGACGACCTTCTGGCCTTCACGGCTATACACATATTTCAAAAATTCTCGAACAATCGGCGACAACTGTTGATTGGGAGCTTTGTTCACATACACAAACAAATACCGTGACAAGGGGTACTCCCCCTTGGAGGCATTTTCATAAGTGGGCTCCACAAAGGGTTGCCCTGCCTTCATGGAAAGAGGAAGCGCATGGACACTAGAGGTTCGATATCCAATACCGCTATATCCAATCCCTGCCTGATCTTCAGTCACCCCTTGCACGACAGAAGCCGAACCGGGCTGTTCCTTCACTTCATCTTTATAATCACCATTTTCCAGCACCACTTCTTTGAAAAACCCATAGGTCCCCGACGCCGAATTCCGGCCATAGATACTGATCGGCATATCGGCGAACATTCCGGTTAAGCCCAATTGGCCCCAACTGGAGAGGTTTTCCTTATATCCCTGCTGCCGGGTTTTGGAAAAGACTGCGTCGACTTGCTCAATTGTCATCCCTTGAATGGCATTATCCTTATTGACATAGACCGCTAACGCATCTATCGCAACGGGAAAGGCGGTAGGTTTATAACCGAACTTCGACTCAAAGGCATCGATTTCCTTCCCCTTCATCTTACGGGACATCGGCCCCAATTGAGCCGTTCCCTCAATGAGAGCAGGGGGAGCGGTGCTTGATCCTTTTCCCTCAATTTGAATTTTGACATTCGGATATTGCTTCCGGAATCCTTCAGCCCACAGCGTCATAAGGTTATTCAGGGTATCCGAGCCAATGCTATTGAGGTTTCCGGATACGCCACTCACCTTGGCATAATTCACCCAATTAGGATCTTCCATCTCATCTTTAGCCCAAACAGTGGAGACCCCAAACATCGCGGTCCCGGTCCAGCCCATGAACAGCCCTATGCCCAAGCCCAACACCCACATTTGCCTTCGTTTCTGACTGTGTTTCATCAATCGTGCCTCCTCAAGTGAATAAATAGTGTAGGTCCAACAGGTTTCTTCTATGTAACGGCAATGTTACGAACGTGTTAAATACCCCACCGGTCTCCCGGTTTGGACGGCATATAGCCTGTCCGGACATCCACCTCGTGTACGCTTGACGACGAATGGATGGCCCGGACTTCAAATTGAAACTCCTTTTGGCACAAGATGACCGACCCTTCTTGCAGGCATTCCCCAAGGATGGAAAATAAATGCCCCCACCGCATCCATGGCAAATGTTCCAAAAGTGCTTCTATCGTCACCCCCGGACTGGCAGAAATGACTGCTAACACCTGATCATGATCTTTCCGTTCCACATCAACCGGAGCAATCCATTCTGTGCTTTTTGTTCCCATGGGCCTCTCCCATCATTGTCGTCTCACGGTGAGACAGCTCCAAAGCTCGGCAGTCTGATTATTTAACACTGCCATCGAATCCTAATGACTGACTATTTCACCTCTGTGAGGTTCGGGTTACAACTGTGTAACGTTTTAAAAAGATTGAGGGAAGAACAAGGCTTCAGAAGAAAAAGCTCAGAATCTGCCAAAAAGTTATTTGAGAGGTCTTGGAAGTAAAAATGCGACCAACCCACTTCCGTCTCTAAAATCATTTTTTGATAGTTGGTACCGACCCCTCCCAAACGGATCCTTCATAAAAAAGTTGGGCTGGGGAGTCGCTATGCAAAAGGCCTTTTACCAACAAACTGACGGCAGGGTCTTTAAGAAACCAAAATATCCAGGGAGCATAGGCGGAAGGAGTCACCTCGTCCGTTGTGCCTATCTGTCGAAAAGCGACTCAAAACCTCTTTGTCTCAATTCGTTTCGTTTAGAAATTCCTTTTATAAAAAACAGCGCGGGACACCCCTTAGCTTGCTGTGGGAAGTTTCACCCGTGGCAGGAGAAAGCCTCATAAGATTTCATTCGGCAACGCATGGGCTAACCGCAGTTCCCTAAGCATGGCCCGCTTTTTGGCTTGGTGCGCCTGCATACGCCGAAGAATACCGTCCAAAACACATACCGCGTTGACTACATAGGGCCCTTTGTTGAGCATGACACATTCAGCTCGATGTCCCATGGCCGCATCCGTGATCTCAGCGCGGGACGGCATCCCTTCCTTGGCAAGGTTTTCCAACACTTGGGTAGCCCAAATCACTGGAACATGAGCGGCCTCACAAATCCAAAGGATTTCCTCTTGAACTTCCGCGAGACGTTCAAATCCGCATTCAACGGCCAGATCGCCACGGGCGATCATCACGCCGCAATATGGAGCCCGCATGGCCGCAAGCAACATGTCCGGTAAGTTCTCGAAACCACGACGCGTTTCGATTTTCAATACGATGGCAGGCTGCCGACTCCCGAAGCGCCCTAGATGCTCCTGGAGCATTTCCACATCTCTGACCGAATTGGCAAAAGATAACTCCACAATATCGGCATGCACGGCCACAAAGGACAAATCCGCCACGTCCTTGGAGGTCATAGCCGACAGGTGAAGGTCACTGTCGGGGAGATTGATGCCTTTATCGGCTCGCAACGTCTCAGTCCGCAGGCGGGGGTAAGTGATTCGGACAAAAACCCGCATATCCTCGACTTTCTCGATAACCCCGCCAATCCTACCGTCGTCAAACCAGATTGATTCCCCAGGTCGGACGTTCTCGAGAACCTCCGGAATCGTGCAACCGATCACGGCGGGGACCGAAACCTTCCCCCCACTGTCGCAGGTTTCCGGATGGCCAGGCTGAAGATCGCGGCTCAAGATGAGTACGTCGCCTTGACGCAAAGAGATGGCGCTCTCACGAGGGGGAAGCTCGCCCACAGTGGCCTTGCAGTCCCTTCCATTCGCTAGCCCGCCCTCGTGATGCAGAACCGTGCCCGGGACAACATAAGTCGTCTTGGTTGCCTCCACCCAGCACCCATGACCGGTCACATCAACGACTGTAAAGATCCTTCTGGAGTTCCGGGCATCAGTGAGTTTCACCCGCTCGCCAGGGCGCAGGCCGGTCAGCCAAGTAGCCGGAACAGGTAGGGAAGCATCTGCCGGCAAGGGTGGCGGGGAAGGAGAAGACTCCGCAGTCAGCCACACCCGCGCAGGGTCGATGACACGCCCATACACGTCGCGGCGGGGTCGAATCCTGACCACAGCCTGGCCCGGCTCAATCGGTCCGGTACGCAACTTCGGCCCAGCCAGGTCCATGACGATCCGGCAGGATCGTCCTAAAGAGTGTTTGGCTCGTCTCAGATGCTCGATCATCCGCAACCACGCTGGGGCGTCGTCATGGGCGCAATTGATGCGCATGCAATTCATGCCTTGCTGGAGCAGATTGTGAACGAGAGTGTAATCATTCGCCGCCTCGGCGGGCATGGTGACCATAATTCGGACTCCACGCTCGGGAGTGACCTGGCCCAAAAGACCCTCGGTGTGCTCGGAAAGTAGCTGATCCCCATGCCGGAAATCGACCACTGCCGCCTCTTGCGACCCCGCCTGCCAAGAACATCCTCTCAGGCGATGCAGAACTTCAAGAACTGCATCGACCGTGGCCAGAACATGCGACTCGGCCCGCCCGAGGGATGAAAGTCCCAACGCGGCTAACTGCAACTGCAACGGGCGGAGGTCCCGGCGCCGGAGGGCAAGATAATGCAGTAGGTTTCGAGCGCTCTCTCGATAATTGGTATGAACCTTTTCGAGACGTGCCAGTGACCTGGCCGTCTCGGCGACCATATCCGTACGGATAGCGATGAGTTCCTTGAGGACCCTATCGATATGCCCATTTCCCGAGTACGCGCCGTCCGTGGTATTTCCCATTGTGCTTTTCCAAATATGGCAAACGATGCCTCGCCACATCCAAAAGCAGGTGAGGCAAACATTTTCCAATTTTAACCGGCGGACTGGCGGAAATCACGGGTCATGGCGCTTCACGAACTTCCAACTCACCAAAACCCCGGCATTCTAAGTTTTTGCTACCTGCTGCCATAACCTAATCTTCCTTTCGCCGTCCAATGCTGAGCCAGCGACATCCACCGTATTCTGTGACTAGCGAAGCATTCAACAAAATCCTAGCCCAGAGACTGTTTCGCCGCTATGTATTTTACGTTACAAGTGTGTGACATTTTTAGAAATTTCTGGCAAAGAACAACCAAATAAAGGAGTTACGGAAGAAGAAAATTGAATTACTATAAAAGGTAGGTTTAGAGATTTGGCGGGGAAACGGGCAAAATCACGTCTACGGTGGTGCCTTTACCCAATTCACTCTGTATGCGAAGTTTGCCATCGAGCAGTTGAAGCAGATGCTTGACGATGGAGAGCCCAAGGCCCGTCCCACCTTCTTCACGGGACCTCGCTCGATCCACCCGATAAAATCGTTCGGTAATTCTCGGAAGATCCGTCGAAGGAATGCCCTGGCCTGTATCTTTGATCTGCAGTGAGATCCGCTCATCTCCCACAGGGATGGCTTGAAACGATATGGTGCCTCCGTCAGACGTATATTTAATGGCATTATCCACGAGATTCACCAGAATCTGAATCAACCGATCTCTATCAACCCAGGCACAGAGTTCGACTCCGATCGTATTGGAGATCTGCAGATTTTTTTTCGACAGTTGATGTTGAAACATCTCACAGACATCCTGCGCCACTTCACACAACGGCACCGATTCACAACGCAATACGACTTTTCCCGATTCAATTTCCGAGAGGCTTCGTAAGTCTTCTACTAACCGACTGAGCCGAACCGCATGTTGGTGGGCAACCTGCACAAATTTCCGATTGTTCGGAGTTTCCAATGACGGTTCATCCACAAGCGTTTCCAAATATCCGACAATGGCCGTCAGCGGGGTGCGCAGTTCATGGGACACGTTCTCAACAAATTCCGTCCGTACCTGTTCCAATCGACGCAATTGAGTGACGTCGTGCAACACCAGCACGCTCCCCTTCTTCTGATTGGAAATGGGAAAAGGGAGCGCATAGACCTCTAACACCATGGAGACGGGAGGATGCAATTCTACCTCTGCCTCCCGTCGCTCATGCCACGCCAATTCCTGACAACCTTCAACCAGACCTGCCAGTTCTTGATTTCTGATGATTTCCCACAGCGACCGTCCTTGAATCGCCTGAGCGTCCAATCCCAAAATTCGATGGGCGCTGGAATTCGTGAACAACACCTTTCCCTTTGGATCGAAGGCCACTACCCCTTCCACCAGATTTTCCATGATGGCGATAATTTTCGTGCGTTCCTCCTCAAGACCGGTCATACGTTTTTTCACATTTTCCACCAGGCGCTGCATATGGCCTCCCAAGGCATCGGATTCCAACACACGGGAAGTCCTCGCCTCATCAATTCCGCTGAGCTGTTCAAGTTGACGAACGCCTGTCATGACATCTTCATGATTTTCTCTCGTCTGACCCCAGATGTCCCGGGTCAGCAACACCGCCACGCCAACCAGACCAGCCCCCAATAAAACCACCACCCAGAATGGCCATGCCCAGGCGACCGCCACACCCGCCCCGATCATGGCCGACACCATCCAGCCCACAAGAATGAGCGAAGGATTACGCATTGATCAGGGTCATTTCCATCATACTCACCTTAGACCGTCCC
Source organism: Nitrospira sp. T9 (assembly GCF_052156535.1). Lineage (NCBI taxonomy): Bacteria > Pseudomonadati > Nitrospirota > Nitrospiria > Nitrospirales > Nitrospiraceae > Nitrospira > Nitrospira sp. T9. Next base: position 226,262 of record NZ_JBQKUP010000038.1, read on the forward strand.
CGACTCAAAACGATAGCCCACACCTTTGACCGTCACAATTCGTGTGTATTCGCTTCCCAATTTTTCCCGGAGTCGCCGAATGTGCACATCCACCGTTCGCGACTCAATATCCACGGCATTGGAATAGCCCCAAACCGTTTCCAATATTTGCTCCCGGTTCAGGACCCGGCCATTCGCCCGCATCAACGCACAGAGCAGATCGAATTCCTTGACGGTTAACTCCACCACGGTTCCCTCCACTGTCACCCGGTGCTTGCCTTCATCGACCTCGAGGGTTCCAACCCGTTTGAGCGCCGGCATGTCCTGCCCCTGTCCCCGCCGCAACACGGCTTTCACTCTGGCGAGGAGTTCCCTCGGGCTAAAGGGCTTCACCATATAGTCATCCGCCCCCATTTCCAACCCGACAATCCGATCTACCTCTTCGGCCTTCGCCGTCAGCATAATAATGGCGATCGAAGACGTTTTCGGGTCTTTCCTCAACTTCCTGCAGACCTCTAACCCATCCACCCCCGGCAACATCAGATCCAGGACCATAAGATCCGGAGTACGCTCCCTGGCCAGCTGCAAGGCCGTTTCCCCGTCACGCGCTTCCAGGCACTTGAGCCCCTCCTTTTCCAAGTGATACTTGACCAACTCCACCAGATCCTTTTCGTCATCAACGACTAACACGGTTGCAGCCATAGTCCAATCTCCTCAACAGTGCGTCTCAAGGCGCCGGCTTTTCAGGCATACCCTGAGTCTTGTGGGCATGATGTTCAAAATATCCTGTGATGGCTGCCATGGCATAGCAATCATCCTCGTTATATTCCAAAATTCTTTTCAGCAGCGCTTCATTAGCCGGATTGGCTAAATACTCGTTATACCAGGCAATGGAGTTGGCGCCGGACGGGTCCACGTCTCTCCACTGAAACCCGATAAACTTAGCGATATGTTTAATCCCATAAGAAAATGTCGGCCAATCAGAATATTCCACAATGAGGTCTTGATACAAATCAAATTCACAGGCCTTATATTTTTCAAACGTCTCGGCATCCAGATCATATTTTTCCATCAGACGTTTCAGCGTCGATCGCTCCTTATGGGAATACACATAATACACAGCTTGTTCCGTCGATTGAATAAATCGCCAGAAGTCCCTGACCGTCTGCTCTTCGTCTTCGGGCGTTTTAGCCAAAAAATACGTAAAGTGAGAGGGCCTCTTCCCATCCTGAATGACCATTCCGAACAAATAGGTGACCCCACGGGTCGGGTCATCTTCAATATCAAAATAGATCTCCCGATCAACATCCGGAAACCTATAGCCGGAGCGGATCCTCGGCTTTCCCTCTACCAGAACCTGCGCCCGCTCTCTCATCCGGGTCAGTGAGACTTTTCCCATTCGCGGAATCTTATGAGGCGGCTTGAGATAGGTTTGCACATCCATGTAAGCAATATCTTGAATCGTCCGAAGCCCCTGGTCCCTGAGCGCAAATTTTTGCTTGCCCACAAAGAACAAACCGGTGGGATCGGATTCGTCTTTCACCCATCGATAGCAGCGGCTAAACCATCCGCACATGGTGCAGTGACTTCCCAGCACCGGTTCCGACGTCTCTTCTCCGGACACCAGTTGCTGAACATCCTGCATGGCCTGGGTAAATCGTTCCTCAAATGGAGCCGGATCAAATTCTTCCAGCTGTTTGTCCACATTAATGATCCGGCCACCCGCTGGAACTGTTCCCTGAATCTTCTCAAGTAACAGCCGATAAAACAAAATCTGAAAGGCGTAATGTTCTTTAAACTTAGGTTTCTTGCCGTCCGCCTCTTCCCAACCCTTTCCAGCCTTAATATCAATCGGCTCATAAAGGTATTCGCCAAAGCGAGACGCTTCATCTTCACGTTTCACTAACAAATCCGGCCGTCCTACAAATTGTTCATGGATCAGACAACCCTGATAAATCACAGGGGCTCCATGCTCCATGGCCAACAGGGTTTCCTGAAATGCCGGCTCTACCGCTAGATTTTGCAAATCCACGATCTCCTGATCGCCGAGCGAAGTAATATAATCCCGTTCAGTTTGCAACCCCACTTCCCACAACAATTTCACAAATGAGCTGACCTCGGATTTCTCCGAAGGATCGCCGTTGCTATCCAGATATACGCGATGCAGACACTTGGTGTAGTTGTAGAGGTCTTGGGCGGTGACTCGTTGCCGGGCCATAAACAAGGAAGGAAGTAAACAGTCAGTTCACATGTGGGGTAATTTTGCGTTCATTATCATTACCAATACTAGCACAATAGAAACGAAAGGCAGAGCAGAAAGAAAAGGGAAAGGAGGAGTCGGAGTTCAGGTGCAAGTCTAAGCGGCATATACCTGACAATGCCTGGTAAATACTGACGTTGTCACGACCTAATCAAGTCCTGGGAAAGGTTGTCATCCCGAGCCCTTCGGCAACCTCGGGACAAGTTCCACGAAGGACCTCGCTGAGCCCTGGGGAAAAGCGACCTGGGCACAGATCCTTCACCATTAATTCAGATTGAAAGGGTGATTAAAGACTAAGGCATCTGGGACAACCTCATAACCCTCAATACCCCCTGCAACCCTCCTTGGAGTCTTCCGGATACACCATTTTTCCCCGCATTGTTTACATTGATGTGATCGAGGCCTAACAGACTGGCAACTTGGGGCGTTTACTCTGACCTCCATCAGAACAGCGAGGTAAGCCAGGAAATGTTGGCATTCCATTTGGGTCCGATTGTCGCACATGTCTCATCGTCCGAGGAGGATCCTCAAAAATGTTTTGGGAAGCGGGAATTAAGTTTTTGATCGTATCCATCTATGCATATGTTCGCCATCTGTTCAAGCAAGTCAGACATGAAGACTTCACGCGAATTCGAGACTCAAGGTGGGATCTAAAATAACGCATTCATTGATCGAAAGCATGAACTCAATAGTCTTGGGGAAAGGGAACGCGAGGGAGAGTGAACCATGAAGATCCCGAAAAAACGGGAACCCATAACAAGCAGAAGGTATCACTAGTCCACCACATACGTTCATGACTGACTACCCCAACAACCTTCATGTCTTTGCGCAGGCGTCAGGCTCTCAGAACAAACAATAGTACAACCCAATTCCAAAAGGAGGTTTCTATGACCGTACGGAAGGATGTTGCACAACCTGAGCCCTCATGGTCAGGCACAAAGCCTCGTGGACGGGAGGTCTTCGCATTCATCGCGGGATTGGCAATAATCGGAACCACCCTAACCTCTCCGTTGCATGCCGGGGACAGGGAATCCCGAAGTCCGGAGAAATATTTCCGTCGGATTGCCACATTTCCCGTCTTTCTCAATTCGGACGTCAATACAGAAACCGTCGCAGAAATTTTGACGGCGAGTGAAAATGGGCGATTGCTCATTTACACGGACAGTCAAACACAGAATATCGGATTTGTGGATATCAGTGACCCATCGGATCCCCAACCTGATGGGACCCTTGCTGTTGGTGGAGAACCTACGTCAGTCACGGTTGTACGGAAGTATGCGCTGGCTGTCGTCAATACCAGTGAAAACTTTGTCAATACTTCCGGTGTTCTACAGATCATTAATCTCAAGACACGTCAAATCGTACGAAGTATCGATCTCGGAGGACAGCCGGACAGTATTGCCGTCAGCCCCGATGGAAAGTACGCAACCATTGCGATTGAGAATGAACGGGACGAAGAACTGGGAAATGGAGAACCGCCTCAATCGCCACCCGGCTTCGTGGTCATCGTCGATCTTAAAGGCCATCCCAAGCACTGGACCACCCGCACAGTGGATCTGGTGGGAATCCCCACTCATTTCCCCACCGATCCAGAGCCGGAATTTATCGATATCAACCAGAAAAATATCGCAGTCGTCACCCTGCAGGAAAATAACCACCTCGCCCTCATTGATCTCCAAACAGGAAAGGTTATCAACCATTGGGAAGCAGGAACCGTCGATCTCACGGATATTGATACGAATGAAAACGATCTCATCGAATTGAATAGCGGTTTGAATGATGTCCGCAGAGAACCGGATGCCGTGAAGTGGATTTCAAAACGTCAATTGGCGACGGCCGATGAAGGGGATTTAGTGGGGGGAAGCCGGGGTTTTACCATCTTCAATACCGACGGGGATGTACGCTTTACCTCTGGCCATTCCATGGAACACCTGATGGCTCGTATCGGGCATTATCCTGAAGCTCGCTCCGAGAATAAAGGCAACGAACCCGAAGGAATTGAATACGGAGACTATGGAAGGAACGACTACCTCTTTGTGGGATCCGAACGCTCAAGTGTCATTACGGTGTATCGACTCCGACGCAATCATCGTCCTGAATTTCTCCAGGTCCTCCCTACGGGCAACGGTCCGGAAGGATTGAAAGCCATTCCCCATCGAAATTTATTGGTGTCCGCCAGCGAAAACGATGATCGAGGGGCCGGATTCCGGAGTGTCATCACCCTATATAAATTGGGACGTTACAAGCCGACCTATCCAACAATTTTATCGGCCAACGATCAAAATGACCTGCCAATTCCTTGGGGGGCTCTGTCCGCATTGGCAGCGGATCCCACAACCTCCGAGCACGTATATACGGCGCAAGATAGTTTCTATAAAGAAAGCCGTCTGTTCAAAGTGGATGTGACGGAATTTCCAGCGGTCATCACTCAGCCCATCATTCTCAGAGAAAACGGTCACCCCGTCAATTTAGATATAGAGGGTTTGGCCGTTCGACCTCCCGGGGGCTTTTGGGTCGCATCGGAAGGTGGGGGAAGTGTTGATGACCCTGAACGTCCGGTGACCTCCCTGAATGAGTTAATCCGCGTCGCCGATGATGGAACTCTCCTGGAACGCGTTCCTCTTCCGGATGCCACCAACGCCAAACAACGACGTTTCGGATTCGAAGGTGTCGCCACCGTTGAGCAACCCTCAGGCACAGGGGAATTCGTGTATGTGGCTATTCAGCGAGAGTGGGTAGACGATCCGGAAGGGTATGCGCGAATTGCCCGGTATGATACGAACACCAAGGAATGGGCATTTTTCTATTATCCCCTTGACCCACGGGAATCGCCGAATGGTGGCTGGGTGGGATTATCGGAAATTGTCGCAGTCGGTCCCGAGACGTTTTGGGTCATCGAGCGTGACAATCAAGCCGGCAGCGATGCCCGCATTAAAAAAATCTATGCGTTTTCTGTCAACGGGATTGATCCGGTTGCCGAAGGGGGTACATTTCCTATCCTGACCAAATCCTCAGTCCGTGACCTAATTCCAGACCTTCAATCACCCAAAGGCGCCATTATTGAAAAGGTTGAGGGGTTAACCGTCCTTCCAAATGGAAACACCCTCATAGCGACGGACAATGACGGAGTCGACGGTTCAAACGGAGAGACGCAGTTCATCAATCTTGGGCGCCTCAATTAAGGGAAAGCAATAGAACAAGTTGGGGAATGCAGGATGGGACCACATCAGGAGTCTCTTCATTTCCAATACAGATTCATTCAACCTCAGTGGCTGGGGAAACTTAACAAGGGAGACAAACATGGCCAAATGTGATGAAGACAACCCAGTAAGTAATCCTTCTGAAAATAATTCCTTCAACGAGGTCCTTGAAACTCGAATGTCCCGCCGCCATATCCTGAGCGGAAGCCTGGCCGCAGCAGCGACACTTTCGCTGGGAGGAATTGAAGCCCTACTTAATGCGGTACCCGTTTCCGCTCACCGATGGGGTCGGAACAACCATCCGGTGCTTGGGTTTCAAGGCATTCCCGTTTCTTCGGAAGATACCGTCGTCGTTCCTCCGGGATACAGGGCCGATGTGCTTATTTCATGGGGCGATCCCATTTCCCGTGGGCCATTCTTTAAGCAGGATGCAAGTAATTCTGCAGATGATCAAGCCTTGCAATGGGGAATGCATAATGACGGGTTGGCGTATTTTCCAATTCTCGGGTCCCGACGCGGGCTCCTCGTTCAAAATAACGAGTATACCGATGATGAACTCCTGTTTCCGGATGGAACCGCAAATTGGGACTCGGAAAAAACGAGGAAATCCCTTCATGCGCATGGTGTGTCCATTATCGAAATTCGACAGCGGCATCAGGGCATGAATGATGACGACGACTATAAGGAAAACCAGTTTTTCTACCGGTATGGTCGACGAAAAACATGGCAGGTCGTTCGCCGTTCCCGTTTCGCGCGTCGAATTACCGGGTTGACTCCTATCAACATTAGCGGACCCGCTGCAGGAGATCCTCGCCTCGTCACCAGCGAAGATCCAACAGGTAGGAGGGTCTTAGGCACATTGAACAATTGCGCCATAGGATTGACCCCCTGGGGAACCTATCTGGCATGCGAGGAAAACTTCAACGGGTATTTTCGGAAAAACCAGCCTCCGACCGAACTGGAAGCCAGGTATGGAATAGACAGTGAAGGTTTTGGGTATCTTTGGCATACCACAGACAAACGTTTCCAAGTGGATGAAGAGCCTCATGAACCACATCGCTTCGGCTATGTCGTGGAGATTAATCCCTTTCAGCCTCATTCGATTCCGGTGAAGCGTAGCGCGCTCGGTCGTTTCAAACACGAAGGGGCCAAGGTTCAGGAAACCAAACACGGAAAAGTCGTGGTTTATATGGGCGATGATGAACGGTTCGAATACGTATATCGCTTTGTGTCACATCTACCCTGGCGCAGGGCACTGCGAAGCGGAATTCATCCTCTGGATGACGGCATCCTGTATGTGGCCAAATTTCATGATACGGGATTTGGCGAATGGATTCCGTTAACACCAGACCATCCGATGTTGGCCGGTTGGGGCTTAAATGACATTCTGATCAATACCCGTGGGGCTGCAGATGCGGTTGGAGCCACGAAAATGGATCGACCAGAATGGATCGACACCTTTCCTGAGTCACTGACCGTCATCGCCACTTTCACCAATAATACTCGCCGGGGCACTGGGACGAATCCTCCGATCGATGCCACGAACCCCCGCAGCCCGAATCATTTCGGGCACATCATTACCTGGAAATATCAGCACGATTGGACAGATAAATCCTTTGAATGGGATATTTTTGCTTTGTGCGGCGATCCAGGAGAGGCCTCGCATGGATCCACCATCTTCGGAGACAAATACGGTTCACCAGACGGCGTGTATGTGGCCCCCAGCGGCCGGACATGGATTCAAACTGATGTCTCCGCCAGCACCACCAATTCGGGAGAATATGCCGGATTCGGAAACAATCAAATGCTGTGCGCCGATCCAACCACACGTGAGACGCGGCGGTTCCTCGTTGGGCCTAACGGCTGTGAAATCACAGGGATATCCACCACACCCGATGAGAAGACGATGTTTGTGGGGATCCAACACCCGGGAGAGGCCCCAACAGCCAACGACCCGGCTGACCCGAAGCGCTACAGTTCGTGGCCGGATGGTGAAGCCGGAGGGCGGCCTCGCTCATCGTGCATTGTCATCACAAAAGACGACGGGGGTCCAATCGGAAGTTAGCCGCTAATTCCTTGGGTCCCTCGAAGAGTTCAATCACTTCGAGGGATCCAATCCCTCCCGCGATCCGAGTGATGGAAAAGTCCTGGCGGCGGGTGCCGGGCCTCCAATGGCCAGGTCAAGGCTGTTGCCACCAACGAGGTCTCCATGTTGGACGCCAGGGCCCAGCCCACAATCTTCCGGGAAAAGAGATCCACCACTACCGCAAGATAAAGCCACCCATCGTGGGTGGGCGAATACGTGATGTCACTGCCCCAGACCCGGTTCGGCCTCTCGATGGTCAATTGCCGATCTAAACGGTTGGGGGCCACCGGCTCCCCATGACGGCTGACCGTGGTGAGGGGAACCCAGGGCCGCTTCGACTTCACGCTCACCCCTGCGTGCCGCATCAGAGTGCGGGTGCGCCACCGGCCCACGAACACCCCTTCGGCTCGCAACGCCTTGCACAACCGCCGTTGCCCGTAGGTGCGACGAGCCGCATAATATAGTCGACGCACCTGAGCACACATCGCATGATCGGGGGCGGTGAAGCGCCCCTTCAGAAAGTCATAATACCCACTCCGACTCACCTGCAACACCTGGTAGAGCAGGGTCAATGGTTACCGCGCCCGTTCCCGGTGAATAAACGCATACCTCATCGGGGTTCGCTCGCGAAGAATGCCGTGGCTTTTTTTTAAATATCCCGTTCCATCCGGAGCCGCCGATTCTCCTCCCGCAGGCGAGGCCGTTCGGCCTGATCCGGCGTTTGATAGCCTTTTCCCGGAAAGGCACTCGCCCCCGTCCGCTCCATCTCTGTTTTCCAGCGACGGAGCAAACCCGCGTTCACCCCGAGATTCTTGGCCGCCTCGGCCACGGAGTATTCTTGTTGGATGACGAGGGCAACGGCGTCCCGTTTAAAGTCGACTGCATACTGTTTTCGTCCATGACTTCCCATGACCCACCTCCTCTGGCGATTATCGCTCTTTTCGAGGTGTCCATTTCAACTAGACCACTTCAGTTTCGTGGAACAGCTAGCGACAATCGGTAAGAAGCACGCAGTCTCCCCCTCCCAGAAAGGACATTAAGAAGAAGTTCCAACCGTACATTCCAAATATGTCATATCCTTCAAAGTCTTTCTAAGTAAAAATTGCCTTGGACTGTTGTATTTGCTCCTTATTTCTGGGTGATGATCGCCCGTTGATTTGAAGCTGGGACATCATGCATTTCACTTTGTCTAAATCCGGCATTGCAAAACATGCGATCATATTCGCGGAAAGTGTAGGCCTCGCCTGAGGGGGTCGTGGCCAGCATGACGAGACTGAAATCAGCCATGGTTGGAGGAGAAATCCGATCCTCATTTGGCACAAATTCCAACGTGATCACGCGCCCTCCATCGTTCAGACACCCATGAACTTTCTTGAGGAATGTTTCACACATGGGCACATCAAAATGGTGAAGAAAGTTTGTCAGAAGGACGAGGTCGTATCCGTGACCGAGATCGACGTCAAATGCACTTCCCGGAAGTCTGTGAAAACGGTCTTGAATGCCTGCAGCATCAGCATTTTCTTGTGCCACAGTGAGGACATTGGCCCAATCAAGTGCGGTGATTTCCGCCTCGGGAACTTTCTTTGCGATTTCTACTCCGAAAATTCCATGACTTGCGGCAACATCCAGAACTTTTCGTATTTGGAGCGACTGCTGACTCACCCAATCGGCAATCCAATTCGCCGGTGTTTTCATCAACGGCTGCATTGAACGTGCGAATGTCACCCATTCGGGATGTTCGGGTTCAATTGTGCCTTCTTCGCTCATTGCCGTCCCACCTTTTCGTACCGCAGCGGTTAGCTTGTTAAACCCTTCCATGAGAGACGGAGATACAAAGAACTCTATGGTTCCCCCCAAATAAGCTGGCGACCGTTTATCAAGAAACATGGCGCAATCGGGAGTCAACGTGTATTCGGAATTTTCCTTGTCAAGGAAACCGGCAGTGGTGAGAAAATCAAGGACCATGCGAACTCCTCGTTCCGATGCTCCGCAGTGCCGGGACAAGGACGATGGAGTTCGGTTGCCTTCGGCAATTGCGGTGAATAGATCTAATTCAATAGCCGTCTTGAGTGCTGCAGTCTGTTGGTAGGCATTGACCGTTTGAAAGAACAGAGCTGGCGAGGGCCCTTCGGATTAAGACGGTTTTTCCATTGCTTACCTCATTCGGTTAAAAAAGTGTTAATAAGGTGTGGTACTGGTCATGTCGGGAGCAGCAAAAACGTTCACGGGTTTAGCCAATCTTCCGCAGGGCCGGTTGTTCATTATAAACGGGTCACCTTACATTCCTACGTCTTTGAATTCGAACTTACTCCCAAATAGCATTTAGTTTTTCTCCGGTCTCCAGGGAAATGGCCCCATCCACTCATCCAGGAGAATACGCCAGGCATTCATCGGCAACCATTCCTTATACATCGCCCAATCTTTATATTTTGGAAGCTCCACGACAGTTGGTACCATCATCGGGTTAGTGCCTTTCTTGAATTCCGCAAAAATTGCGCCCCGTAAGTCTTGGATGAATTGTAAATACTTTTTTACGTCCTGCTTAGTTCCCCCTAATAACGGAGTGGCATTATTGTTGTGAGAATAGACAGCTTTATCGAAATCCATTTGGTCAATGACCCTTAACGATCGCTCCCATTCTTTAATATTGAAATCTGGAACAATATTAAACATGACACGATTCGGGACGACGAGGTCGGCGATATAGGCGATTTTTTCCTTTGGCAAAAGAAACACGGTCATCCCGAGTCCGTGGTTCATGCCCAAATAATGCAATTCAAGGACAGTGTCTCCGAGAGTAATGTTTTTTCGATTACCTCCCCAACTTTTGTCGGGCACTACCATATCCTGGCCGGTGTTGGCTTTCATCCAGGTATAGGCTTCCTCGTGGGCCATCAAAATTGCCCCAGCCTCACGAAACACTTTTCCGCCACTGGCATGATCCCAATGATTGTGACTGTGTAAGAGATACCGAATGGGTTGATCTGTTATTTCTCTTATGGCCTTGACCATGCCTGATGCATGTTGGGAACTCACGGATTCGATGGCGATGACGCCTTCCTTCGTCACCATAAACATGGAGAAATAGCCATTCACTGGGTTCCCATAGCTATACACTCCGTCCGTGATCTTTGCGGTGTTCGGGGGAAGGTCCTTAGCGAGAGCTATGTTGGATATGAAGAGGGCCATGACAAGCATACCAATGAAATGCTTCATACGATTAACTCCTTTTTTTAACAGGTGATCTCGGAAACAAACATACGATGAACAAACATAAATATGTTGCGTTAGAGATCATCTCGAGGCAAAGCCACAGGTTTCTGTTTCGAATCCTGCGATGCTCTCGCAGTGACCTCATCCACAATGGCTTTTCTCAGGCATCCTAAGGCCATCAACTGTCCACCCTCTCGATGAACCTGTTGCAACAGCGCCTTGCCGTTTTCGTCGATCAAGGTGATGGCATTCAAATCTACCCAGATCTTGCCCATTTAATAGCCCATGATGATACCTAACATGATCCGCCAGGTGTTCATGGGAAGCCATTCCTTATAAAAGAGCCAATCCTTATATTTTGGCAACTGGATGGTATTGGGAATCTCCATCACATTTTCACCATTGTTCATTTTGCGAAGAATTTTCGCTTTCAGATCCGCCAAATATTCCCGTTGAGCTACCACTTCGGCTCGACCACCTATCGGACCTTCATGCGAAAACACGGCTATCTGAAATGGAATAGCTTCAATTTTTTTCAAACTGCTGACCCAGGCATCCGGATCAAAATCTGGAATGATCGTAAAGGGCAATCGATTCGGTGTAACGATATCAACCAAGTACATCACCTTCTCCTTAGGCAAGTAATACACCGTCATCCCTGTCCCATGATTTGGACCGAAATATAAGAGTTCCATGGTTTTATCGCCAAGCGTGAGAGCATATTTTTCCCCACTCCATGTAAAGTCTGGAATCGCAACATCCGGATGGGGTTCTTTCAAAATGGCGTTTTTCGCTTCTTCGTGGCTCAAGAGAACAGCCCCAGCGTCCTTAAAGACCTGTCCGCCAGCAATATGATCACGATGGTTATGAGAATAGACCAGGTATCTTACTGGTTTATTTGTCACCTTTTTGATCTCTTCCAACATCTTCGAAGCAAATTCTGGATTGATGGAATCCGCGACAATCACTCCCTCCGAAGTTACAACAAACATCGCGTTATAGCCTGGTCCCGTGACGACATGCACATCCTTGGTGACCTCTAGTGTTGAATACGATGCACTTTGGGCAAATGCAGCTCCAGCAAATAACGAACTAAGAAGCACGATCAATCCCATGACTTTTTTCATGTCAAGACTCCCTTATTCGGTTCTTGTATTCTGTCTAATTCAAATTATGCCGTGTCTGAATCGTAACCTCTTCCACAATGGCTTTCGTCAAACATCCAGAGGCGATAAGGGTTCCACCATGTTGATAAATTTGTCGCAAAAGAGCTTTCCCGCATTCACCAACAGAGATCATGTCCCGTAAATCCACCAGGATGGTGTCGCTGCCTTCTGCAACACGGTTAGACGTCTAGTAGTGTTGAAACTCAGACACCCATGGACCAACCAATCGACCTTCGAGTTTAATGGTTAACCCAGACTCGGTTCGTTCTGAAGTAATTCTGAACATCGTCGTGTGGCCAAACGTCCGAGAGGTTCTTAGAAACAAGAGAGGGACGAAACAAACGTTTTCAGAAGCTTTCCTGGCAAAATCCTATCAATCACGGCTTGAACTTCTGACTTATTGCTCATGATCGTCTTCTCCCTTCATACGAATTCACTTAGAGATGCAATATTCTCGACAAACTCGATCTACCCCGACTGGTGGTAGATCGAGCCACTCATCAGTATGACAGCCGACTCATCACTGTGGTGATTTTGGCATGGCATGAATGCTTGCTTCACCATGCGAACCACGGTGCAAATCGATCACCTTGCCACCCTCATTCACTTCGACTGTGACGACGGTACCCTCTTCGAGGTTTTTGGTTTTGATTTCAAGCCGATCAAGCGGAAACACTTTTTCTCCATCGATGGTTTCCAGCTTAATCTCTTTCTTCATTTTCCCCATATACACGAGTTTCCCGGTGTAAAAGTGATGGTGGCCTTCTTCACCCTTGTGATGGGCCTCAATGATATCGTTATTCTCGTCCATCACAATCGTCACTTCATCCCCATTTTTATATTCGGCATGACCATGATCGCGAGCATTTTTCTGATTGAGCATCAGGCTGCCTGTGACGGTCTTTACCGTCACGAAATCACCCTTAATGGCGGTGACGACTCCGCTCACTTTCCTATGGCCCTCGCTAAGGGTGTCGGCCTGTCCAACACCCGACCCAATGACTAACAAACCCATAACAAACGAGACGGCAATGATGCGGAAATGCATCTTACTCATGACTGACCTCCTTTTTAGGATTGTTGAAAAATAATTCCGTTCCTCAATGAGCGGAGCGTACTATTGTGTGTTCTGGACAACGCCTAATCATTTAGCACGTTCCTGGAAGCGTCCACGCTCCAAATGCCGGAACCCTTGGCAGAAAGAAAGAGAAAGACAAAACAATACAGGGCAGCGAGCTCTCCTCCATTTTGGAGTGGGAGGATGGCATTCACGCCATGGGCAATCCAATACGCGGCGGCCATGAGGCCGCTGCACAAAAAGGCCGCCCACCGGGTAAAAAGTCCAAGGATCACAAGTAACCCTCCAAACAGCTCAATTGGCCCTGCTACGTAGATGACAAACGCAGGGGCTTCCATCGGCATGGCTGTCGGGAATGCAAAGAGCTTCTGTGTCCCATGCCACAAGAATAAAAATCCGGTGACAATGCGCATGAGCGCGTAGGCTTGTGGTTGAAATCCGTTCATGATTCTGCCTCCTGCTTGATCATTCATTGATAATTACTCGTTCATTTTCTCGTACCTGTTTTCGTTCTCCTTCTAAGACAGGGCATAAGCCATACCAAAAGACGAGGGCACCAGAATGACTGAAAATTATTTGAAAATTTTAGGAAATTCTCTGATCAGGATAGATGACAGATTCTGAGTGTCGAAAAATGAGGTGACGGTATTTCGACAAATGATGAGGGGACGACACAAACACTACAGCGGGCGGGAAATCTTGAGCTTTTTCATTTTAGAGATCAGGGTTGTTCGTTTCAGATCTAATCGAGCGGCAGCTCCTGACGGACCGCCAATGACCCATTTCGTCTCGCGAAGAACCTGGACGATATGATCACGCTCAACTCCTTCTAACGTAGACTTGGACTGAGGAGAGGCGGGTTCCAATCGTGGAGCCGCTTTCAGATCGGTTAAGGGAAGCATGAGCACGGAGCCTTGCGACAGGATGACGGCCCGTTCAATCAGATTTTCCAACTCCCGAATATTCCCAGGCCAGTGGTAGCGGGAGAGGGTGTCCATCACCTTCGTGGGAATCGTTTCGATCGGTTTGTTCATCCGCCGTGCAAAGCGCTGGGTAAAATAGCGAACCAGAACAGGAACATCGACTGGTCGTTCACGAAGTCCTGGGAGTGTGATGGGAAAGACATTCAATCGGTAGTAGAGATCACCTCGAAATTGTCCGGCTTCGACCATGTTGACTAAATCACGGTTGGTGGCCGCCACAAACCGAACATCCACTTTCATGGTACGGGTACTCCCCAGCCGCTCAAATTCCCGCTCTTGAAGGACCCGCAATAATTTGGACTGTAGGTCCAGAGGAATCTCTCCGACTTCATCCAGAAAGATTGTACCTCGGTTGGCGAGTTCAAAACGTCCAGCCTTTTGCGCAATGGCCCCCGTAAATGCGCCTTTTTCATGGCCAAATAGTTCGCTTTCTAACAGACCGGTGGGTATGGCCGCGCAGTTGAGTTTGACAAACGCCCGCTCCTTTCGTGAACTCAAATGATGCAAAGCTCGCGCGATGAGTTCTTTTCCTGTCCCTGTTTCTCCCTGAATCAACACGGTGGAATCCGTCGGGGCCACGATTTCGACTTGTTGTAAGACACGCTTCAGCTCGGCACTCTCTCCAATGATCTCGTCAAAATTATGCTCCGTGCGAATTTCATCCTTCAAATATACATTTTCCTGTTCAAGATTCTCTTTCAATTCATGTATTTTGTTGTACGCCAAGGCGTTGTCCAACCCAATGGCCACCTGTGTGGCAACCTCGGAAAGGAGGGCAACCAGCTCGTCTCCAAAACCTTGGTCGTGGGCACTCGCAACGTTCAGTGTCCCGAGAACCTCATTGCGAACTACCAGAGGAGCGCACGCGCCGGACTTCATGCCCTCAGCCAACATTTGGCGTGCGGTGTCTGAGTCGTACTGTTTCATGTCCGATTCATTCCAGACTAACGCCTTCCGGCTGTGAAACGCTTTTGTCGCAGGGGATTCATCTTTTCCAATGATATCAACTGCTTGAACGAAACCCTTCCGTTCTGGGAAGTCCAGTACCGGTCTTTTGAAAGTCTGCGTGTCCGAATCATACAAATATAGACTGGTCGTAACCTTCGGAATGATATTCCGGAGAGAAGCGCTCACAGACGCGAAAAGCTCCTGTAAATTAAGAGTCGAAACCACGGCATTATTCACGTCCAAAAGAAGGCGTGAATGATCACGCTCTTTCGTGAGTTCCTGAACGTGAAGAACATTGTCCACGGCCACAGCCACGTGTCTCGAAACATGCTCCAGGAACTCAAAGTCTGACTCCTTATACGTGGCCTTTTCACAACTGGCAAAAATAAGCGCTCCCAGTTTGCGAACGGCCGTGGTCAATGGGAGCGCGCATAAGGAATTCGCGCCGTCTTCATGCATGCGTGAGAAAACATCAAGGTATCGACTGTCCTGAGTAATATCGGATACAAGGAGAGGCTTTTGGCTTTGAAACACTGTTCCACCTGGATGTAAATCTAACTTCCATGGATTCCCTCCTTGGATATCCGCCGGCACATCGGTTTGAATAATCAGGTCGTGAATGGTCTGGTTTTCAGGTTGATACAGCATGAGTCCAAGAAAATCGACTGGCACGATTTGAGGCACAAGCTTGGCCAGATCTCGAAAAAGGTCATGCAGATCCCGATTCTTGGAAATGGTCTCAGAAATCTCCAAGAGGGTTTTGTATATATGGTGGGTATCTGGATTGGATGGAAAAGTACTGTTTTCAGACATAAATCTTACTAGGCAAAGCTTTATATGTGTTTAGCTTCAATTGTCGATAGAACCTAGCTTGTGAGATGTCAAGGGTTCGGCAAATAAGGGAGATCCCCAGGTCTTTGACTTCATATATTTTCTTGGCCGGCTGAACACGAGGTTTTTTCGTGTTCAATGGTCTTCTACCGCCATGGTGCCCCCGTGCTTGTGCCGCCTTGAGCCGAGTTTAGGTTCGTTCTTGAATAAGCCGCCGTCCGAATTGAACCAATGAAGAAAAGATATTGAAGATGACCTCACCAGATGCTGTATGATGTCGACGACCCCATCACAGATTTACCAAAAGCCCATGCGGCATTTTCGTAGTTCTTCCACGACGGAGATGAGATGGTAAATCGACCGGCCTAGTCGATCGGGACGCCAGACTTGAAGTACATCACCTGACCGTAGCTTGGCAAGACATGCGTCAAGCCTTGGTCGTGTGGCCTGTGCTCCCATACTCTTTTCAACGAAGATATCGCTCTTAGTACACCCTTGTTTCTTTAGGTCATCAATCTGAATGGTAAGATCCTGATCACCCTTCCTGACCCTGGCATAGACGATGTTTGTTCCTCCAAACTTTTGAGGAAATATTCAAGATGTCTTAATTTTCCCTTGTTCCATGGCAATACGATATGCTTATTCATGATTGAATAGTATACGGCATCACGATCCAAAGAGCATGCATGCCGACATTCGTCAATTTTTCAGCCAACTCGAATTTTTAAAACTAAAAATGATCGTCGTACGATTGTGTTCTTTCGGCCAAAACCGTCTCGATCACACGTATTATCTCTTGGGATTTCCGTTGATCAAGCGCATCGGGATGGGGCGAGGCAAACCGGCCGGAATCGTTATCGAAGTACTGGCCTGACGCCGCCGCAAATTCATCTGCCAGTGCCGCGCGAATAAGTATTTCTGCGCCTATACGGATATCACCGCCGTCCACACCGAAGGCCTCTTTCACCATCTTGCTCCCGAGCATCGACCCGGGATTCACCGCAATGATGGCCGGGCCGTGATCCTTGAGTGAAAGCGCCAGACTACGTGACCACATGGTCAGCGCCAGTTTACTCTGTGCATATGCCGCGCCGTCGGACAGGTGCCCTTGTGCGGCCAGCGCTTTGGGATCGACCGGCGACTGGGCCGCGGAAGACAGGTTGACAACGCGTCCGGATATCCCGAGCAGCGGTAAAAGCCGTTGGGTCAGCAGATAGGGAGCGATCGTATTGACCGCAAATCGCACATCGAGTCCATCCTTCGTGCTTGGATCAGATGCGCTGTAGACGCCTGCATTATTGATGAGCACATCAAGTGTAGCGTACTTTTCAGTTACTGCCTTTGCAAACGCTTCGACGTCGGCCAGACGCGACAGATCAGCTACGTAGCGTTCAACTCGCCCGCCACCCGGCAGCCCAGAAAGCGTTCGTTCCGCTTCTTCCAGTTTTGACGGATTGCGCCCATGCAGCAAAACATGGTGCCCCATTGAGACCAACACCCTGGCCGTCTCCAACCCGATACCGTCCGTCGAACCGGTAATAAGAATGATTTTCTGCATGATAGTGTCTCCTTCACACTGAAAAGTCCGGCAATATGTCATTGGCCAGACGTTTCAACGTTGTCTCGATATCCGCCTGATTAAAGCGTAGGTTGAGCGCCACATGGTTGACGCCGATCTCTTCCCGCGATTTTAAATAGGCTCGAAGGTGGTTCGTACCCAGCCGGAAACCCAGATGGATCGGTTGCGGTGGTGTCCCAGGGTCTTCTGCGAGATCGACATACAGCGGTTGCATGACCGGCTGGGCGGGCCTTCCCATAGATTCGACCCGCGTTTGCCAATCGCGGATCATTTGTGCCTGGACAATGGTATTGCGGGGATAGGTCATCCATCCGTCGCCGTTTTGTGCGACCCATTCGGGGTCTTGCTGACTGCCTCCGGTAATGAGCAGCGGCAGTTTTCCGGATGCCGGTTTGGGCAGCATGTCCATGCCACCACCGGGGCTGCCAAACGTGTTTTCGAACTCCGGTCTGTCCTCACCCATGCGCCTGATATAGTCAAAGCTCGCGCGGAATCGAGCGCCACGTTCGGCAAAGGGCAGATTGAGCCCCGGATACTCCTCTGGCCGGTCACCCGAAGCGACACCCAGTATGAGCCGTCCGCCTGATAGCACATCCACGCTGGCCGCGGCCTTGGCGACATGTGCGGGATGTCTCAGCGGCAGGACGATGCTAGCCACGCCTAGTGCGATCCGCTCTGTTTGACCAGCCAACAGGCCGAGATAGACGAAGGGGTCATACAGCTGACCTGCATCCCCGAATGATGGCACGTTAAACGGCACATCTCGTAACCAGACTGCGGAAAACCCTAGTGCTTCGGCCAGTTGAATACGTTCCACGTGACCGCTCATCGCCGGTACCGGGCCCCTTGAGTAGCTTTCCAGGGGCACCACCAATCCAAGGCTCAGCCGACTCTGGCGGAACACGGAGTTGTATCCCCGGTTGATTGGTTGGAACTCGGTTGTGTCAAAAGTCATTGCCACTGTCATCTCGCAATGCCTCCGAATGGTTTCAGCTGTTAAGAGTTGTGCCGCACGCTTCGAGGGTCGTTGATGTCGAAGCTACGAGCACCGAGCATGATTTCCAGCACTCCTCCGAAACTAGCGCGAACTATCACATGCAGTGAAAAAACGTAGGACAGCCGATGGCATTTATCTGACTCTCACCCTGCCCCCTTTATGACGATCTCAATTTTCAACAACCACTTTACCCATAGCTTGCCCACTCTCTAACCGAGCGTGCGCTTGTCCGACTTCTTCAAGTGTAAAACGCTTTTCATCAAGCACAGGTTTCAGACCGCCAGACTCCACAATCTGAGTCACGTTGCGCAAAATCCCTGCATGTTCTTCTCGCTTAACGTTATGCAGCATAGGAATCAGCATGAACACGATGTGCAACGACAAACCCTTAAAGTGGGCGATGGATAAATCGATCTCACACAATGCAACTGTAGAAGCGACTTGCCCATTGAGTGCAGAGGCCTCAAATGAGTTAGCCATATTTGCACCGCCAACAGAATCGAACACCAAATCAAAACCTGCCCCACCCGTATGTTTGGCGACGTACTGACCAACCGTTTCGGTTTTATAGTTGATGGCCGTGGCTCCCAGTCGTTCGATTAATGCCAGTTGTTTTTCACCGCCACCCGTAGAATACACTTCGGCGCCAAAATGTTTAGCCAGTTGTAATGCAACATGACCAACACCACCGGAGCCCCCATGCACCAAAACTTTTTGCCCTGGCTTGATACCCGCGCGAGTCAAACCTTCGTAGGCAGTAATGGCAACCATTGGCAATGCAGCGGCTTCTCGCATCGACAAATTCCTGGGCTTATGGGCAATCAAATTGCCGTCCGACACCATATATTCAGCCAATGTGCCGGGTAAATCTGCTAACCCTCCGGCACAGCCATAGACTTCATCGCCAATCGAAAAATCTTTCACACCGTTGCCGACGGCCTCAACTCTGCCGGCAAAGTCCATTCCAAGAATGGCCGGCGTATCGGGTGACAATGGTAACTCCTTACCCATTTTGCGAATCATGATGTCCACTGTGTTGACGCTCGATGCCGCGATCTTTACGAGAACATGACCAGCTTTTACTTTCGGTTTTTCAACCTCCGCCGCATCAAATATGGCATCTTCGCCATAGGCATTTACACGCATTGCTTTCATAATGTTTGTCCTTGCTTGTGCAACCGATTTGTTAATTTCAGAAATTGGTGTCCCTCTGTTACTGATCCTCAATGGACACTTGCTTCACATGACAATGCAATCACGCTCGAGTGTTTCTGCCATACTGGTCAGATCATGCAGCATCGGAAATCGCTCGAACGTTGACCAGCAGATCTTTTCTGGTCGGCTGCGGAGGTTCAATCCGGACATCCACCAATGACTGTTCGTCTTCAATGAGTAAGCCCTGGTACAGGCTGACCGCTTTCATTGTGGAACTCCTTCCTGAAAAGGGTGGATGATGAATATGGCAGTTTCCTTTTTACAGGGCCGCGTTTATGATATAGCCAAAATAGATCTTACTGATGCCTTTAACAAGTACGCACATAAAAGTGCTATAGGAACAAAAAGTATACTGAGGAGGTGTGCTATGAGACACGAACGCTACGATTGTTCAAGGGGCTGCCCCGTCGAAGCGGCGTTAGAGTTGTTCGGGGGGAAGTGGAAAGGAATTGCGCTTTACCATCTGCTCGATGGGACCAAGCGGTTCAATGAGTTAAAGCGTAAGGTGGGAAATGTGACCCAACGAATGCTGACCAAACAACTTAGAGAGTTAGAAGAGGATGGGTTGATTTCAAGACTGGTGTATGCCGAAGTGCCACCGAAGGTCGAGTACCGACTTACCGAAAAAGGCAAATCCCTTCGTCCGATATTACTGGCATTGGAAAAGTGGGGAACACGGTACGCACTTCCGCAAGCACCCGCCAAGGTGAAAAGCGCGTGAAGGACGCACTTTGGGAGGTGAGTGGCCTCTTTTATTAGATAGCATTTCTCCGATTAACCCCTACAAGGGGATGGTGTTGAATCTATTCAGCACCGACGTACAGTGCGACAGCTTTGGAGGGATCCCCCAAGTACGCAGTGCGGTAGAAGGCCACGGAATGATGCCTATTCGCTTTCAGATTGTCCGGCATGTCGGCACTCCAATGGGATGATTCGTCTCTGCTACGCACCGAATCAGAACCCTTCAAGCACAATCTTACCCCGCGCAGAGCCGCTTTCGAGCTGCGCATGCACCGCGCGCAGCGTCGCCGCATCGATTTTGCCCGCAATTTCGGTCGCGGTGGAACGGATGCGTCCCGCGTCGACCAGGGCGGCCACTTCGTTCAACAGCTTGCCCTGTTCCGCCATATCCGGTGTGCCAAAGAGCGAACGCGTGAACATCATTTCCCAATGAATTGACACGGCCTTGAGCTTGAAGGGCATGACGTTGAGCACGTCCGGGTCATCGATCAGGCCAAAACGACCCTGCGGCGCAATCAGTTTGACGATATCCGTTACATGCTGGCCGGTCTGGGTCGTTGAGAACACAAACCCGGGAGCGCTGAGACCCAGTGCCTCAACCTGAGGTGCTAAAGGCTGGCGGTGGTCGAGCACGTGATGGGCGCCGCATTCGCGCACCCAATCCTGCGTTTCAAGACGCGAGGCGGTAGCGATCACCGTGAGATCGGTCAATGCCCGCAGAAGCTGAATGGTGATCGAGCCGACGCCACCTGCGCCACCAATGATTAAGATGGCGTTGCCTCCCTCCGGAGTCGGGCGTTTGACGTCGAGCCGGTCAAACAACATTTCCCAGGCGGTAATGGCCGTGAGCGGAAGAGCTGCGGCCTCCGCATCGCTCAGGCTGGAAGGTTTGCCGCCCACGATGCGTTCATCAACAAGGTGATACTCGCTGTTGGTGCCGGGTCGCGCGATGGATCCGGCATAAAAAACCGTATCGCCCGGTTTGAAATTCCGCACCTCAGGCCCCACAGCCTCGACAATGCCGGAAGCATCAAATCCAAGGACTCCCCAATCGCCTTCCGGCGCAGCACGGAGACGCAATTTGGTGTCCACCGGGTTGACCGACACAGCGATGATCTTGACGAGCAGATCACGGCCCACGGCTTTGGGTGTCTCAAGGGTGATGTCCTGCAGGGCGTCTTCACACTCAATCTGACCAGGTGTTTTGTAGCCAACAGCTTTCATGATGAAGCTCCAGGTGTGTTGATGGTGAAAATAGATAATATGCGGTTCATACAATGAGGCATCGGTGAGATTTTGCACCTCACGAACCTCGGAACAGGTGGAATGATTCGATGTTCCCCCCCTCGGCCACTGATCATGAATTGGGCGACGCTCAGTTCGAGGGTTGGGGGATTCAGTTAGTAAGCGTTGGGAATTTTATAATTCCAGATCGATGCTCGGTGACGGCTGCCGGATTGGAACTTGAACAGAGAAAACATATTTCTTCGAATTTGTCATGAACGAGCCCGCCAAAGTCTCCAACAAGTGCCCATCCATTCTCCGGGCTTGCCGCTGATGGGTTGATGATTTCGATTCGGGCTTGATCTCCCGAACAATCAAATTGAATGTCTTGGGTGGATGCTATTGTGGTATTCCCCGTCACGGTGATTGTCGAATTTGCTCCAGACTTCGGGCCCATAAGGTTAAATACATGAGAACCGTCGTTTACACGGAGGTTCCAATCTATGAAATTTGTTGCGAGGAGCGGGCCTATCGTTCCATCCGTTTCGATAAAGCCGGAGACAGTCCCTTTTTCATCAATCACTTGATTCACGTCGTATGTGATGGCCAATGAATATAGGGGCATCTGTGCAAGGAAGAACATTGTCATCATACTCCCTAAATGATGCCAGCTCTTCTTTAATGTCCTCATGGTTGTGTCCCTTTTTGAAAAATTGTCGTCGATGTCCCTTTCCTCACTAAAACAAGAAGAGTTCACAATTGTGATTTCAAACACGGAATGGTGAACCTGCGGCGCTACTATTGTCAATGTTCTCCGAGGAGTAAACCTGGCTATCCGGGCACCTGCCCCCTGCAAATGCTGAAAATTGGTGAATGTGTTCACCAAGCTGCTGATGGGAAATCTTAAATCGGATAAGTAAGTCCCTGCTGATTTTTACTCTTGGTCAAATAATGGAAAGCTTTCTTCTATATACCGCTTCGCTTATTATCGATAGACAACATGACGTCCGTAGTCTTGGCGAATATGTTGATCAGCCTGACTGTGAGGATCCCATAATTCGTGCAAGGTTTGAACCCATTCAACTCAACAAAACCACGATGCGGCGATCAGACTTATCAAGATGGGAAGGGAATTAGTTGGATCAGTTTCCGATTTTGCTATACTCATCAACGCCATATTGCCAAAGAACAACTGAATTCCAAAAAGCCTGATAGGCAGGACTTGTTACCTAAACTTAGAAGGAGGGAACATGAAACCACACACCCATTTTTGGAAGACAGGCCTTTCACTCGTCGTCATGGTAATTATGACAATTCTCCCTCCAATGACTATCGGCTATGCCAAAGACAAAGAAGTTTTTCCCCGACGCAGTTTTTCCAATGCAATGTTTTTTGGGGATAGTCTCACCGATATTGGGAATGGCCCGGCAAGTCTGACCTTTGATGGGGAACCGTTGGATGGTGAATATTTCACCTCGGATAGCGGTATCTTCAACAATATCTATGTTCCTATCTCCAATCCCGTGAACCCTCGCAAGGATACCATTCTCCCCGGGACCAAATTATGGTTTCCACCAACAAAGAAAGGCTCTCGGTTATTTCATTTAACATTGCCGCCACAATTGCCATTGTGTTCTAACCAGGGATGCGTGGAAAAAACCCACCGTTCTCTCAATTGGACAGAGTATTTTGTCTATAACGGAGTTTTGAAGCAATTATTAAAGCACGGTGCTGATTTGCGCCCCTGGATTATTCAATTCAACGATACCCTTCCTTCTGAAGTTTCAATTCGACAATCTGTAAATTATGCATTTTATTCCGCCCTCTCAGGTGAGGGATGTACCAATGTGAATCTCTTCCCATTGCCTTGCACCTTTGAGGGTAAATCACTCCAAGAGTCCATCTTTACACGACAAGATGCCTATCGTAACAACCAAAGTGAGACGAATGCAGAGGCAAACAGTCTTTTGCGCGAGACCGTCATTATTCCTGCATTGCGTACACAAATTGACATGTTTGAAGTGGATAAGAGTTTAAGGCAAGTTGAGATCAATGATCACACACTATTCATTGTCTATACGGGTGCAAATGATCTCGCCGCTGCGTTCTTTCTCTTTGTCGAGGGAACGATTACATTTGACCAATTTATTCAAGCCTTAACCTTTGGGATTCCCATGGAGATTGCCGGAGGAGTTGAACGCCTAATTTCCCTCGGAGCCAAGAACATTTTGGTTCTTGGACAATTTAATTTGGGGCTCACTCCTCGCTTACTTTCAATGGGGGATGTCGAAGGCCCCCTAGCCAAGCATGAGGTGGCCGCCGAATTTGACCAGTTATTGACACTTTATAATCAATCACTGAAAGCACAGATTGGAAATTTTGAGAGCAAGCATATTGCGTTCATTGACATTCAAACACCCATACGAGATGCCGCCAATACATTTTTCATTGGCAGACACGCTGGCTATTTTTATTCAATTGGCGAACAATGTGTCGACGAAACCGCTGGAATCATTCAACTAGGGAAGGCGGCTTCCTGCTTTAGGAAAAATGTTCCAGTCCCCATTGGGTTTTGGAATGCGTCTCATCTGAGCACACAGTTCAATCAACTCATTGCTGCGGCTGTGTTGGAAGAATTTATCCCGAGACGGGTTCCAGAACACAAAAGATTTGGGTTCCACAATAGATTTTTTCCTAAGGTAAGCCTGGAGCAGCTAGAAACTCTGCTTACAGCGCGATATCGGAAGTAGCTTGGGGTTTGGGGTTTTAGACCGCAGGAAAGATACTGGGAGTATTGAATAATACTAATTTCCAAGGGCATATTGACCCACAGGCACGGTGCATATCAGAGGCCTCGGGGCGGTTCAAAAAAGCATGCCCTGAGTCTTACCGAAGGGTTCGACCAGCCCTGTCCTGAGGCTTCTCGAAGGGAAGGCCACAGTCATTTTTACGCGCGGAGCGTACGCTGAGTACGTGAGTACGGGAAAATGGCGGGAACGCAGCTGGCGGCTTTTTCCAACAGCCCCATACTGACCGTCACCACAACCGAGTGGCCAACATACCAATGCCCCCCGCATGTCGAAACGTTGGGCCTCGGCCTGTTTCGCTTGAACCTCCTGCGCGCAGGCCAGCCCAACACCCCATAGCTCTCCGCCACAAAACATCCAGGCGTTTTCTGCCAATTCAGATCGCACGGTCCCTTTATCAGATACCTCGCCACCTAACAACCTACGCATACGCTTCACCTGCAGACGCACGGCACGCAGGAATTCGTTCGCCCCAAACCGAATATTAGGCGAAAGCATTTTCAATCGTCCTGTTCATTTTAATGGTTCAATCCTTGAATTCTTCGGACTCAATCCGCTGGATATCGATCATTGAACGGTCAAGAAAAGTTTGGATCTCCTCATCCCACCCGTTCTTGAATTCAGTCGTCAGAAAGGCATCAACGATTTCCTTAGCTTTGTAAAATGCCGTAACCATGCCACCCATGGTGAGTACGTTGGCATTGTTGATGGATCGGGCCTTGGTCGCCGCTGAAGGATCCTCGCACACCGCGGCATAAACATGAGGATGCTTGTTCGCAATGATCGCCATACCCATCCCGGTGCCGCAAACCAGGATCCCGCGATCACACTCACCTGAACCCACTTTTCCGGCGAGTTCATGAGCGACTTCATAATAGGGACGTGCTTCATCCGTTGTCCCGCCCACATCCACGCACACATGACCGAGTTTCTGCACATGCTGCTTCACCGCCTCTTTCAGTTCTAAACCAAAGGGATCTGCTCCAACTCCAATTTTCATAATCAGTCTCTCCTTGCGGTTTCCACCATCGACACCTCAGCCTACGTATGCAAGGGCAGCGCGTAAACCCGGTCCCCGGTAAGTGCCCCTACTGCATTCGAAGCCGGATGCGGTACAGGCCGTTACTGGAGGGTGGAGTCCACAGACCCGAACCAGAAGGAAACCGGGCGCACACCACATACAGAAAATTGGCGTCCGCATCCCGCCCAAAGTCAAGATTCACGGCCGTCTCCTCTGTCTCAAGAAATGCGAGTCGTTTCCCCCTCGGTGTGTAGATGTGCACCCCATTACTACCAGGAGGGCCACCGACTCCCACGTAGATGTTCCCCTCCCTATCCACAGTCATCCCGTCACCCCAGTTCCCCGTGGGAAATGTCACCACCATGTTTCGATAGCGAAGAGAGCCATCGTCCAAGAGATCATACGCATGAACCGCGCTTGGTGGACCGCCAACAATCGGAGGCCTCTCCAGGATATTGGTATTATAGATTCCAACCTCAACGACGTAGAGCGTCTTCTGGTCAGGCGAGATGGCGAGTCCATTTGGCTGCCACAGATTGGCCGCAAGAAGGTGCACGCTTCCGTCAAGGTCAATCCGATAGATGCCCATTACCGGTTGCTCGATGGGCTCATGTCCTGTGTATCGCGGATCGGTGAAATAGATTCTACCGCGAGCATCAATCGTCAGGTCGTTTGGGGCGTTGAACCGATTCCCGTTGTAAAGTCCGGCAACAGTATCACTCTTGCCCGTATTCATCTCGGTATGCGTGATCCTACGGCCACCGAAGTCAGCACCTTCGGCCACGATCATATCGCCACGGGCATCAAACACAATGCCATTCGCCATCCCACTCGGTGAACGGAAGATGGTCGTTACGCCCGTGCGTGGATCAAAGCGCCAGATACGACCGGCCTGCATTCCGCTCACGCTCGTATGGGGAATGTCTGAGAAGTAGACAGACCCGTCCGGAGCGACAGCCGGGCTCTCAAGCCAGAATCCACCGCTGAATACCTGCTCGAACCTGGCTTCTGGGTCCACGAATGAATCCTGAGCCGGAAGGGTCCCGAAGTGGCCCACGACAGAAAGCAGGACAACGACGACCCAGATTCGGTTCACCGTGGTTTTCACTCCTTTCGGAACTAGGCCAAAAGTCCGGCTTCCTTGCATGAGAGGCGTATCAAAAAACTCAGGTGAATCCGCAGGAGATGCAGAGCTTCGATTTTAGGCCTGGCACATCTCCGCGATTCTCTTGAAGACTGCAAAATATGTCAAGTTGAGAGTGGGGATAAGATGGGGGAATCGAGGGGGCATTTTAGAGCACTTCCATTATGGGTCTGTTGAAAAAAGCCGCCAGCGGCGTTCTCGCCATTTTCCCGCACTCACGTACTCAGCGTACGCTCCGCGCGTACAAACGGCTGCGGCCTTGCTGGACAGACTTTTTTGAACCGACCCGGAGCCTTTGATGAGGAATCTCCTCCTGCGCAAATTTGCCCTTGAACATCCTTATTATTCAACACTCCCATTATTTTCCTCTGCCGTGTCTTTGTCACACCTGTGGCAATGAAAAAATTTTAATATTTCAAATATTCAACGGTTTCTCAATGAACTCTCAGGCGTATGCGACACAACAGGGTTCAAAGGGACTCATAAGCATTCGTGAAAGGTGGAGAAGAGGAATAACAATTGCCCAACACTCCTTCCCTGGAAAGTTGGGCCATCATAGCGAAAGGCACCGGTAGGGTAAACGTTACTGACTCGTGTTCTGATCGTACTCGGCGGCCTCTACAAAGAAATAGGTATGGCAAGCCCGATCGATAAACGTTTTGGAGAGGGTCGGCGGCACTCCGTTAAATTTCGCAATACTGACAATCTGCTCGATCAAATCCCTGGGATGGCAACTCCGCATATTCAATTGATACTTGACATACACACCATCCAATAAATATTGCACGGCTTCAGGATCATACGGCACCCCCTTTTTCTTGCAGACTTCTTCAAAAATCTGCGTGAACCGTTCGGGGGTCGGATCGGCAATGTAGATTTTATTTCTGATCCGGCGAAGGAACGCTTCATCCGCCAGCTTGGCCGGTTCCAGATTCGTGGCGAACAAGACAATCGTATCGAAGGGAATTTGGAAGACCTTACCCGTATGCAATGTCAGATAATCCACCCGCTTTTCCAACGGCACAATCCATCGGTTGAGCAAATCTCGCGGACGGACCAATTGTCGTCCGAAGTCGTCAATCAGAAACACCCCGCCATTGGCTTTAATATGAGGGGGCGCTTTGTAATATTTCGCAGACGCATTAAACGAGAGATCCAGGGTGGCCATCGTCAACTCACCGCCGGCAAACTCGATCGGACGCTTACACAGCACCCAGCGGGTATCTTTTTCCACTTTGGCTTCAATTAACGATCTGGCCGCTTCTTGTGGAGCGTCGACTCTGACGTGGGTGATCGGATCAAACACTTGAATGATTTGTCCATCGACCTCCATGGCATAGGGAATATAGACTTCTCCTCCGCCTACCGCTTCCAACATCTTCCCAATGGCTTCGGCCAGGACCGTTTTCCCGTTTCCAGGAGGCCCATACAAAAAGATGGCCCAACCGGAATTGACGGCTTCCCCGAGTTGGTCCACGGTGCCAGGAGTCAATACCAGATGTTCCGTTGCCGCTGTCACAGTTCGTCGGTCAATGGTTAAACTATTCACGGGCTGACTTTTGATCATGTTGATATACTGATTGAGGGGAACCGGAGCCGGTCCCACATATCGGCACAGATCCATAAAAGCCGTGGCACGCTGACGACCTGCTTCCGTCAACACATACCGGAGTAACACCCCAAGCGACTCCCCATGTCCCTTGACCTCGCACAACTTCTCCCGTTGAATAAGGATGAACAACTCTCTCATGACCCCATAAGGCAATTTCATAATCTCTCCGGCCGATCGCTCGGTGAGTTCTCCTTGGGTGTAGAGGGTTCTGACCAGAAGCTGTACAAGCAATTCCTCCGGCAATCCGGTCTCTTCAATCGTTGTCGGAGCCGTTAAGGAGCGCGCGCCGAGAGGTTGGGTCGTCGCATTTCCATGAGATGTCATCGTGGCAACCGAACTCATTCGTAATCTCCTTTGATTAGTCTATTTCTTGAATAAGGGGACATGGCGAGGCAGAGGTTCTTCGAGTCGTCAACTTTCGCCCTTTTACAATAGGGATAATCCCTGTAAAATTAGAAAAATATCGCCATGCATAAATCCCCACGCTATTTCCCCATCTCGTTCACACGCCGGTTCCCTAAGGTTGCATGAGGATTTCTTTCCATGAACATCGCGACCTCAGCCATCATCGATCCCCTGTGTGTTCCCCTATCGGTTCTGCCAAAAGAATCCTTCATGGCTTTCAGGTGAACTGGCGATTATGGATGATGGTTTTGGGCCTCATTTCAATTGTTGGCTGCACCGAAGCGCATCCCGATTATACGTTGCGTTTTGGGTTAGCCAATTCGCCGACGAATTTAGATCCGCGTTATGCCACTGATGCCACTTCGGCTCGACTCAATCGGCTGCTATATTCGCGCCTAGTGGACTTCGGCGAGGGCACAATCCCGATTCCAGCTTTGGCCAGGTGGCGTGAACTCTCTCCCATCCATTATCGATTCGACTTGCAGAAACCAACACCACTCTTCCACAATGGGGCACGACTCTCCGCCCACGATGTCAAAGCCACGTATGCCTCCATTCTGAATCCTGCCACGGCATCTCCTCATCGTGGTATTTTGCAAATTATCACCCGGATCGACACGCCGACGGAGAATACCATTGATTTCTTTCTGAAGCAGCCCGATTCATTATTTCCCGGCTATTTAGTTATCGGCATTCTCCCCGCAAACCTTATTGCCAAGGGACACCCCTTCCATGACGATCCCATAGGCAGCGGGCCCTTTCAATTTCTCGAACGCCCCGATGACACCCGGCTTGTTATCGAGCGACGAGCGGATGGTCAACGTGTTGAATTTTTAAGAATTCCCGATCCGACCGTTCGAACCCTCAAGCTTTTGGCAAACGAGATTCATCTCCTTCAAAATGATCTCGCCCCTGAGCTTGTCACTTATCTGTCCGGCCAGAGAGGCATCACCTTGCAACAGCGTCAAGGGGCAAATTTTGCCTATCTGGGATTCAATCAGTTAGATCCTGTGGTCGGTCAAGAACTGGTGCGGAAGGCTATTGCCCATGCCATCGATCGTGAGCACATTATTCAATTCGTATTGAAAGGACGAGCCAGGGTCGCGCAAGGGCTCTTTCCTCCGGAGCATTGGGCTGGACATGCAACCTTATCAGGGTACGCCTACCATCCGGAGGAGGCAAAACGCTTATTGAAGGAAGCCGGATATGATCATGACCATCGGCCGACCATCACCTATAAAACCTCAACTGACCCCTTTCGATTGCGCTTGGCGACAATCATTCAGTACCAACTCGACCAGGTTGGAATTGATGTCTCCATCCAAAGCCACGATTGGGGCACATTTTACGGTGACATCAAGTCCGGCCGATTCCAAATGTATAGCCTGGCCTGGGTCGGCGTGAAATCTCCGGATATTTTCCGGTATGCCTTTCATAGTGACGCCATCCCTCCCGTCGGCGCCAACCGTGGTCACTTTGCGGACGAGGTGGCAGATCGTCTCATGATGCAAGCGGAACGGACCCTGAACAGGCAGGAGCAGCAGGCCTTATATCGCACCCTTCAAGCCCGCCTCCTGGACACCCTTCCGTATGTGCCTCTCTGGTTTGAAGACCATTATGCTCTGACGTCCGCCACCATCACCGGATATCAATTGAGTGCCGATGGCAATTTTGACGGACTCAGTCAGGTCCGGTGGATGGGACCTCCCTCAGTTCCCCCCAAACACATCGCACGGCTCTACCCATGACCATGCCACGCGACCATGACCGGGGCAGGCAGGCTCTTTTTTTTCAACCACCGTTATCTCCACTTTCGTCATGACCCATTTCCTGGTGACAAGAATCTTGAGCGCGATGCTCGCCCTCCTGGGAGTCATTTGCCTGGTTTTTCTGTTGATTCATCTTATTCCAGGCGACCCCGTAGAAGTGATGCTGGGTGAATCAGCTCAACCGACCGACAAGGAAACCCTTCGCCATGCCTTAGGCTTGGACCTCCCCCTCCATCAACAGTGGTGGATTTATTTCAAGGGGCTTTTGCATCTGGATTTGGGCACATCTCTTTTTTCGGGTCGGGCCATTGTGGATTTGCTCATTGAACGCATTCCCGCCACCCTCTATCTCAGTCTCGTTTCCCTGATTGTGGCAATCGGGTTGGCGCTTCCTCTTGGCCTCGTCGCGGCCGTCCGCCAACACACACCTCTGGATTATGGCGCCATGGGGTTTGCGTTGTTTGGAATGTCGATTCCCAATTTCTGGATGGGTCCTGTACTCATTTTAGTCGGCGCGCTCTGGCTTGGCTGGTTTCCCGTGAGTGGTCGGGAAGGTTGGAACGCCGTCGTGCTGCCTGCCCTCACGCTCGGTACAGCCATGGCGGCCATCCTGGCCAGAATGATTCGGAGCAGCGTCCTTGAGGTATTGGGGGAGGACTTCATGCGGACCGCTCGCGCCAAAGGTCTCTCCTCAACCCGGGCAGTCTTGTATCATGCCCTGCCCAACGCCTTCTTGCCTATCTTAACACTCCTGGGCCTGCAGCTCGGAGGCTTGCTTGGTGGAGCGGTGATCACTGAAACGGTTTTTGCCTGGCCTGGATTAGGACTGCTGATGATTGAAGCCATTCAACAGCGCGATTATCCGGTCGTGCAAGCGGCAGTGCTTTGTATCAGCATGACCTATATCGTGGTGAATCTGCTCACGGATCTGCTGTATGCATGGCTGGACCCTCGCATCCAATTCACCACTGATTAACGATGCGTCTTTGGTTCCCACTCTCCATCATCGCCGCATGGGCCTTTCTGGCCATCTTCAATTTCATCTTTTCCTTAACCCCTGATGCGATTGATCTCACGAACATTCTTTCTCCGCCAAGCCTGGAACACTGGTTGGGGCATGATGAATTAGGTCGACCGGTTGCCGACCGTCTCATCAGCGGAGCACACACGTCGTTTGTTGTTTCGCTGTGCGTGGTCGCCCTGGGGGTGAGTCTCGGAAGCCTTCTCGGCGTCTCCAGTGCCTATCTCAGCGGGTGGGTCGATGCAGGCTTTGTGCGAATTGTGGACGTCATGCTCGCCTTCCCGGGACTACTGCTTGCCATCGCCCTCGCCGGGGCATTGGGACCGGGAATCGGCAATGTGATTCTGGCGTTGGGAATCGTGGGATGGGTGGGATACGCCCGACTGGCGAGAGGACAGGTTCTCGCCCTCAAGCACGCCGATCACGTGCTGGCGGCCCAAGCCATCGGCGCACCGCCTTGGCGTATTATTCTCCGGCACCTT
Organism: Nitrospira sp. T9; assembly: GCF_052156535.1. Lineage (NCBI taxonomy): Bacteria > Pseudomonadati > Nitrospirota > Nitrospiria > Nitrospirales > Nitrospiraceae > Nitrospira > Nitrospira sp. T9. The sequence continues at coordinate 258,023 of NZ_JBQKUP010000038.1, forward strand.
CTGCCGTTAATCATGGCTCCGCTTATTGTTGAAGCCAGCTTTGGTATCGCCGGCGCCATCATAGCCGAAGCCGGCCTCTCCTTTTTGGGACTGGGGGTTCAACCTCCTGCCGCGTCATGGGGAAGCATGATTCGCGACGGAACCCGCTACATGTTGGTAGCTCCCCACCTGGTCGTCTTTCCCGGCTTGGCTCTAATGGCGGTCGTTCTCGCGGCCAACATGCTGGGAGATTGGCTGAGAGATCGGTTAGATGTGAAAGAACAGACTTCCCGAAGACTATCATGAACCATGTGAACAGCAGACTGAAGGTGACTGCGGGTTCGACATCCACAGCCACCTTCCTGACTTCGGGTTCAAAAATGGGCAGAAGGTCTTTGCTCGTTCAGGGAGTTTCCTTTTTTTCTGAAGGCAACGGAAACGAGATGATGATGGCACCCATCACATCGCCCATTTTAAAATCACGCTTTGAACTCAACAAATGCCCGTTGTGGCAGTCCACACAGGCTTTCGAAACAGCCCGATCCGCATAAATGGCTTTGAAAAATTGTTGATCCCCTCTCTTGATAATTCCACTATAGACCTCATCGGGATTCTCGGCCACGACTTTTAATCCGGCCTCTTCAAAGGCGGTGCTCGGCCCATTTTCCTCATAAATAGGCCACAGACTGGCCAGACGATATCGCAGGCCGGACCCCCCCATTTCAGCCACTCGTCCACTCATCAAAAGCATTTGCGCGGGGAGCGGAAGCGCCTTCCGCTGCTTCCAGGCTTCTGCGGCAATCACGATTCGATTCTCCTGCATGCGATCCACCACATGTGTCGTATAGAGCGCTCTATCTGCGGCAATCACCGTATGGATAAACCCGGCCACAACCTCTGGAGAGAAATTCACTTCAGTCCCTGGTGCCATCCGGACTTCCGATTCCTCTTCACCCGCAGCGTGTGCGCTCTCCCAACCGCCCGTGCACACACCTGCCCCAAGTACGATTCCTATAAACAATATCCGTAAACCCATGGTCGCCCTCCTTTCATCCGTCATACTTCAGTGAATGAACCAACATCCTGTTGCCTTGCTTCGAGCGGGCTACCTCAGGAGACGTCTCCTGTTCTTGGACTTTCCGTCATTAGTTTCCCTCCTCTGCCGGGTGACCACTCGTGGCACACATGACAGCCCGTCAGGGAATCTGGCGTCTAATCGAAGGTACAATTTCCAGGCCTTCTTCCAATAACTCCAATCCAAACCGGGGATTCTCCTCTATTTCATGCGCACTACGACGACCTTGTGGAGCCTCATACTGAAAATTCGCCACAGTGGCCTTCTGAGCGGTCACCGTGATGGGTTGTTCCACAAACTCCTTCATCCCGGGATGCCAGGCAGTCAGCATATAGTCCCCAGGAGGAACGTCGGTAATTTCAAAGGTTCCATCCTCGGGGGTAATCGCATAATAGGGGTTTTCCAACACGAGTCCCCAGGAAAACATATAGGGATGGAATCCGCACTGCATGACAAACACATTCCGTCCTTTTCGTAAATGTATTTTTTCCACCATTGGTTCACCGGGGAGGTGTTTCTTGCCGAATATTCCCGCCACGTTGTGATACGGATTCATCGGGAGGGGACGATTGAACAAGACCCTGGCTCCTCGCTCTCTAGCCGTTTCATATCCCTGAATATCATGCTCGACCGGATCCATGTTGACCACGGTCAGTTTGTCCCCATCGCGCAAGACATTCACAAACGGAATAAATTCACAGTCGACTGATTCGATCCTGACCTTAGGCATGTGAAACGGTTTCCCTTTTTCGATATCTTTGAGATACACCACCACATCCTTAAGACTTTGATCAGGCCCAATAATAAAATCCTCAACAATGCGCCAGCCCGTTCCCGTAGAGATGGTTCCACAAAACACCGGATCGGGGATCGTCACCAGATTGAAGGCCATGGGTCTGGGCTTATCTCCCGTAATGGTCACCTTCCCTTGAATGGTTCCACCATCAGTCACGGTTATTTCATCATAGGACCATGCGGTTTGTGCGAACAGCGCTAGAAGCCCAACCCCTACGATCCCTTTCCATACGTTTCGGCCCTTCATTCTCTCCTCCCACAAAAAAATAAAATGATTGTCATGCTTATGAACATTCTATCGAACCACCCACTCAAAAAAAAGCGGGGAAGCCGAAGAGTGGCTTCCCCGCTTTCGCTAACCCTCGGAATGAGGGTCTGGCTTATTTCGTGACGGTAGGAATGATTCGCGGTTCGCCACTGGGCTCATCAAGAGCCGCTTGTTTGGATGACATAGCCGGACCGTCCAATGGCTGAATCCGTTGATCCGTGTTCGGCAACACCCGGAGATAGCCCCATTGTCCCGATTGGGAATAGGGTAACCGGCCATTGCTCCACACATAATCTCCAGGTAAGGCCCATTTGCCTCCAGCCGAGGGCAGGAAGACATCTAACTCTTCCGAACCCGAGAACTCCACGGTGCTAATCATATCCGCACCGGGCAGGAAGGGTTCGATCGGCCATTCATGCTTCTCCACCGTGAACATCCCGTTCTGCTCACTGCTGGCGCCAAAGACGTGAATCCGTACTTTGTCGCCCGCATGGGCTTCAATCACCGGTGTCACAGGATCCTGCGGCTCATCAACTTGGCACGGTTGGAACATCCGGCCCAACGAACAACCGGTTTCTTCCCGATGAAGATAGGGTTCGGCGCGATAGTTGACGCCGGTCAGTCCTGCCACATTTTGCACATAGGGCATAAAGCTGGTCCCGATGATGTTATCCTCGTCCTGGAAATACAAGGCCACATCCCGGTAGCTCACCCGGCTCTCATTGCCCTGAATAGTCCGGTCCACGATCACATCGGCATTCCAACTATTTTTCAGAGAAATATCTTCCCCGGTTTTGGGATCACGGTACTGTGATCCTTTAGGACCGATAATGATTCCCCCGAACAGGCCGTTTCGGGGATTCATGGACACATTCCCCCAATCCCACACCAACGTTTGCGTCTCGCCATTGAAGGGATCCGCATAATACGTGTACATTCGGGATTCTCCTGGCGCCACTGTTTGGTCGCCGGGATTGTTCCCCAAATTGAGGCCTTGGGAATCTTTGGGATCGAAGGCAAGTCCAAAAGCCGAGAACGACGCCCGCCCTTCTTTCAGCTTATTCGTCAATTTGACTTGGAGACAGTCACCCACGTTGGCCCGTAACGTTAACGGCATGGGCTGCACATCCCCTCCGACCTTTTTCACCTCATCTTCGAGGACATAGATTTTGGCTTCAGGATTGCGCAATTCGATCTTGCGTTCAAAGTCCACTTCAATCGTTTCCGGAGCATTGCTATTAAAGCTCATCCCCGGATGATCCAAGGCCACGACATTGAAGCTCTTCACCGGAGCCTCTTTCGGACAAACCGGCAAGCGCTCCGGCATGCCTTCTTTGCCATAGGCTTTATTCGGCAAGGGCTGCAGATCACTCACCGGCTTATCTAAGACCCGAATCAACCCCCAAGAGCCTTCTGAAAACTTCGAGCTCCGGCCATTAAAGAACATATAATCGCCGGCTTGATGGCGCGGGCCACCTGCCTCGGGAATGACCAGGTCATACCGTTCGGCAATGCCGATATGCAGCGAATGTTTGCGATTGGCTTCCTGCGCATAGCGTTCTGACCAGAACGTATGGCCGGACAACGTGAACACATTACTTTCATTCATCGTCACATCCAACAGCCGGAACACAATGGCATCGCCAAGGTAGGCCCGAACCATGGCCGTACTCGGATCACCATGCACCACACTGCTGAATATTTGCGACGGCTCCGGATTATTGGCCAATCGTTGCGCGAACGGCTCTGACCGGAAATTCAACGCCCCCCCGGTGGTATGGGTACCACCATTCAGGAACGGCATAGGCGTCATTTTAATTTTGTCGTTCGGCGGCATGATGAACGACACCGTCCGACCCGCTTCCAACGCCACATCCACCGGTTGCCCTGGAGGATTGCCGGCGGTCACGATGTTCACCGTATGCGGCACGGTGTCCATGATATGCACCATTAATTCACGGAAGCTGCCAGCCACATCATGTCCCACACGCTCTACCGCATGGATATCGGCGACCGGGCCCGTTCGAATCCGTTTGCCGGTCTTCGGGTCGTGCCACGTGGAGCCGAAGGGTTCGGCAATCATGGTTCCGACCGCCCCGTGTGGCCACGTCGTGCCACCAAAGGCATGGTCATGCCAGAACACACTACCGACATCCGCATCCACCCAGAACCGCTGCCGCACATATTCCACGGTGACAATGTCTTTGACGGGATGCGCATTCTTTAATGGCTGGGCAAAGGTCAACGTATTGCCATTAATTTTGACAATCCGTCGCACCTCCTGGCCTTTGACATTATCCGCACCGATCAAAATCGGAATGCCCACATGATATTGCTTGGCATTCGAAACCTCCAAGGTTTTGTCACCTTTCTTGGCGGCCTTCGTGACCTTCGCATTCATCGGCACCGGTAACCCTTTATCCGACTTTTTCTCGAATTGGGTAAACGGTCGCATAGACTGTTCATACGAAAATCCTGAAATCACCCCATCGGATGCTTGATTATCGAACTGGAAGAAATGGAAATGGGTGTTGATCTTGGACGACTGGAAATTCGTAATATCGTCATCCAACCATTCACTGGTCAGCGTCCAATCGATGCAATCATAGACATTCGCCCGAACCACCAACGGGAATTTTTTGTCGTTGTTGGCTCGCACCTCTTCCTCTTCCTCATGCACAACATAGAGAAGCCCATTGGGGTCGACAATCGCCGGCTCTTTTCCTTCGGCAGCCGACAGTTCTATCGGCAACTTAATAAAATGCACCTTGTAATCCTGTGAGCCGGCTCGATCCGGACACAGACTCCAGGAGCCATTTTCGCCGGCCTTGGCCGGTTCGACCGACCGTGTTCCATCCGGATTCAATCGGATCATTTCCAACCATGGGGCCGGATTATGATCATTGGAAAACGGCGCACGTTTTCCGAAATGTGGCGTGAGCCACGGCCACGCGACTTTCCCGGTTGAGGGTTCAAACCAAATGGCCCGCCGTTCTCCGGATTTATAGCCCTGCCACTCGGGCCGATATTTGGGATTTTCCCCAAGGGTCGGTTCTTTCTCGCTCATGGCCTTCGAACCATCCCAGACCCAATCCAGGACGGTCGCATCATAGGCCTTCATTTGGCCGGCTTCATCATCTTTATGTCCGGGCTTGCCCTGATTGCTGAGCTGCATTTCCACCCAGTCTTTGATATTGACGACGGCGGGCTCGGCTTTCCAATCACTTTTGCCTTTACCCACAATTTTGAATTGCTTGCCAAACCAATTGACGGTCTTGCCCACCAGTTGATCGGACGTCACGGGTTTGTGAATTCGACCTAACCGGTCCGGCAATTCCCGCAAAGGAGCCATGACGTCATTTTGCACACCCGGCTCTTGCAGGCTGTTATACACACGCCAGTAGCCCCACATACCGGCCACATAGTGATGCGCGACATGGCAATGAAAGAGAAAATCTCCCGCCAACCATTGGCACAGACCCGAGCCACATTCCGTCTCCAGATCTAACGCCTCAGATGGCCCAATCACTTCCACATCGACCCGGTCCGACTTCGTCCGAATCACCGGATATTTCACAGGGCCGTTTTGCCCCGTACTCCAGACCGGCATCTGCGTCGCACGTGGGCTTCGTTGCCACCGAATCGACCCGCCGTGAGGATGATGCGAATGGAAAACTTCCGATCCACCATGCACAATACGGAATTTAGCCGGGTCACCCAAATAACTCCGGGGAATTGTCGGGGCGGCATCACCAAAGGTATAGGAACTATACGCCATCGACTCATCTTCAAATCCAAAATATTCATGTTGCACGTGCATGTTGTTGATGCCGAACGGCTCACTCCGATAGTTCAGAGCCCGGGCACCCGGACGATAGGCATCAGTGAGGGGATCCCGTTGAGGTAGGAAGTCTCCATGCTTATTTACGGGACGAAACGCTTCGTCCCCGACTTCATGATAAATCAGGACAAATTCCCGAAAGTCGGGACCGTCCCCATTATCAATCATCACCTGCCAGCCACTCGTGGCTTCCGTGGCCGGTCCCGTTCCTAAAGGCTCGTAGTAATTCGACCCACGGGGTTCCACGACGAAGACGCCGAAGAGTCCCATGACCGTCAGCTCACGGTCATTGCTAAAGGTATGAAATTGCTTTCCACCTTCCTGCGTGTCGGGATGGATGTACCATTCCATCTCAATGGCTTGGCCTTCAGCCGCCACCGTCTCTGGATTGGTCGTGGTCGCCGGCTGACCGGTCTTGCTCATCACCATATCAGACCCATTGATATGCAAACTGACTTCTTCGCCGAATTCCAATTGGTTACGCAACGTAACCTTGACGCAATCGCCTTGATTGCCCCGGATCACCAATGGTTGTATCCACTGATCCTGAATGCCATTTTTCACAGCCCCCGGATCGGCATGCCCTTCCTTCTCACGAGCCTCGGCATTTTTGGCTTCCTCCTCACGGATCTTGTCAATATTTTCAGTCAAGGCATACATGTACCCGGGATAATAATCCAGCCATTGATTCAGGCTGATTTCCACATCAATGGCTGACACATCGTAATTTCGTACAGGTGCGGTCTTGGGACATAACCCACCTTTCATGGACACCGGCTCCACACCTGGAGTACTTGCCAGGAGGCCATTCGCCGGCCCCGCTCCATATTGGTGAATCATCGACATGGAATCAAAGGCGCCCGTGTCGGCACCCTTATGCTCCATGTCCTTCTGCATTTGCTCCATCATGCGGTGATGCTGCTGCTCAACCAGGGCTGCCCGTTCGGCTCGCCCTTCCATGGCATCTTCCACAATCGTCTGGCCCTTGAGCTGCTCAGCCCAACCAGGAGATTGCGCCGGCATCCCCGTTTGATGGGCGTGGGGAGGAGATGCATTTTCAGCACTGACAAATGGGGTCGCCCAGAAGGCCGCCCCCCCCATCAGCGCCAAAAATATAGACGCAGTTAAAAATCTACTCTTGCCGTGGTACATGCTCCGGCCTCCTTACTTATGGGGTGAATAAAGATCCAGTTTTGACTCTCAACCAGACAACTTGTTTCCAACAATACTCGTATCTCGAAAAACAGACCGGCCAGATACTTGATTGTTAAGTGCCGACGCCAGAAATCCTCTTGGAGAGGTCGGGCATTCCGGAGGCCGGTCCATCACACCCAAACCAGCGTCGGCATCAACTTGTTCCGCAACATCGATGCCAATGAATACTCATTCATGCGACAAACCACAGAAGTCGGTACTGGTGCGGATTTCAGTTAACAATCAGGAATAAATGGAAAAATGCACAAAGATGCAGAATGTCCAACACCTTGAACTAACTTTTCCGTGCCTTTGGAATTTCAACTAAAAATCAAGAAGTTGTGCGTCCAAAAAATTGGACAAATGAAAACTGAGAATGGGGATTTTGGGGGCAAAAAACCGGGCAGATCAGGAAATATGATAGTCCCGCAATTTGTTGTAGAGGCTGGATCGACTGATATTCAAAGCCCGCGCTGCGCGGGTCTTATCTCCCTTCGCATCCCGGAGGGCTTGGAGGATTCTTGACCGTTCCGCTTCCTGGCGAGCAATTTTCCCGATCGAACTCAAATCGCGTTTGTCCGGTTGCAACGGATGATCGGCAAAAAAATCTTTCACTTCAATTGTGGAATGCGGGCATGTGACGACCACCCGTTCAATCAAGTTTTCTAATTCCCGGACGTTCCCAGGCCACGAATGGTGCACGAGAGCCGTTTGGGCATCCGGGCTAAGATGCATCGGCTCACGCCCGTGCTTTCTGGCGCATTGCTCCAAAAAATATTTTACCAATAATAGGATATCTTCTCTCCGCTCCCTCAAGGGCGGGACGGTGAGCGGGAGGACGGCGAGCCGATAGTATAAATCCGCACGAAACAACTTGGTTGCCACGAGATGTTCCAGAGGTTTATTCCCGGCAGAGATGACCCTCACATTCACCTTGACGGACCCATTGCTTCCCACAGGCTTGATTTCCCCTTCCTGCAGGACGCGAAGTAAGCGGGCTTGGAATGCAGGAGTGGTATCAGTAATTTCATCCAAAAAAATCGTGCCGCCTTCGGCTTCTTCAAACAAGCCTTTGCGATCAGCCACCGCTCCGGTAAAGGATCCACGTACATGGCCAAATAATTCGCTTTCCAGCAAGGTTTCAGGCAATGCACTGCATTCCACTACAATAAAGGGCCGGAGGCGTCGACGACTCAAGGCATGAATGGTCTTCGCCACCAATTCCTTGCCCGTTCCACTTTCCCCTTGAATGAGCACCGTTGCCTCACTCGCCGCGATCAATCGAACCATTTCCACCAATTGTTGAATCGGGTCACTGTCTCCGATGATCGTGGGAGGTAGGGTCTCCAACAAGGAATCCCCAGGCCATCCAGGCGGGTCAGATGAATCCTCGTCCGGTGGAACCATCATAATACTCTCTCTCCCCCGAGCCCCCATCAATATCGCAAAATGGGTCATACCGGTCCCGCTTTTCAATGGCACCGCGCGTGGAAACGGACATCCAGGCGTGGGGACAGCCGAAGGGGGGGGACAGGGAAATGTATCCTGAACTTGCCTGTCAGACCGAAACAGTTCCATTGCATGGCAGGGGTCACATGGTGTCTGATTGGAAGCCTGTGAATCGGAAGAAGAAGAAATGGATGATGAAAGGGTTAATGGACAGTCTTTCGCTAATTTATTGGCTGAAGGATTGGCATACACCAATTCCTTCCGAGGATTGAAAATCACAACCGGCTCATCCACATGTTGCGCCAGAAGCTTTAATCCTTCAATCCGCGCACTCCAATCCACGTCGGAATCAGAATCCTGATGCACTAACGATCCGGCCATCCTTTACCCTTTCTTTATTTCGTTATCTCGTTTACTGCCTCAATAAATCGGAAGGTTCCCGCAGGGATTCACCAAACACATTTGACAAATCCATGCCTTCAAATCAGAAATCCGAAGAGGTTTTTCGAAATATCCCTTGACACCACAATCTAACGCTTTCGCTTTGGACTGACTGTCTCCATACGCCGTCATGACGACAATCGGACAATCCGGGGCTCCTTCCTGAAGGCGCCGCAAATAGGGAAATCCGCCATCCGGCATTTTCAAGTCCGTCACAATTACATTTGGCACCACGGCCTTTAGGACATTCAAGGCATCTGTCCCATTCTCTGACTCAATCACTCGACACCCTTGTTCTTGAAGGGCGTCCACAAGGAGTGTCCGCATTGCTTCATCATCATCCACGACCAGGATGGTACATGATTGCCCGTTGTGTTTGACCGGTGGGGTCCCGAAGGTCATTACCGCACCCTCCTCCGAAACATGACACATCCAATTAGGGAACTGGGAATGCTCATAATACACATTTAACCCAGCAAGTTCCGGGCCCCTGCCATATATGTTGTAGGTGCATAAATTGGCCCATTTTGTCCTTAAACACCGCTATCAATGAAAGCATCCTGTGGATTTTTTCTACACATGATTGAGGAGCTTTTCTACGCAAACAACGTGCAATCTGAATTGTGCACAATAGAGAATACAATTGAAGATTAATTCCATTTTCAAACTAATCGTTCTCATCATCCTTGTCCTCATCGTCAACCTCCAACTTTCCCCCACGATGGCACTTCAGACATTTAGCAAAATGCCCGGGTCGATGAGCACCCTCCCCTTTCCGAATTAACCGTTCAACATACGAATTGTGGAGTAATGTGCCATCCTGTTTTCCAGCGCCGGATTTTATCACGTGACAATCAGAGCAGGACGTCGCGCCTGTGGCCCGAAAAATCAATTCTCCATGAGGATTTTCGACCCTACCGATAGTGATGGCCGTTAACACACCCCGATGCTCGGTATGACAAACCAGACAAGTTTGGCCGGATTGAATCGCCTCTTGGTGCAATTGGCGAACATCCGGTTCGGATCGAGATTGAAAGGCTGACAACGTATGACAGGTCACGCATTTTTGCGGTGTAGCTCCTCTAAAAGGTTCATGACAGGACATACATCCCGCAATGTCAGTGTGATGCCGGCTAAGATCTCCAGGGGCCCACAAGGCTTCAGTGTAAATGGGAGAAGCCCAGGCCAGAGCCCCAATGACCAAACCTGTTAGAGCCCAGATAAAGGGCGCCACCCATGGTCGACGACACCCCATGATTTAGAGGCCCCCGAAAAAGAGGGCTCCCGCGATGTGCAGCAGCGTGAAAGAGACAAATGACCACGTTAGGGGGCTGTGAAGACATTTCCACCATCGAAGCGTCTCTTCCTGTAACGCAAGATCATGCAGATGCGCCTCAATCGCATCCTCCGTCATCCCTTCAAAAGCCAGCTCATGCCGTCGTTCATACAATGTTCGAAATGCCAGGTAATGCAAGGCCTGCCCGGTAATCCCACTCATCACCACCAGAACCATCGTGATAAGGGCGATGATCGGCACCAGGGCGTGAAAATGCACACCGGCATGAACAAAAATAATCAGGGGGCCAATAACCCCAAACACGATGTGTACCTGAAACCATCTGTGTGACCAGACCTGATTAGGATACAACCACCGTTTCAGTGGATACACAAAGGTCAGTCCAATAAATACCAGGCCGGTCCACCCAACCAGGTGCGCCACTTGCGTGTGACCGAAGGGCCTGTCTGCTCTGACACTTAAGAAAAATTCAAGAAAAAGGGCACCGGCTACGGTGAGAGCAGTCAAACCGAGCACCAGAGATGTTCGACGGGAAAGAGACGGGATCATAAAGAATTATTCTCATATCTCATCACAGCAGATGTATTCATCATTCAGGCGGGCTTGTGAGTCAACGCAGGAGAAGAAGGAGGGAGGAGCGCCCTTAATTTTGTTTCAATGACCTCAGGATCCTTGATGCCACGGAATCGAACACTCCGGCCTGAATCCTCGGAGTGAATAACAAGAGTACCGATTCCCAACATTCTGGCTATTGGTCCCTGCATAACTTCGACAGATTTGAACATCCCGAATTCCACACTCGCCATTTCTTTTCCCGAATATCCATTCCTTAGGATCACTCGCTTGGACGTGAGCAGGTATTTGGCCCAATATCGAAGCACCACCACTAGCCCTAATAAGATTCCTGCACCGACAACCCATATTTCCCAGCCGGAAAATCCTATCCGTAGAAGGAAGAAACCTCGCAATCCTGTCCATAGGCTAAAAAAATACAGCCACGTAAATTGCCCCCACGAGGGATAGCCCTCCCAGAGAATCCGTTCGGGATCTCCTGGCTCACTCATGCCTTCAGTCCTGTGTTGTTAACCACCTGGATTTTTTCACCTTCTAAAAAACACAAATCTCATTCCCCAAAACACGACACCGCGCCGTATCATGGTCTTGGGCACACATGAAGTCTCTTGCGACCTCTGTGCCAAAAGACCCTATACGGCCGCGAAGCGATTTAAAGGAGAAGAGGGAAAGGGATCCCGTCTCAGACCAGGCCAATGACGACAAACGCACCACCCCCAGATAGTCAATTTGTTGATTTTTGCCTCACTAACGAATGGAGAGCAGAAAGGAAAATAGGCCGCGATGACAGATTGATAGACCTAAATAAGAGAAAAAAAGAAGAGTATTTTGCGAAAAAAAACCAGGGGAAGGAAAAACAACCCAGGGCGAAAAAGGCCAAACAAGGGTATGAGAAGTTAGTTTGAAACAGAGCCCTGGAACATCCCTGTTGGGATGGACTGCGTTGAATGGTTGCTCGCTAGCATGACTGCTTAGAGAAGAAAAATCCTCGAAACAGCCCAGAAAAATCTCTTCAGCAGCTCAGATAGGGATAACCCATGTCCCTTGGTATTTGAGGAGTAGATGGCACACCTGATCCTAGGAAGGCCTCCATTGGAAAAGCCGGCTTTTTCCCTATTGATCGCAAAGTTTCCACAATTCGTTCCGGCCGGCCCCAGTCGCTCCACGTGACATCATTAAGCTCCATGACACCTAATTGACCGGCAAGAGGTTGCAGGACATCACGGGAAAAATTTCGTGTAGGCATATCCTGATACATAGCCTGAAGGGTCGATCCTTCGGCCGGCGTCCCGATCTGCCTTCTTAGCCTTTCAAAACGTTCCATCATATCAGGAAAGCACAACCATCCGGATTTCCACAGCGTCTCGACTTTGGTCACCAGCACCAGGGTGTTCCACAACGCTCCCTCCGACATCATTCGCTTACCATCTACAGCCGCCGGCTTTTCTACAAACGATTGAATGCGACGAATAGAGGTCCCTCCACTCCATCCGAGTACTCCTCCGACGGAGATCCATCCATAATCAAGCTCCAGATGAGACGGACGAACGCCCATGAGAATCATTTGATCAGATAAAAATTCTACCGCTCGCACAGCCCGACGCACTGCGGACACAAAGCGATCTTCGGGACAAATAAAATGATCGGCGGGCAACAGGACCACGACCGCGTGAGGATCCCAGGCTTTCACGTAAGTAAGTGGAAGAAACACTCCAGGGGCCGTGTCACAATTTCGCGGCTGAAAGATCAACGTGCCTTCATCTTGCCTCGTGCAATGGTGTTCCAAGCTCTGCTGATGTGTTCGACCAACAACCGTCACTTTTTTCCGTGGCAGCCCGATTTGGTCGGCCCGGTCCCACGTATGTTGCAACATAGAACGGGTGCCGACAAAGGTGCAGTATTGTTTCGGAACCGGATACCCGAGCCACTGCTGTATTGAGGGACGGATACGTTCCCCTTCACCACCTGCCAACACGATGGACCACACGGAGGACGGTAGGGTCTGAACAGCCATAATGAACCTCCTGGAAATTGTAAAACGTTGCTAATGGAACATGCCCGATAAAGCAACACTCATACTCGTGTTTCCAGACACCGAACACTGACTTTCAGATAACAGGGGGGGAGATAGTGCTTAATATTGCATTTCGGACAATTAATGGAAAGGTAAGCAATTGAAAGGCCAGAGTCAGAAAAAACGCTAATTCGTTGATTTTTCTAACTTTCCGATGAAGCCCTCAGAGCCAGAAATGTGCGGAACCAAACAGGCTGAAGGCGTCGGCCTTCATGGCATGTCAAGAAGAATTTCCAGGCCACTATTGTTCCGGGGTGACTAAGACATGCCATGGCTGTAAACCCATACTTTAGGAAAGTGTGATGGAAATATCATTGACACCCAATCTTCCAGATACATCGCTCAGTCCGCCTTAACCGCAATACACCAAGGGAGTGTGGAAAATTAATAATTTCCAAGGGCATATTGACCCACAGGCACATTGCCTATTAGAGGCCTCGGGGCGGTTCAAAAAAGCATGCCCTGAGTGTTCCCGAAGGGTTCGTCCAGTCCTGCCCTGAATCATGCCGAAGGGAAGGCCGCAGTCATTTTTGCGCGCAGAGCGTACTTCCAGTACGTGAGCACGGAAAAATGGCGACCTGCCTGCGCGAAGCCGCTCCGGCGAAGGCAGGGAACGCCGCTGGCGGCTTTTTTCAACAGCCCCACCAAACAAGTGGCAATCGGCCCTGACAACCTAAGGTAGCGGCTACCCAGGCGCCATTTCGTTGACTTTTTCATAAGTGAGAACCGAACAGAATCGTTAAATTCCTGGAGGCACCAACCTTTGGCATGAAACCAGCATACCCTCATGATCGTGCCTCTTTTTTTCCAGGAGTCTGGAAATGTTCTTAAGGTACTTTTTAAGATCAATTTATCAATTGGGTTTGACATCTTCACCCGTATGAACTAATTGACCAAAGGATCGTTCCATGAAATTCATCTCGTATGTTCTCACGTTTGGTCTCAACATCGTCCTGATCGCTCCCGCGTTTAGTTATGAAGAAATCACGGTCTCCAATGGAGGCACCATTACCGGAAAGGTGACCTTGGCGGGGAAAGAACCCCCGGCATTGGCCTACAGCCTGATTACCAATCCCGATACGGACTTTTGCGGACGTATTTCCACAGGAACAGGATGGCGTCTCGTCGATGAATTTCAAGTGGCGCCGGATGGTGGTCTCCAGAATACCGTCGTCTTTTTGGAAGGAATTTCTCAAGGTAAACCCTTTCCCCGGACAGGTGCAGCCAAAGTGACGGTGGAGGATTGTCTTTTTACGCCCTGGGTCTCGGTTGTACAAAACGAACAACAGCTCCATATCGTCAACATGGATCCCATTATTCATGATGTTCAAATTTATGAAACCGCACCTTTCGGCTCAAAAGTCATGCTTCATCGCCCACTCCGGCTCAATCCGTTCCATCCCAAAAACAGAATCAAGGATCATCAACACAACCCGGGAGAGGCAATGCTCGACACGGTTGAATTCTCCAAGGGCCGCAGAATCCTCTACTTGGAATGTGGATTTCACACCTACATGCAAAGCTGGGGAGTCGCCGTGGACAACCCGTATTACGCCATTACCGATGCAGAGGGTAATTTCACACTCCCTGATGTCCCCGAAGGCGTCTACTCGCTCTTGGCCTGGCACCCGGGCATGGGAGGATTTATCAAAATGGAAGTGGTGATCTTAGCCGACGAAACATTGAAGACCAGGATGGAATTCCAGAATCCGATCGACCGGCGCATGGCCCATAATACGATGTTCTCTAATTATCGATTTGGCACTGAGGTCCTGGAAAAGGAAGGAGCGGTCTATGATGTCCAAGCAACCCATGAGACGCAAGACATCCTCAGCGACCAACATGGGCAGACCGCCAATACGCATTCAACGCATTGATGCGGCATACATGTAAGGACCTGGTAAGGACCTTGCTCGCCAATTCTGAAAAAGGCTATTGATGCATGTGCTTGATTGGAATAAACGAATCAGTTAGCTATGATCTCTATAGCGTGTTCTCAACGGATCCACTTGGATCAACCAACCTGGCGTGTAGGGCCTGACTGAATACGTCAGGCCCCATTCTTTTCAACCCGCCTCGTTAAAAACCAAGACCCGCCCCCCTTTCCCCTCTCTCCTTTGATTCCTGCCTGCCCTAGCATCGGGCGGGTCCATGTAACAAAAAAGCAAGGCTAGCGCCAACCGGCACGTTGCGATAATCTGCAGTTTTGGAAAACATCTTCTGAAAGGCACAAGAATGAAAAAAAAGATCAATATGGTAGCCGGAGAAAATATCCCCTATATCAACGAAGCGTTTGCCAGCCTGGGAAACCTGACTCTTCTGCCCGGGCGATCCATCCAATCAAGCGATTTGCACAATACGAATGTTCTCCTCATTCGATCGATCACGAGGGTTGATCACACCTTATTGGAAGGCACTCCTGTCGAATTTGTCGGATCGGCCTCGGCAGGGGTGGACCACATCGATAAAGCCTACCTCAAATCCAGAAATATCGGCTTTACCTCAGCTGCCGGCTCGAATGCCAATTCGGTGGCCGAATATGTCCTGGCGTCCTTATTGTTTCTGGGCAAGCAACAGGGGTTTTCACTCAAAGGGAAAACCATTGGCATTATCGGCGTCGGGAATATCGGCAAACTGGTCAAGCATAAAGTGGAAGCGCTTGGGATGCTCCCGGTCCTCCATGATCCTCCCCTGGCAGAAACGGGCCAGGTGGAGCACCGTTCGTTAGCCGAAACCCTCAGTTGTGACGTGATGACGCTCCATACCCCCTTGACCACCGACGGCCCCTACCCGACCTATCACATGCTCAATGAGCAGACACTCAAATGGCTGAACCCATCAGCGATCTTCATCAATGCCGCGCGTGGGGAAGTCGTGGAGACCCATGCACTGCTGAACGCCATCACACAAAAACGCATCGGCCCGACCATCATCGACGTGTGGGAAGACGAACCCGCCATTAACTGGGACCTCTTTCAAGCCGTCACGATCGGCACACCCCATATTGCCGGACACTCCCTCGATGGAAAAGCCAATGGCACCTTCATGATTTACGCAGCACTGTGCAAACATCTGGGCATCTTACCCACATGGAACCCGATTCAGGTACTGCCCACACCAAACGTCCCCTATTTAACAATCGACTACCACGAGCAATCTGATGAAGAGTTGATCCAAAAAATGATCAGTACAATCTATGACCTGGAGGCCGATTATCATCGCATGAACCAACTGCTGGCGATGCCCCAGAAAGACCGGCCTCGTCGCTTTGATGAACTTCGCAAACACTATCCCGTCCGCCGGGAATTCCACCGAACCAATGTTACCCTCCCCAAAAATCAGGAAAGGCTTCAACGCCTGCTTTCGGAAATAGGGTTTTTGGAATTCAGCGAGGAAGCCTCAAACGGAAATGGGCAGGACAACTGACTAGCATCCGTTCGTCCTGAGGCCAACGTCCGGCCCGGCAGCCAAAGGGTTTGTCCGGAGCCTGGCTGAAGGCGAACGGGCAGTCGAACCACCAACAGAAGAATCGAGCTCTAACCTTATTTAGGTATCGTTCTGTTGTTTGAAGGGAAAAAGAGAAAGATAGACAGTATCCGCTCGCTTCTTAATCCACTGAAATCGGAATAACGTGCGGATTTGACTGGAGTACTGCCCGATATTCGCCTCTTGCCAGAGGCCTTCTGCAAAATAACGCCGATTCTCTCCCTCACTCAGGAATCCTGCAAACTTCTTATCGGTCACAAAGCTCACCGCCCAACTGTTTGTCCAACTTGGATGACAACGCTGAACATAATCATCAACCTCAAGAAGTAGAGATTTCATTCTTTCCAGATCCGTCATGAGCGATTCGGAGGCAAGGAGAAACAGCACATCATGGCCTTCAGGAATATCGATCAGACCAACACGGCGTTCCAGGGCCAGACATGCTTGGTGGTCAATGGCATACACATCCGGGTGGCCGGGATCGCCTTTTGGAATGGTAAGGGTATTGGGTGAACCGGGTTTGCACACAAACTTTAATTCAGACGGAGGACAATCCCACTGCAATTGCACCCCGGCTTGGTCAATATCATCTAACAAGGAAGGAATCCGGGGATTTAATGCCACCCTATTCTGAATCGATTCGCCCGGCACAAGCTGAACCATTTGTGACCCGAACCTCCCAATAGGAAGGTCCTGCTTGATAGGACTCTTGGGCGCATCCAAACGGGTGGCCGAGAGCCAGGTAGAACCATCCGTGGGATTCCAGGGCAAATCCCGAACATCAACGCTGACCGGCTCATCACTGATATTGGTTAGATGAACATGCAATTCATACAGATGTTTGCCGGGCTTCTTTAAAAACACCTCCATCGCCAACGGCAACCGGAGCACCTCTTCAGGGACTTCTGCCGCAACGAGTGTGGGAGGCATGAGATGGCTCAGAGCCCAGAAACCACAACCTATGACAAGACAAAGAAACCGGTTCAAATATTATCCTCCCCCTAAGCCGTCCCTAATTTCCATCTGATCAATAGAGCACCGTTCACAGACCCTCTGAGCAAGATAGGGCCTTTTCAGACACATGGTCAAACCATTTCTGGTCCTGCGGTCAATCGTGTACATTAATCGGGCGAAACAGATCTGCGTGAAAAGCCCTCTCCTTTGTAAAGAGGGGGACTCTGGAACGATCACCCTATAAATTTACCCATGCGAATGTCGGAATGCTCCAAAAATTCATTGTATCATGACTCAAGCCCATATCCCGAAACAGAAATTTTTCGTTGATGCCATGCTGGGCAAGCTGGCCCGATGGCTTCGTATCCTTGGGTATGATTCCGCGTATGAGCGGAACATTGCCGACGGCGCGATCGTCGATCGAGTCTTCAATGAACATCGATGGCTTTTAACCCGGGATCGATATCTGGTCCAACGGAAAGCCGTTCGAGGCCGTTTTACGCTTATTCGCAGCGACTTCGTGCCCGACCAATTACAGCAAATCCGAACGGAACTTGGGATCAGGCTCGCGATTGACGAGGAGACGGTGTGTCGCTGCGTCGCCTGCAACCACATTCTGGAAAACATCCCACCTGCTCAAGCCGGTCCACAAGTGCCTCTTTTTGTCGCCAAACATCAGACGCACTTTACCGGTTGCCCACATTGTGGCCAACTTTACTGGCCAGGTACGCATTGGGGTCATCTCCAACAGCAGCTGAAGCTGCTGAATCAGGCGGCAACCAATCAAGTCCCCGATCAATAGCTGATCTCATAGAGTCGAGAAACTCATTTGGTGGGAGGAAGGTGTGCATGGCGAATCCCTCATCATGGGGCCCTTAAGGTGGCAAACACTCTCCTGCAATGTAATCGATGGGCAGTGAGTTCCTCCCCACACACATGCGTGCAAAGCCAGGTAATTTGACGGTATCCTGTTCATCCCATTTATTCTGATAGCCTGGGATAGTCTGTGACCTGGTCAAGCCATTTGGGACACCTCAGTTAAGCTACGTTTTCCATGTCCACCAATTGGCTCTCAAAGTTATTGGGACTCATGTAGCCCAAATATGAATGCAACCGATATCGGTTATAAAACATTGCGATGTAATTCAATACATCTTGTTGGGCTTCATAACGTGTCTGGTAGCTGCACCACTGCACTCGTTCTTGTTTCAAAGCCCCAAAGAAACTCTCAACCACCGCATTATCCCAGCAATTCCCCCGACGACTCATGCTGCCTTGAAACCTGTAGGCGTTGAGCAGGCGCCGGAACGCCTTGCTGGCATCCTGTGACCCCCGATCGGAATGATGGATCAAGCCGGCCTTCGGCCGACGTTGCCAAATGGCCATGGTCAAGGCATCACACACCAGTTGCGTCTTCATCTGTGAACTCATGCTCCAACCCACGATTTTCCGTGAACAGACATCCAGCACCACCGCCAGATATAACCAACCTTCCTGAGTCCAGATGTACGTCACATCCGAGGCGTAGACCTGGTCGATCTGTGGCACAGCAAATTGCTGGTCCACTAAGTTAGGAAACACAGGGTGCTTGTGATGGCTGTTTGTCGTGACCTTGAATTGTTTACGATGACGAACCTGTACCCCAGCTTCACGCATGAGCTTTCTGGCTTTGTCTCGGTTCACCGAATAGCCTCGAAGGGTTAAAGCCTTCATCAGCCGACGAGAGCCGTAGCTATAGCGAGAGTGCTCCGCGATATCCTTCACCCTTTCCAACATTGCCTGATGCACGACATCGACAGGTTGGTTCGCCACATTCGCCCGATAGTGGTAATACCCGCTACGATTCACACCCAAGACCTGACACTGCAGGCTAATGGAAGCGGTATTCTTCTGCTGGGTGATAAACGCATACTTCATGTCGTTTCGGCTGCAAAGAATACCGTCGCTTTTTTTAAGATCTCTTTCTCCATTTCTAATCGCTTTACCCGCGCTTTAAGCTTCCGGTTCTCCTCTTGCTCCGGGGTCAGCTTGCCGTTCCCTCGAAAGGCCTGCCCATCTTGGCTTTGCAACTCTTTCACCCAACGACTGAGCATGTTCGCAGGAACGCTCAGGCTCCTGGCCGCGTCAGCTCGGGTATAATTTTGTTCCGTGATCAGACTGACCGCATCCAACTTGAATTCTTTGGAATACCGCTTTCGTGTCGTCATAGCCCCCTCCTCAGTTAAGTGCATATTCTCTTAACTGAGCTGTCCCAATCCAGTAAACCACGTCACTGTATACCCTTTCGCCCCAAGGGGCGAATCCCAATGTTGCATATCAGCGGGCTTGTTCAGCTCAGCATTAAGCCGCACCTTCACCGTGTACATGCCGAAGGATTCATTCCAGCCATTCGCCTGGGAGGAAATGGTGGTGGCTTCGGTCATTAATAATCCCGACGGACTTCGTTGTCGGTAATATTCAGCCATTAAGGCATTCGCCAATCGTGCTTTTCCGGCTCGCGCTTTGGTCATCGGCGCCAAGACCAACCGATTCTTCAGGTACAGGTCACCTAATTGGAATGGGGTCAGCAAATGAAGTTGAATCATTTTTTCCATCCAGGGTTACATTGGGATACGAGTACCTAATGCGCAATTGAGAGATTCGCATGGTATCGTTTATATTTCATGATGTGAGACTATTTCAATGAGGCTCAAGAGTGTCCAATCTAACTGACAGTCCGCGCATACCTGAATGAATGGTCAACCTCACCGCCTGAGGTCGAAATGGAGCCGATGTCCAAATTTCTGGCATCACACCTCATACACACACGGCGGGTGACATGAACGTAATTTTACCGAACCGGTGATGGTACCTCATGGACGAACTACTACCTGGAATTTTTCATTGGCGAGTTATTCACCCCGACATCCAAATTGAAGTCGACAGCTATTACGTCTCCTGCCTGAACCCGACTTTTCTCATCGATCCGCTCGTGCCTCAGGAAGGGACCGACTGGTTCAGGGAACGGCCGGCACCGCAACACATTTATCTGACCAATCGGCTCCACGACCGCCACTGCCGACAATTTATCAAAAACTTTGGCGTCACGGTCTGGTGCCATGAGGCGGGGCTGCAGGAGTTTACGGACGGGAACTTGGCCGTTACGGCGTTCCGGTTCGGCGACGAATTGCCGGGCGGTGTCCGTGCACTTAAAATCGGCATACTCTGCCCTGAAGAGACGGCTCTGCTGCTCCCAAGTGCCGGCGGTGTGCTATCTATTGGTGATGCCATCATCAATGAAGACGGCGAACTCGGCTTTGTCCCTGACACGCTGATTGGCGATGATCCACCCGCCGTCAAGCGTGGCCTGAAAGCCGCGTTCCTCCGGATTTGTCAGCAGGAGACCTTCGATCATCTGCTGTTCGCCCATGGCGATCCCATCATTGGTGGTGGCAGAGACACGCTTCGCAGGTTCTGTCAGGGCTGAATCACTGTTCGACTCCCCTCTTATTGGTGGAGGTAACTCCCTTCTCCGCAATGTTTCCAGCACCTGAACCATGGTCAATAGCTAGGTCCTACTGAATTAATGAAGGAAGGATATCTACAAACGAAAGAGATCAAAAGTAGTGGGCCGATTTTGGGAGCACTTATTGCGAGAATCGTTCTTGACTTGACCAGCCAGCAATTGTGATCAAATAAACCATTTCTTTTCCACAGCCTGGTCACCATCCTTGATATCCCCAATCAGGCCGCCAAACAAACAGCCCTCTTCATCATTACAACATGATTGTCTGTGGGCGAGGGGCACTAAGGTTTCGCTTTTTCATGCCAGGATAAAGGGAAAAATTTGTGGAGCAGATTTCCCTGCTGCGAGAATCTTTTGTGACGCAACAGTCCCAGGGGGCCCCCTTCCCGTGGCGGTTCTGAATGGATCAACCTGCATACCGCATTAGAATCTGAAAGATGTAAGCCAATATGATCCGTGAGCGGAAACACATGTGGAAGGTTTACCCAACGTGGGAGAATGTCGAGGGAAGCTTTGAAACGAATCACTGGGGAAGGACGAACATGGAAAAATCGACACGATCTCTTGAAACTGCTTGACGGTCGAGGCGATCATAAGGAAGAGAGCTAGACCAATTGCAGGGGCACCAATTCAGCAAGATTCGAAAAATCTTTGTCGGTGGTTAAGAGGGTGCAGTGGTGTTGGATGGCGGCTGCGGCGATTTGGCAATCGGGAGTGGAGAGGGTCAACCCTTGTGCTGCAGCCTGGCGGCGAAGTTTGGCTGCCGTAACAAAGTCACTGCGGTTTAAGGAGAGTAAGGGAAAGGCATTCAGATAGGTGGTAACTTTTGTAAAGGTCCCTTCATGTTTAAAGCCTTGGAGAATTTCCTGCAGAATGATCCCAATAAGGACAATGTTTTGTGTATCTAAAAGGAAGCTTTGTAATTTTTTGACTGCGGGGTGGTTTGCCGGGCCATCTTTCCGAAGGGCGAGCGACCAAACGGACGTATCAACTAAGACGGTCATTTCCGTTTTCGTGCCGTCTTGTAATCATATTTGGGATCCCATTCCAGGGTTCCGAATATTTCTAGGATTTTTTTCTGCTTCCGGCGGGTGACATATTCTCGGAGTGCTTCATTGACAGCAGCTCGTTTAGTGGAATGACCTCCCAGACGTTTCACTTCTTGAACAAGCTTGTCGTCTAGTGCAAGATTTGTTGGCATGACCTTCTCCTTTCCCACAACGATCTACACATTATTCTACACAACATGTCCTTGTTGAACAATATTCCTGTGAGTCAAAGGGATTCCCTTGTAAAGCAGGAATTTGATTGCCAAACCTTAGGGAATCCATTACGACCCAGTGGCCTGAGAATACGGCCCTTCTCGTTGCCCTGAATGCCCTGTCCTGAATTTTTTGCCTATTCTCAGAATGAAGCCGGGTGGACAGGTTTTGGCAGAAAATTCATGAAACGCTATCCTGAGCCTCAGGAACAAATGAGCAGGAACCTGATCGAGAACCAAAAAGGGGTAAACAAATTTCAATCTCGAGTGCAAATGGAGTGGAACAACAAAGGTATCGATTAATTTACCCAAATAATCCTTCAAAACGGTCCAATCATGTCGCATGGCATCACGTTTTCGGCTATGAATGTGCGAGATCGCTTGATCGATCTCACCCTGGGCAAGCGCCCCCATCATGCCAGACCACTTCGCATTGGGCATGGCTTCGAAGGCCACAGCATCTTCCACAAGGACAACTGCCGTGGCCTCAAAAAGTGTTGCCCACATCATCCGTTACGATGACTTTTGGCAGACACAGCCCGAACTGGGTGAAGGTGACGGTTTGCTCCAAGAGGTCCGGCCCCTGTGCATCGATGATGACATCGCCTTGAAACTCCTATTAATGGAGGTTGGCTATCAATTCATCCAGAGCAATGAACAACTGAAAGGCCACGTCGCTGGGTGCTATTTTCCAATCCGACGACTCTCATAATGGCACCTGTCAGGCATGGCGTTTATAGTCGGGACGCCCCTTGTGGAAGAAGTCAGCGAGAAGCTGACCTTTGCAATTTTTGTTATTTTACCACTAAATTGGACATTTCACGTCTACCCAGGGGGCTTTTCCGGAAAGGGCTACCACAGCATGAGGCTCCTTAGCTCCTGGCCCCATTTTTCCTTGGAAAATTATAGTCCACGGTACCGGTGTAAAAAAAGACAGCTGGTTAAGCAAGATATATTTTCCCCCTCCCAGTTCTATGTTCGTTGGTTCTACAGGACCTTCCACAGCATGTACACGAGATCCATCGGGTAAGTCATAATAGAAAGCCCCCTGCCCCTCCAAGAGTAAATTTGAGGGAACTTCAACGTCCACCCCCAGATGCCCGCCAGGCTGAAAAGTTCCATCGGGGTTCGAACACATACTATATTCGCTGTTTTTCAACGATAGATCTCCTCTGAAAAAATAAGAAAGGACAGCCGCAGAATAGCCCACCGCGCGGGGGATGAGGTTTTGAGCTTGGGCCTCATAGACCGCATCATCCAACTTTAGTTGGCCTAACAGATCCAAATTTGTGTTGGTTAATAAAAATTTAGCTACAGCCTTATTTCCTGTAAGCTTGGCTGTCCGAGCCCAGGAGAATGCAGCGCTTCCTAATCGAGGAAGGGTCAGATAAGGAGAAGGGATGGGGGCCGGAACCAATTCAGTGACCGTAGGATATGTAATTTCGGTATTAAAGATACTTGCCTGCCCAGGAATCGTGTCATCGGTAAAAAAATTGGCATTGGCATATTCCGTTACACCTATGTCTGTGCCTAGTGTAACCTGTGGATTTGACCCGGAATACACATTGCGATCAAAGAGGTTCGAAAACGGTTCAGCACGAGTAGCACCAACTTGTTCCAACATAGAAGGATTGGGTCTGAAAATGCCCCCACCGATATAAGAATCAACGCTTTTTCTTTCCATATAGTCATGCAAGCCGTCATCGAAGGGATGCGGATCATCACGAACATGGGAGGGATTGGCCGAGTCCTGCAGCAAATGCATCACCTGGCCCAAAGCCCTGAAGGTCTTACTCCAATTTTGATCCCGTTCGGCCTTAGTAGGAGAAGTCAATGCTTTAAAGAAATATTCACGTGCATCATTCCAGGAGTAGGCATCACCCCCTTGATTCCCAATTGATCGAAGAGACCAATCGATGGCGGAATCAAAATGTGCTAATCCAGCATTAGAAATGGGATCATGAAAGTGTCTAAAAAATCTTATTCCATTATCTTCGTCATTACTTCCTTGTTGCATTAGGGTAATAGGTGTCCCACCAGGAAGAGATGCATTTAATCCACCTTCTAAACCCAAATTATCGATAAGATGCGTGCTGAGATGAGCTTCTACAACTGTAATTGCCTCCTTCGTGAGTTCTTTGTGGGTATTTACTTCCCAAGCCCAACCACTGGCCAAAGGGAAAATTACCCCACCGACTATGGTCCAGAATAAAACAACCCATTTTGAAAACATGAAATGAGAAGAAGAAAAAAACAACCACTTTTCATTGAATAAGGAGTTAAACAAACATGTCTCATTATTAATAAAATATCTTTTGAAAAAAAATGATTTATGCATATGCAGAATCTCCAATAGTGGGAATGAAATCCAATATCTTTTTTAGGTCTCTAATTAGCTTCCCCAAAAATCCTATTTTAAACAATGTTCGCAACCCCGCTTCTTTTATACCTTTGCAGATTTCTATCCCTAGCCCGTCCAATAAACCACCCACCAAATGCATACATGCATGTTCCTATCAATGAAAGCCAAGTGGTTTCACTCATCCAATCGAAAATAATTCGAAGTGATTCCGGGATAAATAACCCAACAAAAAATAAGGGAAAATCAAAAAATAAAAATAAGTAACCAATAAATTTCACTTTTCCAGCAGTAATAAGTGAAGGGAGTACGAGAACTAAGACATGGAAGACCGCTCCGACCATTGCATAAATGGTTGCTCGTTTGTACTTAGGCAACAGTGCAGTCATAAGGCTCCCCTTTTTTTCATATGAACAGCTTCTACCCTCAGTAAATTTAATAGTTTCGGATCCGCCATTGGCCGTCAGTATCTAAAACAAATTCCACTTCCAAGGGGTATTGAATCTCTCCCAAGACTAGTGGGGTTGCGGATGCCCCGATCACGCGCCGACCACGGCCATCCATGAGATGCAGTGGCACAGCAAAGATAGCTGCCAGCTCATCCAAATGATCCTTGAGTACAGTCCAATCATGGCGCATGACCTCCCGCTTTCGGATTAGGATATGCGAAAGCGCCTGTTCAATATCGCCTTGCGCGAGCGCCTCCATCATGCCGGACCATTCGGCATTGAGCATAATTTCAAATGCCACAGGATCCAACACCTGGACTACTGCCGTGGCGTCAAATCTGTTTCCCATGGTATCCGTCACACTTACCTTGGGCAGATACAAACCGGACTGGGTGAAGGTGACAGATTGTTCATGGAGGTCTTGCCCCTGTGCATCAATGATCCCATTCCCCTGAAAATCCCATTGAATGTTGGCAACCGGTTGGTCGATATCAATGGAGATCCGAAGGGTAACCTGGCTAGGTGCCACATTCCGATCAGGCGACACTCGCAACTGCACATTGTTAGTCAACACCTCCGTGGTGTGGACTTGCGTGGTGAAAGAGGCCCGCTGGCCGCAAGCATTAGTGGCTGCCACGACGACAGTGGTAGGTCCCAGAGTCCCAGTTCCCTCACGGACTGACACTTGATCGACCGCGTAGATCGAACCGAAAACTTTGGCGGCTTGTTGATTGACGACCACCCCTACCGGGCTTGAACTACTGGTCATGACCGTCCCTTTCACCAACATGGTTGATTGATTAATCGTAGCATTGGCCAGCGGAGCGTCAATGGTCACAGCCAAACAATTGGCAATACAGGCGATATAGGCCTGCACTTGGGCACCGAGCGGACCCATCACTCGCACCTCAAGATTATTCCGAGCTTGCACCACGATGGGCTGGGTAATCTGACTGTGGGCTGCCGTGAAATTTTGAGCACTGATCACTTCAATCCCATTGAGCAGGACGGTCCCCTGGGTCACCCGATTTGCCCCTCCCGAGGTACCATTGATCATGACTAACTGATAGTGGGCTGCCGGTTCGCAATTCGAAAATTGTGCGCTGAAGGTTTCATCGGCCGTGGCGTGCTTGACCCATGCCACTGGCCCCCAGATGGGTGCGAGATTTGTCGGAGTAGCGGAAAGGGTGACCCTAAGATTCACACTATTGGTATGCCCTGCTCCATCCACCCCCCTTATAAGCAGAGTATTGCCGCCTTCCTGTAAGACAATCCCATCGGCAAGAAACACTCCACCCATGATAGTCGCGGAAATACCATTGACCGTAACGGAAGCATCGGGATCATTGACGAATCCAGTGACGGTAATAGGATTCACCCCCACCACACTTCCCTCTGAAGGGCTGGTAATCAACAAGGCCGGTAATCCCGAAGGTGTGGGGGCAGGGACAACGATGGCCACTGTATCGGGATCGCTCGAAGCCTTTCCATCTGAAACCACGACTGTTACGACATAGATTCCAGGAATATCCGGAATAATGGTGGGCTGGGCGAAGGTAGGATTTAAAAGAGTCGCGGCACTCCCTTGAGGCCGGCTCTCCAAAGACCATTGGAAGCTTAAGGCATCGCCATCAGCATCATGGGAACCGCTTCCATTTAGAGTGACTAATGAAAAGACTGGGACGTGTTGATCTTGTCCCGCATTGGCCACGGGCGGCGCGTTACCTGCCATAATGGTCACAGTAACGGGGTCACTATTTTCCATCCCATCGTTGACGATAAGCTGAGCCACATATAATCCAACCAGATCTGCACCAAATGTCGGTTGAATAGAAGTTGAGTTTGAAAGTGTTGCAGTGCTCCCTGTCGGTTTGGCAATAAGTGCCCATTGAAAGATCAACGAATCGCGATCCACATCATGTGAGCCTGTTCCAGTTAAGGTGACGATACTTCCTACCGGAACTGTCTGATCCTGCCCCACATGAGCCACCGGCTTGGAATTTTGAGTATTGATCAGGACCATGTCCGGTGGGCTATCTTCTTGCCCATCGTTCACAATCAGTTGCACCTGATAGGTCCCTGCCAGATCAACAAGGAAATCGGGCGTAGATGAAGTTGGATTGGATAGGGTAGCCCCGCTTCCACCAGGAATGCTCACAAAGGACCAATGAAAACTCAGCGCGTCCCCATCTACATCATGGGAATCCCTTCCATTTAAGAGGACCGATTGTGTGACAAACACGGTTTGATCCTGTCCGGCTCCGGCCACAGGTGGGGAATTGATGGTTGTTATCGTCACCGTATCGGGATCACTATCGATTGTTCCATCATTCACAATGAGTTGAAGGGTGTAGACTCCTGGAATATCTATCACCAGAGTGGGCATGATGCCCGTAATATCAGAAAGCGAAGCGTTACTCCCTGCGGGTTGTGAGAGTATTGTCCACCTATACGTCAAAAGATTCCCGTCCACATCGGTTGAACCGGCCCCATCAAGCTGCACATTCATGCCAACGTGAACAGTCTGGTCAGGTCCTGCCTGAGCCACTGGTAGAGTATTTCCTCCCTGTCCCAACCCGAAACCTCCTTCCAACGCGATGGTGGAGTGATTCCCCATGCGAACCCATTTACCCACAAACGCGCCAGTAGCCCTGCTTTCGGCTCTAAACCGCAAAAGGCCGTTCGGAGCATAGACCTTCGCGCGCACCTTAGTGCCTTCCCCAAACTTCACCGCTTCCGGGGTGCCATCGATAGCACCCGTTGTTCCATTTGTCCCGATCCCAATGATAAGGATATCAGCCGCAGTCAGAGTTGCTGCATCCGGAGCCGGCCCTACGACCGTATGTCTGCGAGTATCGATCTGGCCCTTCACGCGAATCTCGACGGCCTTAGTCGCCAGAACTTGGGCATCTTCACGAATATCCCATTCCTGGAAGTGGTAAAGGCCGCCTGAAAGGGTGACAATGGCACCAGGCCGGGCTTTGAGCCGGCCATAGCGTCCAGCCTGGAGTGTAAGGTCTCCTCCCGCCGGAATATCAATGTCCTGAGATCCAGGATGAACCGGTGGGACAGGCGGCATCTCGGAAACAAGTGGGAGCCTAACTGGTGTGGACATGGTCCCTAGAATCTGTCCCGGTCCTAAGAGCGTATTGACCACAATATTCTGTATCTGAGATCCACTTTTCAATCTGACGGTATCCCCAATTATCTGGCTATTACTGGTTTGAACCACAACATCATGACCGATAGTCATTTCTTGCTCACCGTTCAGATAGGGACCGATACTCGCCTGATTTGCCCCAACATCTCCGCTGAGAATTGTACTTCCCTGCCGTACCCAAACTCCCTCATTCCCTAGGACCACAAAATCATTTGCCGCCTTGGCCTTTCCAGGCACACTCAGAAAAATTAGGAACGCGACCACAGTCCATGTGGAACTAGTATCTATCCGAAAATTTTTTGTCCAACTCCATGTCATCGAAGGTATTCCCCTCTTTGCTAAGAACCCATGATTAATCAAAAGAGCATTTTTTTTGGATTGAAAGCTCGGCCAGTATGAGAGGAAACCGGAAAAGGGCCTATACCCCGTTGTAGGGGAAGCAATTATGGAAGAAGGTCGAACGTAGTTAGGTTTAAGAAGGAAAGTTTGCCCTTAGGCATAAGTCATTTTCTCCGACTGCATATGAGGTAAAGCCAAGCCCGTTGAATAGGCGGCCCCATTCTGTCGACTCTAATCGGATTAACTCTCACCTTCCCGACAGAGACATGCGAGTGTCTTGGAATTTTTTTGAAGGATCAGAAACAGATAGCTTGAATAGCTATCCCTTAAACATTCGCTTTGAATCCCACAGCACAATGGAAATCATAAAGTGATTGGATGGAAATCACCGTTACGACCAGAAAACACAGATTGGAAAACGGAGCCAATAATGGATTTAGAAGCCTAGCTGCATGATTAATGGCAAATGCCCTCCAACGGAAACCCTCAATAATGGAAGGGTTGACTGGCGCTGGATAGCATTGGATTTTCAAATACTAAAAATTTTTGATATACCATTGGTGATCCGCTTCCCATACAAACTCTACCTCTAAGGGAAATTGGATTTTCCCCATGGGCAATGGGTCGATTGATTTGGCCACCACCCGAAACCCTTGCCCATCTGTCAGTTGAAGGGGAACGGCAAATAGATTCGCGATCTCTCCTAAATGATCGGCCAGCACGGTCCAATCATGTCGCATGGCATCACGCCTTCTGGTAGCCACAAACGCGACAGCCCCATCAATATCCTGCTTCGCTAAGGCCCCCAGCATGCCAGACCATCGGGCATTGAGGTCAGCCTGGAGGTCTTCCGGATTCTCTACTACCACGTCAGCCGTCGCTTCAAAGGTTTGCCCCTGTGTATTGGTGACAATCACCCGAGGGGAAAAGTGTCCGGCACTTGAGAAGGTGACAGTCTGAGAATGGAGATGAGGCCCCTCTGCGTCAAATCTTCCATCGCCCTCATAATCCCAGGCTATCAGTTCCACCTCAGGGACCGAATCCGTAGACACTCTCAAGCTCACAGTGCTCGGTGCGACATCCCGCTCCGGGGAGGCCCGTATTTTCACTAGAGGAGTCCTGCTGTGATCCATCCCGTAGGCAATGCCGATCCCACACATGAGGACGAAAAGGGCACCAGCCGATTTCCTCAACCATAATACTGGCTTCATTTTCCGTTCTCCTTTTCATTTTTCTGCCGGCCCCTGTTTTCACGACAGCGGACTGGCAGGCCTCACTGAGGGACTTCACATAATCCTATTCGCCTCTATTTCGGAACTATTCATTGCTTTCATGAATATAACTTTCATGAAAGCCGGCCCCCTTCACGTGAGCCGGAACATGATTTGTCCAGGCGGGATTCTTTACCTTGTCCGGGAAATCAGGTATGAAACACTCCTATGGGTTTATGTATTGATCGCGACCAGTTTGACGAAGAGGATTTTACCCGGTTCGGACAACGGCTGATTCAAAGCTTGAAAGCTCTGAAGCATGTGGTGGAGCAGCCGGGATTTGGTGTCGGTCCACTCTCCATCGGGGCGGAACTCGAACTCTCAATTATCAATAGCGAAGGCCGGGCCTATCCCATTAACCGAACCCTTTTGAATTGCGCCCATGATGAACACCTCCAACTCGAGTTAGACCGGTTTAATTTGGAATACAATTTGTCTCCCGTTGCCTTGGCGGGCCATCCCTTTTCCCATGTCCGGGCGCAATTAGCGAACGCCATCCAATCATTGGAATATTGTGCGCAAAAATGGGGAGGACGCATTGCGCCGATTGGCATCCTGCCGACCCTCTGCGCCGAAGAACTGGATTCGCCGGTGCTGTCGGATCTCCCACGCTATCGTGCGCTCTCGGCAGGCCTTCGACGGTTGCGCGAAGGTCCATTTGCGATACACATCAATGGACCGGAGCCCTTAACGGTGACCTGTCCGGATGTCACCCTGGAAGGGGCCACGACCTCTTTTCAAATTCATCTTCGGGTGAATCCTCAGGATTTCGCTCAGGTCTTTAATGCGGCGCAACTGGTCACCCCCGTTGCCTTGGCTCTCGGTGCGAATAGTCCCATTTTTTTGCAGCATCGGCTGTGGGAAGAAACCCGCGTGGCCTTGTTCAAGCAAGCCATCGACAGTCGAAAAGTCCAACAAGGTGATTGGCATCAACCGGCCAGAGTGTCGTTTGGCCATGGATGGGTCCGTCGAGGCGCGTATGAGTTATTTGCCGAAGCCGTGGCGCTTCATTCCCCCTTGTTGCCGGTGATGAGTTCCGAAGAGCCCATGGAATGCCTCAGTCGAGGGCAACTGCCGCAGCTCGAAGAATTACGCCTGCACCAGGGAACCGTCTGGCGTTGGAATCGGGCAATCTATGATGCCGGTGCCAATGGACATTTTCGCGTCGAATTTCGATCCCTACCCTCAGGACCTACGCCGATTGATATGGCAGCCAATGCGGCGTTTGTGATAGGGCTGACCTTAGGCACGCGACAGCAGATCGAACAGCTCCTCCATCAGTTTCCGTTTGAATATGCGCACCGGAATTTTTATCGAGCTGCCGAATATGGGATGGAGGCCATGTTAGTATGGCCGGGTCAGCCAGGTCATGGGTTGCGCGAAATATCCGTGTGTGACCTGGCCGGGGAATTGTTGCCGGTAGCCGAGAAGGGCTTGGAGGAGAGCGGAGTGGAGAAGGAAGAAATCCACACCATGCTGAATGTGATCAGGGGTCGCTTGGAGACCCGTATGAATGGTGCTCGTTGGCAGGTCCATCGGTTGGAACAGTATGAAAGCCGGGGGCATGACCGTCCCACGGCTCTCACGCACATGCTCGAAGATTATCTGCGATCCGCACATACGGGCTCGCCTGTTTCACACTGGAGTCTGAATCCCGAATGAACCTCGCACGACCTATACCCAGGTGGGAAGCACCCACACCACAAGACGTGGGGCATACAGTGGAAGAGTTTCTGATAAAGCTGGGGGAACCCACTTTTCTTTGGCTTCCGGGCTTGGATACCACGCGCACCCGCGCCGTCTGTACCTTATTACATGGGAATGAACCCTCAGGCGTGCGCGCCCTTCATCGATGGTTCCGGGAAGGACGACAACCCCAAGTCAATATGCTCTGTTTTATCGGGTCCATTGAAGCGGCCTTGACCAGACCAATGTTTTCTCATCGATACGCACCAGAAGGGAAAGATCTCAATCGGTGTTTTCGATCTCCGTTTCAGGGACAGGAAGGGACCATCGCCCAAGCCATCCTCCACGAACTGCATCAGGCCCAACCTGAAGCCTTGATTGACTTTCATAACACCTCGGGCCGAAGTCCGGCATATGGTGTGACCACCCTGAACCGGGAAACCCATGAAACGTTGACGGGAGTCTTTTGTGATCATCTGATTGTGACCGATTTGCGGTTAGGCACATTAATGGAAGCGACGGAATACGACTGGCCCACCGTCACCATTGAAGCAGGCTGGGCACAAGATCCACAGGCCGATGAGCTGGCCTTCCGCGGATTAACACGGTATGCCATGGCCAAGAATTTTTCAGATATCTCATCACCGGTCACCGTGCTCCATCATCCCATTCGGGTGGAACTGCAGGAAGGGGCCACCGTGGCCTATAACGGTGGACCGGTTTCCGAAGTGGATCTCACCCTTCCTTCAGATGTGGATCGATTGAATTTTGGAATGTGGTCTCCGCAGGAGACACTGGGTTGGGTCGGGGCACGAGGCCTGGATGTCCTGTGGGCCAAGAATGCGAGGGGACAAAACGTTAGCAAAGCGATTTTCTCCGTGCACAACGGCGAACTTCGATTGGCTCATCCCAGCCGGCTCATGATGGTCACGACAAACGCAGAAATCGCCCAAAGCGATTGCCTCTTTTATATCCTTCCTGATTCGTAAAAAACAAAGTTTTTCGATCGACCTAGAGCGAAAGACCTTTAAAATCTCACGTTGATTGTGGTGTCCGATCCCTGGCGTTGGGGCAAAAGCTCTGTGGCTAAAATTTGTTTTGTCGGTGAGGAGGGCGGAATTATTTTGTTAGGTAACCTATGCAGCTATCATAATTCTATGGACAGGATCCAGGTGGAGGTCGTGTAAACATTCCCGTCGTTGCGTTCGCAACTCATCAGACACTAAATTTGAAAGTAACTCCATGATTTGAGGACGCTTACAGGACTTTCAATTTTTTTATAATTTCCTCACATGCTTTCACTATATCACCTAGTGCAGACTCAAGATATTCTCGTTCTTCGCGTTCGACTCGTTCCAAATATGATGCACTACACTCTAATTTTAGAGCCTCTAACGGTAGATGATCAGTTTCACTTTCAGTCGCCCTAATTTGATCGAAACTTTCGTCCTCTCCCAATCCAATATAGTCCTTTAATCCCACCAGTCGACGACAGCCCACCAAAGGATGAAGAGTACCCTTGATGATGGCCGAGGCAATGTCGATAGCTTCTTGACGTTTAGATTTATCGTTATCCATGAGTATTGCCCCGAATATCCATCGTCTGGAATCTCATTGTAAGTTTTCCTAAAATACAAAAACATCCTTTGGGAATAGCAGCCTAAGAAGGACGAAACGGTTATCTTCAAAAATTAATATTGGACTGCGTGAATATTCTTTTCTGATTCTCACTTTACTTACGGAACGATCGTTCGCATGGTTATTCCACCATCCCGTATTGCGCGGTGAAATGTCGGAGAAAGGGCGCTTGTTCCAGAAATCGAAAGGGCTTCAAGCCTTCACGCCGCCGGAACGCTTCTTCCACCACCTCCACGATATAATCCACATGGCTCTGGGTGTAGACCCGCCTGGGAATCGCCAACCGAACAAGTTCACGAGGGCCCGGCTCTTCTTTCTCGGTTTCGGCATTGCGCTTGCCAAACATGGCGGTGCCGATTCTAACCGCTCTCATACTCGCTAAAAAATACTCAGGGGGGCGTGAGACTTCTTACTCGGCTCAAATCCTCCTACAAGCAGTACATCACCTCAAAGCTATCCTAATTTTTGGTGCAGCGGGGGTCTGCTTGTTGAATGGCCGCGATCTTCTGATCATCGAACGGGATTGGAGCGCACCCATGCCCCTTTTCGCATACGAAGTCAAACCTGGCCGCCGGTTGATGACAACTTAAGCACGTGACCCCTTGCGAGACATTGACGACGTTATCTCCCCGATCCGCAATCTTGGTGCCTTCTTTGGAGACTTCCAAAAAGAAAAATTCCCAGCCGTTCGTTTTGGGAAACTTGTCATGCGAATGCTTCACCATGGCTTCCTGAGGAACAAGTTGCAGAATGGTTCCAACCGGATACTCGGTCTCCGGCACGCTGTCACGTAAGATACGCTTGGCCTCCTTCAGTTTTTCCGGATCGTCGTGCTTGATGCGCGTATTCCTGACTTTCGGCCAATCGAGAATGCAACCGAACGTGTCTTCGGACACGGTCACCTCCTGAGCCGCCACGCTATACGCCAGACAAAGCACGAGTCCCGCAGCAAGAACGCCCCGCTTACACACATACGATGTGAATCGGGAAGTGAGCGAAATGAAGGAACGCATGACCGTACTCCTTTCGTTTTGGTTTCCTCCTGGACTGGCGTCCCGGGAAAATAAAGAATTCTTTGATCCCACTGAATCAATTCGTATTTCACCAATACCTGTCAATTGTGCGATGCATCATACCTCAGCGCGAAAGAGCTAAGGAACAACTGCCATTTGTGCTTCATACCGCACTTCTACATTGTTCGTTCGCATGGTTATTCGACCATCCCGTATTGCGCGGTGAAATGTCGGAGAAAGGGCGCTTGTTCCAGAAATCGAAACGGCTTCAAGCCCTCACGCCGCCGGAACGCTTCTTCCACCACCTCCACGATATAATCCACATGGCTTTGGGTATAGACCCGTCTGGGAATCGCCAACCGAACAAGTTCACGAGGGCCCGGCTCTTCTTTCCCGGTTTCGGCATTGTGCTTGCCGAACATCGCAGTGCCGATTTCCACCGCCCGAATGCCCCCCAACACGTATAACTCCACACAAAGCGAAATACCCGGCAGATCGAGTGGTTGGAGATGCGGTGCGAAGCGGGCCGCATCCAGGTAAATGGCATGCCCACCGGGCGGGCGCAGGGTCGGCACACCCGCTTCATGTAAATGGTTGCCCAGATACCCCGTGGAGGTAATGCGATACTGGAGATAATCTTCCTCCACGCCTTCTTTCAATCCTTCGGCCATGGCTTCCAAATCGCGTCCGGCCAAGCCCCCATAGGTGGGAAACCCCTCAGTTAAGATCAACAAGTTCTGCTCTTGTTGGGCCAACTCGGCGTTGCGAGTGGCAAGAAATCCGCCGATGTTCACAATGGCATCTTTTTTTGCGGACATCGTACAGCCATCGGCCAGATCGCACATTTCGCGAACAATGTCGCGGACCATTTTGTCCCCATATCCCGGTTCGCGCAGTTTAATGAAATAGGCATTTTCTGCAATCCGGCAGGCATCCAGGTATAACGGTCGGTCAAAGGCGCGACAGACCTCGGCCACTTCTCTGATGTTGGCCATCGAGACCGGTTGCCCTCCACCGGAATTATTGGTGACGGTGATCATCACCAAGGGAATACGGTCGCGCCCTTCTTTTTGAAAAACCGTGCGAAGACTTTCAATATCCATATTGCCTTTGAAGGGAAACTCACTGGGGAGATCGGCCAATTCGCGACAGGGCACATCTACCGCCCGGGCTCCACAAAATTCCACGTTGGCCCTGGTGGTATCGAAGTGCGTATTATTGGGAACCACGTCACCGGCCTTGCAGATGGTGGAAAACAAGATGCGTTCCGCCGCCCTTCCCTGATGGGTCGGAATGACAAGCGGGAATCCCATGAGTTCCTGTACCGCGGCTTCAAACCGGTAAAAGGAAGGACTTCCCGCATAACTTTCATCCCCCCGCATGATAGCCGCCCACTGCCTGGCACTCATGGCCCCTGTACCACTATCGGTCAGGAGATCGATCAGGACATCATCAGAGTGCAGCCGAAAGACGTTATAACCGGCTTTAGCAATTAATTCCCGACGTTCGGTTTCTGTCGTCATCCGGATATGTTCGACCATTTTGATACGAAAGGGTTCAATGATCGTGTTAAACATCCTCAGTCCTCCGGTTATGCTGGTCGCTTTATTTCAGGATCCGGGAAAAGCCCATCCTTCCCAGGCACCGAAATCATATCATCTTCTGGAAAAACATCGAACTATTGATGACTCGACGATTCCCGCCTCTATTTCAGGGTCTGTTGAAAAAAGCCGCCAGCGGCGTTCTCGCCATTTTCCCGTGCTCACGTACTACGCCTACGCTCCGCGCGTAAAAACGGCTGCGGCCTTTCCTTCGAGGGGCCTCAGGACAGGACTGGACGGACCCTTCGGGAAGACTCAGGGCATGCTTTTTTTAACCGACCCGGAGCCTTTGATGAGTAATCTAATCCTGGGCAAATTTGCCCTTGAACATCCTTATTATTCAACACTCCCTTTTATGAAACATTGAGGCTAACCGGCTTTCTTGAGGAATTGGGTGGGATAAATTCCTGATCTGCAATCCCCGAACAAGACAAGGAGACCGACACTGCGGGATGTTTTGGAATGGTGTTTTTCCTGCCGGGTCTGAACGTCAGACCCGGCAGGAATGAATTGGAAATGTCAGCGTGGAGGTATTCGGTACCGAAAACCTCATGTTGTCGATTGGAACTAGCCTGGAATGGGTTCTTCTTCCTTGACGTGAAGAAGCGCCATCAACTCTTCTCCGGTCATTACTTCCGCCTTTAACAAGGTCTCAGCCCCGTTCAACAGGACCGGCCGAAGCTTTGTCAGCAATTCCCGGACGCGATTGCCTTGTTCTTCAATAAGTCGGCGCACCTCTTGATCGACCTGTTGAGCGGTGTGCTCCGAATAGGTTGGGGTCGCATGTGACTCCATATTTTTCAAAAACGTCGGCTGAACGGATTCATCTAAGGCCACCGTTCCCAACTTATCGCTCATCCCATAATCCTTGACCATCCGTTTGGCGATGGTAGTGGCTTTTTGCAAATCATCAGCCGCTCCTGTAGAGGCCTCGCCAAAGACCAACTCTTCGGCCATACGCCCCCCTAACAAGACGGCAATGCGATTTTCTAATTCGGAACGGGTGAGTAAATAGCGGTCTTCAACGGGGAGCTGTAGCGTATAGCCCAAAGCTGCAATGCCACGGGGAATGATCGAGATTTTTTGGACGGGATCACATCCGGGCAAGGACATTGCCACTAACGCGTGCCCGACCTCATGATGAGCCACTCGTTTCCGTTCTTCCACACTGAGGACGCGGTTTCTCTTTTCCAAACCGGCAATGACCCGTTCCACGGCTTCTTCAAAATCCCTGTGTTCGGCCGTCTCCCGACTTCGTCGAATGGCCAGGAGGGCAGCTTCATTCACCACATTGGCCAGGTCGGCACCAACCATTCCCGGAGTCATGGCCGCAATTTTGTCTAAATCGACATCAGGAGCCAGCTTGATGGATTTGGCATGTATAGCCAGAATAGCCGCTCTTCCGGGCCGATCGGGGCGATCAACCAGGACCTGTCGATCAAAACGGCCTGCACGGAGCAAGGCCTGATCAAGAATTTCAGGACGATTGGTTGCGGCCAGCATAATGACCCCCACACGAGGATCAAACCCATCCATTTCCACCAGTAATTGATTGAGGGTTTGCTCCCGTTCTTCGTGCATCATGGGCCCCGTTCCCCTGGCTTTTCCCAGTGCATCCAACTCATCAATGAAAATGATACAGGGTGCTTTAACCATGGCCTGTTCAAACAAATCTCGCACCCTGGCTGCTCCCACCCCCACAAACATTTCCACAAATTCCGATCCACTAATGGAGAAAAACGGCACACCGGCTTCTCCCGCAATCGCTTTCGCCAGCATGGTTTTCCCTGTGCCCGGCGGCCCCACCAAGAGCACACCCTTGGGAATCCGTCCCCCGATCCTCGTAAATTTTTCCGGCGTCTTTAAGAACTCGACAACTTCCATGAGTTCCACTTTGGCTTCATCGACTCCGGCCACATCACTCATACGCGTCTTGATATCGCTTTCAATATAGACTTTAGCCTTGGATTTCCCGATTCGCATAAAACCGCCACCCGCCCCTTGTCCCATCTTTCGCAAAATCCAAAACCAGATCCCGGCAAAAACCAGAATAGGGACGACCCAGGAAGCCACGTCTTTCCACAGTGTGCTGACGATCACACCGGCATATTCCACATGTTTGTCTTCCAGTAAGGACACTAACTCAGGATCATCGACGCGCACCGTCTGAAACCAGTGGGGATCCTCTTCCCCTTTTTCAGATTTTAATTTTCCGTGAATGACTTTGTCGGTTATGGAGATCTCGGCGACCTTATCTTCTTGAACCCAGGCTTTAAATTGACTATAAGGCACCTCATCCATATGTTGGGCGGCAAAATACATTTCCTGGAGAATAATGAGTCCCCAGAATGCAATAATGAAATACCAAATAGAGACACGATATTTTTTTTCCATATTTGCTATCCTAACCTCTGTTCCTGCGTGACCCTGAATCGCATGAAGTGAACATAATCCTACTGTACCCAAGAATCAGAAATACGTCTATCGAAATGGGTCAAAATTCTTCCCTGATCAATTATTCCCGGCGGCAAACCTTGCCATCGGCCCCGTACGTATATGGGCAGGGGGTTGAAAACCGTGAGGATCTCTTTCAAGTCTATGTGCTGTAAGGCACGTTCGGAGTCCGGCTGAATTCTCTCTTCTCAAGCATGATCGCCTCTTACGAACCTCAGCTATTATGGATTCTCTTGGCCGGCTTGCTGATCGGAGGGACCATCGCGTGGGCCATTTGCTCCATTGTCTATCGAGGAAGGAAGGTCCAAGCCTTACAAGAGACCGCCACCCGATTTGCAGCGGCCCAAGCCCAAACAGGAGAACTTCGGACCCAACTCGCCACTCTGCAGCAGGAACGTGAACGAGTCTATCAAGAATTTCGTCTGATGGAAGTGGCCAAAGTGTCAGCCGAAACACATCTTGAAAATACGCAACGACACTTAGCCGAACAGCGGGCCCTGCTGGAGGATGCAAAATCGACTTTGTCGGATACCTTTCGCTCTTTAGCCTCCGAAGCCCTGGCGGGGAACAATAGGGGGTTTTTGACCCTGGCCGAGGAAAAGTTCAAAGCCCTGAAGGATGAAGCGACGGCTTCCTTCGACCAACGCCAGACCTCCATTGAATCCTTGTTGCAGCCGCTGACCGAATCCCTACGTACCTACCAAAAAGAATCGCAAGCCTTAGAAGATAAGCGGCTTCGTGAACTCAGTGTCGTGGGCGAACAGTTACGCCAATTGGCTTTCTCCCAGACCACCCTTCAAGCTGAAACATCCAAATTGGTGAATGCCTTACGATCACCCCAGGTTCGAGGACGCTGGGGAGAAATCGCGCTTCGAAGGACCGCTGAGTTGGCCGGCATGTCAGAAAACTGCGATTTTTTTGAACAGGAAAGTGTTTCCACCGAAACCGGGCGCTTGCGTCCCGATATGATCGTCAAACTCCCGGCAGGAAGAGATGTGGTGGTCGATTCCAAAGTGCCGCTCAGTGCCTTTTTAGATAGCCTGGAAGCGCACACGGACGAAGACCGGGAAGCCGCCCTCAATCGACATCTCGGCCAGGTAAAACGCCATATCAGCCAATTAGCCTCAAAAGAATATTGGGATCAATTTCCAGCCGCTCCGGAATTTGTGGTCTTATTTATACCCAATGATTCGTTTTTAGCTGCCGCGGCCGAACGCGACCCTTCCCTCGTCGAGTCGGCCTTAACGAAAAAAGTCGTCATCGCCACACCCACCACCTTCATTGCCCTGTTGCGGGCCATTGCCTACGGCTGGCGCCAGGAACAAGTGGCGGAAGGGGCCCAACGGATCAGTATCCTCGGACAAGAACTCGCTGATCGACTGGGCACTCTGGCAGCACATTTTGGGAGAATTGGACAAGCGTTAGGTCGGACCGTCGAATCCTATAATGCGACGGTCACCTCATTGGAGAATCGGATCTGGCCCACGGCCAGAAAATTCAAATCCCTTGGAATCAGCGCCAAAAAAGACCTCATGGACCTCAAATCCGTCGGGCATATGCCAAGACC
Organism: Nitrospira sp. T9; assembly: GCF_052156535.1. Classification (NCBI taxonomy): domain Bacteria; kingdom Pseudomonadati; phylum Nitrospirota; class Nitrospiria; order Nitrospirales; family Nitrospiraceae; genus Nitrospira; species Nitrospira sp. T9. The sequence continues at coordinate 297,752 of NZ_JBQKUP010000038.1, forward strand.
GCCTGGGGAAATGGAACCATCCCCCGAAGACCTTCCACCCGCATCGCCATAAGTTGAGAGCACATTTTCTCTCCCGCTTTCTTCAAATGACATCCGTAATTCCTTACAAAAGGTTATGCCTGAATCGGGTCTGCTCAGTTCTTTCTGCCTGCCCGTAAACCCTGGGGACAGAGTTTGATCAATTCCTATTAGCGCTATTTTTAAGTACTCAAAAATTGTTATTATCTATATTCATTCGAGGGTTTGTTTAATGGATTAAGCTTTATTTTGGAAAGGATGAGGTGTGGCCCGTGGGACCTGGAATTACCAGCAGATCGACAACAGATTGGGAAAATGGCTTAAAAGCAGAAAACAACGAGTTGTCTGTGTCGTTGGGATTGGGTGCATGTCTTTTGATGATTCTAAGTTTGGTAGCCCTTTCAACCTCATCCTGGGCCGCCGCAGGTGAAGGCTCAGAAACTCTCGGCAAGTTTTTAGAAATTCCACTGAAAGATGGAAGCATCCCGGATAAACTCAGGTTTCCCCTCCATGAGCAGAATGCTGTTCAATATTTCAGCGCCGGATTAGGTAAGGAGGAACGGAGCCTGTCCTACCCGCCCTATTCCCTTAAATTGATCTTTGTGAAAGGTGAACGCGCTTTTTTAGCTGGTGTGGCGGTTGAGGTGATTAACTCAGATCAGACGACCCTGGTATCTATTCCAGGGGAAGAGGTACAAGGTCCTTGGTTATTCCTCAACCTTTCTCCCGGCAAATATGTTGTCAAAGCAACCGATTCAGGTGGGACCACTATTGAAAAAAGCATTACACTATCTGGAGATAAGACCACCCCTGTTCACTTTCGTTGGCGGTAAGACGATTTTTCTCATCCGGGAATCGTCCTGATTATAGGTTTTTTGGCCCCCAAACTATCGGGGTTTTAAAAAGCCACCATCCACTCGGTGACCATCTTCATTAATTTTACATTGCGATAATTATACTTAAATTAAAAAACTTAAGAATAATAACTGTATACATGTTCAATCTATATAATTATTAAAGGTTTATTCACATTCATGGAAGTTATTGATGTTTCTCATTATACAATTATGAGGATTTTTTAATATTGGATTAATCTTGACTTAAGATCAAAGAGCTATATCTATCAACAAGACGTTTTAATACATATGTTATGATAAACAGTAAAAAGGAGATACATATGGGACATTTCGGAATACAGAAAAAGACCCCAACACTTGGGAAAAGTCCCATTAAGCGAGAAGAAGTTCACTCCGCTCCAAGCACTAAAACGGTGGATCCAAGGCATTCGGACACCTGTACACGATGTGGGGGATTTATGGTTTCCCATTGGTGCATGAATGTGAATTATGATGCCGGTGGAATGGAAATCCTGACCAAACGCTGTTTGCAATGCGGTGAAGTCATTGATCCCGTAATTCTGGAAAATCGCCTCAACCCTCAACGGGAGGCGATGAAAAAGAAAACCCGTCCACTCCTCTCTAGGCCCCTAGCATCATCAAATAAGGGCAGAGGATCCGGGATGAGTTGTACTCCTATAGCCTAAGTTTAAGGCATCTCACACTCCAGGGTGCTTTTGAACCACCCACGAGGAAGAGCTGGGCTTTGCCTTCTGAGATTTGAGGACTGCTTATGTTTTTTAGTCTATCCTCCCCAGGATAATCCCAGGGCGCAAGCGTCCCCCCTCTTCCTTGTGGGTCCCATCTCACAGGAACGGAATGAGATGCATCGCTTCTGATAGTCTTTACCCCCCATTCCCGTTTTACTCCATTTACCCTCCTGGTCCATTTTTCCTTTTTCAGAAGAGGAGTGAACAATGATTATATCTCCCGTCATCATGAGTGTTCTCCTCTTCCTCCTTCCGCAAGTCGCCCTCGCACAACTTGGTGACTTTATGAAAGAGATCGACAAATTGTCTCTTCCTGGGGCAAAAACCCTCGGAGATGACAAAATAATTTCTGGCCTTAAAGAAGCTCTGATCGTCGGAACGGAAAATACGGTGAAACTTACTGGTAACACAGACGGCTTTTTGAAAAATGAAGCTATTAAAATCTTACTACCTGAAAAACTTCAATCCATGGATAAAGCGCTTCAACTGGCCGGATTCGGGCCCCAAGTTGATGAGTTAGTGGTTAGTATGAACCGGGCCGCCGAGCAGGCCGCTCCCTTGGCCAAACCCATATTCAAAAATGCGGTCACCAACATGAGCTTTGACGATGCTAAGAAAATTCTGGATGGAGGAGATACCGCCGCGACTGATTATTTTCAAGGTAAAACACGCGATCAACTTGCCACGGCGTTTAAACCTGAAGTGGAGAAGACGATGAGCCAAGTCGGGGTCACCACGCAATACAAGGAATTGGTGGGACAATATACGATGCTACCGTTTGTCAAAGTCCCGGCATTTGATCTGGATGACTATGTTGTCGGAAAAAGTTTAGACGGGCTATTTCACACACTAGCCCAGGAAGAGCAAAAAATCAGGACTAACCCTTCAGCGCGCATTACTGATTTACTTAAGGATGTCTTTAGCAAATAATTTACAAATCCATCATGGTCCCCCATCATAAAAATTTGAGAGAAAAATGAACCAGCCGATTATCGGGTTTCACCAAGATGACGTGAATGATTGGGTAGCAGATTTGGCTTGCGGCCATGGGCAGCATGTTCGACATCAGCCTCCCCTCAGTTTTCGCCCATGGGTTCAGACACCAGAAGGACGTCGAGCCCACCTCAAAACCATCCTCAATTGCAAAAAATGTGACGAGGAGGCATCCCTTCCTTCACAATAGACAACCTAACCGCACTTTCTCCCGTCCATAAACTTTCCTCCTGCCAAATATAAGGATACATCGCATACCGTGCTCTATTAAGGATTATGCCACATCGCACCGTCCGCAAGGTTGTCACCTCCCTGGTGAGTGATTTTCAGGATGTCCCCATTTTTCACTTTGGCTTCCAAGGTGGAAATTTTCTGATTAATCGTCAACATGAGTTCATTGGCCTGGAGGAAAGGCATTAATCCTTGAAAGTGATCGGGGAAATCCTCTAGCAATTGCCGAATCGTAGTGGCGTTTTCCAAGCTAATTTCAACTTCCGGGTCTTCAACCGCTTCACGAAGCGAAAGGCCAAATATCAATACTTTTACCATTCGATGTTCCTCATGCAAAAATGAAAATCCATCCCGTTTCCAACTATCACAATGATAGCCCGCCAGAGTACCCCATCTTATACTTATACCTTTACTTCCTCCCTGGATGCTCCCGCATGACCTGCGCAATATGCTTGACCTCTGCTATCCCCCGAAGTCCATTTTTTAACTGAATCATACATGCAGGGCAACTCGTTGCCACTACCTGTGCCCCGCTCTCTTGAATAGCCCGCTTCTTACGTTGGAAAATCTTCTGAGAGGTTTCATAATTTTTGACGATATACGTACCCGCTCCCCCCGCGCATCGATCGGCATCCTGCATTTCGACAAATTCAAGGTCAGCCACAGAGGCTAACAAGTCCCTGGGTGCCTGGGACACACCCGCGGCACGAAGATGGCACGAAGAATGGTACGTCACTTTCTCCAACTTCCCATCGGCCGATACCGGGGTTGAGTGCATATTGGCTGACGACATCCCCTGTTCAACAAGAAATTCAGAGATATGCTTCACGCGTTTGGATAAATCAATGGCTGCGGCTTCCTCCGGCTCTCCATGAAAAAGCGTGGCATAATCTTTCAGACTTAACGTGCACGACGCACAACTGGTGATCACGGTGTCATACGATGCCAGGTGAGCCAGATTTTCTCGCGCGCCTTCTTTTACCAAATCCCGTAACCCGTAGGTTTCAATCGGCGTCCCCGAGCATCGTTGAGGTGGAAGAGCGACCTTCACACCGTAGTCAGCTAAAAGCCCGATCACAGCATCCCCGACTCCATCCTCAAAATAATTGGCCGCACACCCGTGAAAATACGCGATTGAGGCCTGCCGGAGATGTTCAGAGTGACACAGCTCAGGATACCGATCACGCAAATGCCGTTTAGCAAACATCGGCAGAACCATATCTCGGGGAATCTTTGCCGTGGGAGCCAACTTTCGCAATACAGGCCGAGTCATTTTTTCCAACATGCCTCGAAGAACCGGACGATCCCAAAAAGATTGGGTCCATGCCAGGAGTTTCAACAGGGGATGAAAAATCCATTGACGGGCATGGAGAGCAAACACCCAACCGGCCAGTTCGTTGGGATGCTCCGCCCGTCGTTGAAGAATCAGTTCGGACACATCGACCCCGGCGGGACAAATAGTCCGGCAGGACTTGCAATTCAAACAGGCGTCGACCACCCGTTCGGATTGAAGGTACGAGTAGTCCGAAGCCGTCACAATTTCGAACCAGCCGCGCGCACTCATATCTTCAGACTGAAACACATCATACACCGGACATACGGAATTACATTTTGCGCACGTTGCACAGGGTTTGCCCATGCGCTCCACATCAATATGTTCCGTAAACGAGGTATCACTGATTTTCACACCGGGATTCATCATGCCCTGTGGATCGAACGCCTGCTTCACTCGAACAAAAATTTGATACACCTCTTCCCCATACATCAAGCGAACGGTCTCGGCGCGAATACGCCCGTCTCCATGCTCTCCACAAATTGATCCGTCAAACCGGTCTAAGACCGTCTGGTGAATCTCCCGGTGAGCCTCAACCATGGCATCAACATCATGTTGATTGTGCAAATCAAGCAGCGGCACAATATGAGCATTGCCATTTCCCACATGTCCAAAGATGGCGACCGGCACCGATCGTCCTCCAAAGTATTCTTCCAAATACCGGATCAACTCACCGGTGCGTGCGGCCGGCACGACCACATCATCGACAAAATTGATGGGCTTTTTTTGAGGATCAAATCGATAGAGCATCGGAAACAACGCCTTGCGGGCTTTCCACAATTCCCCTTGCTGGGCTGGATCCGACGCCAACCTCACCTCCCCGGTGAGCGGAAATCTTTCGCACATCTCCATCAAACGATGACGACGATCTGCACCTCCGCCTTCATCAAATTCAATGAGCAGCGTCGCCGCTGCATCGGATGGAATGCCATAGCGATTTCGCCCGATCAAATCTAACGAATTTCCATCCATCACCTCCAAGGCATTGGGGTTCAATTCCAATAAATGGGGAACCGATTCGCCCATACCATCCAGATGTCGAAAATGGATGAGACCCGTCACGGTGGCATCAGGGCGTTTAACCAACTTGACGGTTGCTTCACTCATAATGCCAAGTGTTCCCTCGCTCCCGATAAATAATTTTTGAACCTCAAAGACGCCCCGTTCCAGTCCATCGACCAAATCAAAGACGTTATAGCCTGAACTGTTCTTACTCACCTTCGGACGCCTGGCGCGGATCAACGCTTGGTCCTCTTGGATCATGGTCCACACCGCCTTTAGGGATGGAAATCCGTTCAACAGGGATGTATGAGCCGGGCCTCCAATAGAAACAGATTGGGCGTCAAGCCAACCCTCAGTAAGCAGCCGAATCCGGAGAGTATGAACGTTGTCCTTGACCGATCCATAGCGAAGCGTATGGGGACCGGCCGAATTGTTGCCGAACATACCTCCTAATTTGCACATATCCCCGCTTGAAGGATCCGGCCCATACATCAACCCCATAGGGGCCAACTGCTTATTAAATTCGGATAACACCAGGCCTGGTTGCACTCGCGCCCACTGCTCGTCGCGATTCACTTCCAGCAATCGATTCATTCGGGAGATATCCACGATAATGCCGGCTCCGATGGCTGATCCGGTCAGATTCGTTCCGGCAGCCCGTGGAGTCAGAGGCACTCCAATCTTGACGGCATACTCCATCACGGCATCAATGTCTTCCTCTGTTTCAGGAAGCACAACAACCTGTGGCGGAATTTTGTAGATACTGGCATCGACGGAATAGGCTTTCAGCGTGGCCCAATCCCACCGAACCTTATCCTGGCCCAATTGTTTGGCTAAATCGGGCCCCAGAGAAGATTTCTTTTCAGGTAGCAACAACGGCATAGGAACTCATTCTGCTCCCTATGAGGATGGCGCACAACCCTTGTCAGAGAGAAAACAGGAAGGAAAACAAACAGACCACAGCAGGACGCGTGGCCTCACGGTCGATTTAAGCAGAAAGATCGGAAACCCGGGCCTCTCCCTCCTGTTCCTCAGGGGCAAAAGGAAGCTCCATAGGAAATTGTTCCGGGCTACCCAACTCTTTGAGTTCTTTCAGCGGAGGTAAATCTCGTAAGTCCCGCAGACCAAAACGCTGAAGAAACTGTTTGCCGGTTCCATACAAAATCGGTCGGCCCGGGATATCCTGCCGTCCAACGATTCGAATTAACTTCTGATCCAGGAGGGTACGCAACACACCAGAGGTTTCTACGCCTCGAATTTTTTCAATATCTGCTCTGGTAATGGGCTGTTTATAACTCACAATTGCCAGGGCTTCCAGTGCCGACCGGGAAACCTTGCCTGCCGGTTTGGCCTTACTGGTCAATCGTTTGATATACAGACTCTGCTCAGGTCGCGTTACCATGACATATCCGCCGGCCACTTCCAAAATCTGCAAGCCACGGCCTGACGTCTCATACTCGGCTTGAAGATCCTGCATTGCGCTTTTAACGGAAGATTTAGGGACCCCTTCGAGAACTAGCGCCAGCTTCTCAAGACTCAGAGGATCATGCGAAACAAAGAGCAGGGCCTCAAACGCAGCTTTGAGTTCATCAACGTCCAACGCCGGTTCCTGGTCTACAATCCCGGAATCCTTCGCTTCTTCTGCGTCCTGGCCTTCATTTTTGACTTCTGAGGCCTCGCTTAAAGTAAGGTCTTCCGTCACCTCGGCATCGGAAGTGTCCGAAGGTTGGTGTCCATTGGAGAGTGCATCCATAATTATTGAGTCCTCCTCTGCGGACTGAACCCGATCATCCCACGTTGCCCCATGCCTAATTCCCTCAGGCCATTCTTACATCCCCCCATTCGTCCTCCGATCAATATCCGGCACATACGTGTCACAATGAATCCACAGGAAAACTTCCAGTAGAATCAGCCCTCCCGGCTGGAAGAAAACGCCTGGTCACCTGGATGGGGCCCAACCATTCTCCTTGAAACAATCGAACCAGGTTCATTCTGACCAGTTCCAACAAAGCCAGAAATGTAGCAATGACCAATGGCTTGGACCAATGGTGTTCAAATAACCCCTCAAAAGGAACGGTCGACTCCGCTTCCAACCGCTCCAGGATGACCTGGATACGGTCTTGAACCGTCCAAGCTTCCCTGGACAATTCCACGATTTCATTAGTTGGGGCTCGATCCAGAACCTCCTGAAATGCACTTAAAAGATCAAATAATTGGAGATCCTCCGTAGCCATATCCTCCTCGACCGCTGACTCAGTTGGCAAGGGGAGAGGATCGCGGGTGAAGGACTCCCGCCAAAGACGTTCGCGAATAACCAGGCTGCCTGCTGCCTCCTTGAAACGCTCATATTCGACCAATTGCCGGACCAATTCCGCACGAGGATCCAGACCTTCCTCATCTTCCGTCTCCGGTTTTTCCTCTTTGGGAAGGAGCATCCGGGATTTAATATAAAGCAGCGTGGATGCCATGACCAGAAATTCCCCGGCCAGAGACAGGTTCAACGTCTTCATCATGGACAAATATTCCAAATATTGCTGAGCAATCAGCGCCACCGGAATATCATAAATGTTGATCTGGTGTTTCCGAATCAAGTGGAGAAGCAAATCCATGGGACCGGTAAAGGCCTCAAGTTTGACCTGATACGCATCGTCATCTTCAAGGTCGGAAACAATCAGGGAGGGGACGGATTCCAATCAAGTGCCTTTCGACTGGGTTCCACAGTGCAGATATTTGAATTGGTATACCATCTTTTGTGTAAAGCCGCAATATCCTAACCAAATATAGTGGTTGAGGCCTCTCTAAACCGTTTTCTTCCCTTTGGAAAGCCAGAGGTAACAGAGCACCAGAATAACCAGCCCCAAAAAGATCCCGACCTGGCCATATAGACTCCGACCATTCTGAACCGAAACCACATCAAGCGGGAGGTTACTCCCGGTTAATTCCGGCATGGTGCGGAACTCGGTTCCGGAAAAATCTTTGGCTCCATCAAACCTGGCGTTCGAAAAATCGACCACCGTATGAAATTGTGCTTGGGCAAACGTCACCGACTCTCGAAATTCGGTAAACCGAAAATAGATTTCATGAACGACCGAGATGGCTGAAAAATCGGCAGGGCCTTTAAACAACGACCCTGAAAAGCCTGTCCCACTGGCAAAAGCCGTTCGAGAGAAATCTGCCGCCTGCTGGAACTCGACTTCCAAAAACTCAGCAACTCCGGTGAAATGAGCATCGGAAAAGGTGACCCGATCACGAAATTGAGCCTGGTGAAACCGGGAATGCGTTCCAAAAATGACGTGAGAAAAATCCACGCCTTGGTCAAATTGAGAACCAATAAAAAACCCCTCAAAATCAACCCGCGCGTTTGCAAATCTTACCGGGCCCACAAACACAGTCTTAGAAAGATCAATTGATTGTTGAAAGACGGTTCCCGTGAAATCTACCGTCCCCATTATCAGGAGAGCCCCTTCAACCAGATTGGTGGCAAGCACTTTTTCAAATCGAGAATGTCGGATGGAAATTGCCTCTGGAATGACGCGAACTACAGTGATCCCTTTCTCGTTCAGGGGTTTTCGCACTGACGGGGGAATGGAGGGATATTCCGTAATGGCCTGTTGGGGCAGAAGATCAAGCATCACCTGATCAACCACCAACACGTGGTCAAGATCAATCCGCTTGCCCTGCACAAGCGCTTCCAGCAAATCAGCCCCCTTCACGGCCAAGGCTGCCTCTTCTCCAGGCAAACAGGGTCCCTCAACATGCACCCAGAAAACATTTTCGCTTCCTGGAGGAGTCGGCAGGAGACGGCAAGCCTCGGCATGAATAGAAGACAGGCCCAGCAGGACGAACAAGCCGAGCTGCAGAGAATATTTTGCTCCCCGGAGTTTCATTTATGCCCACATCACATGAGCATGATATGGCAAACAGGTAAACCAACGGCCTCCACTCGGGCGCGAGTGCAAAGAGACCGTTGAAGATAGGTGATCATCACGAGGCTGTGTTGGACTAAGTCAAATTATTCGATCGTTTGGGGCGAGCGGAGTATTGAACACAAGGATCAGAGAATCTGGCCAAATCCTGCACAATCGTAAACGTCCGTCTCATCTCGGACAGCACCTAGGTGGAAGAGGTATTCTCAGCAGGTTGAGCTGGGTCGGGTTGAGTTGGCTTGGGAGCCTCGGCTTCCGCAGGTTGAGGCTCCTTCACTTCCACAGGCTTTGGGGTCACAACCGGGGACACATTTTTGAGTGCTAAATAAAAATCCCGATGTTCATATTCGGATTTAGCCAACGCTTGATCGACTTCCTGAACGGTCTTGGGCGGTGGCACCACCACCTTGTCCCCTTCCCGCCAATTGGCGGGCGTCGCACAAGCAAAGCGGTCGGTCGTTTGCAGGGCAGTGACCAACCGAAGGATTTCATCCACATTGCGTCCGGCATTGAGGGGGTAATACAGCAAGGCCCGAATCACCCGCTTCGGGTCGATAACAAACACCGCACGTACCGTCGCGGTGGAACTCGCATTGGCATGGATCATGCCATACAGTTTCGCGACACGCATATCAACATCGGCAATCATAGGAAATGGAATCGTGGCACCCATTTTCTCGTGAATACTGCGAAGCCAGGCTAAATGAGCATGAACACTATCCACACTCAAACCAATGAGCTTCACCCCCCGCTGACGAAATTGCTCACTAGCTTGGGCAAAGGCCATCAATTCCGTCGTACACACCGGAGTAAAATCCGCCGGGTGAGAAAACAATACCACCCAATGCTGCTCCTGCCACACGCTAAAATTAAAATCGGTCTGTTGCGTCGTCACCGCGGAAAAGTCCGGTGCATGATCCCCTATGCGAGGTAACCCTCGTTCTTCCGACATGAAACCTCCTTCAGTTGGCAAGACTACCCCCCTCCGCCGCAGGCGAAGGAAGCAATCCCGGCTTATCTATTTAAAACCGGGAATACGAATAAAACTATCGAGATGTGAAGTGAATAACCCTGGCACAACCTTGCCCTATAACCGGCCAGAATTACCAGGAGCGAGGAATTTCCTCTTCATCATCCTCATGATTGGATTCGGTATCCCGAAAAAACTTATCTGTGCCCAATTCTTCTGATAAGTCTTCCGTCAAATCCAAATCCTCATCGGCATCATCGGTGGAGTCCTCGGAAAACTCATCATCATCAAAATCATCCGCAAGATCATCCACATCCAGGGGATCAGTGACATCATCGAGTTCAGTGGTCAATGAATCCAGAGTGATATCGGTATCGGTTTCCACTTCAATATCCAATTCGGCATCAATGTCGTCCGGTAGAGACGTATCCTCATTATCCGTATCGGGTCCCTGGATAAGAATCTCCTCCGCATCCGCATCAACGGGGAAGGCGTTCTTTCTCTTTTTGGCATCAAGGTCTTTTACCACAGGCGATTCTTTTTTAGGCCTTCCCGGTTTCTTTTTGGCCTCAGACGGCGCCGCCTTCTTCACCGATTTGGTGGTGGGAGCAGACTTGGTACGATTCGCCCCGGTTTTCGCCGCAGTTGTCGCTTTCGAAACATTGTCAGATGTAGTCAACTTCTTCTCTTTCCCTTTCACCGCCTTTTTCGGCGTCGCTTTTGATCGTGGTTGCGCTTGAGCCACGGTTTTGGATGTCCCCTTTACTCGAGCCTTCTTATTCTTTTTGGCTTGAGACTTAACGGGTCCCTTGGTCCGAGCCTTGGAGCCGACCTTCGTATTCTTGGACTTCGCTTTGGTAGACGGTGATCGTTGAGGCTTCACAGACTTCTTTGGTTTGGCTTTTGTCTTCGGTTGAGCTTTCGCATGAGTTGTTCGCTTCCCCGCAGGCTTCTGTTTGGGCTTGGCCTTTGACTTGGGCTTAGCCATGGCAGCCATGTGTCACCCTCCTGATTATGTGATCGACAAATGATCCATCTGAGATGGATCGTCTCCTGAGTTGCCCCCATCTAACATGGAGAGACCCTCTCAAGCAACAGAAGATTTTCAAGAAGGAAATTCTTTGCCTTTTCAGTTAACTTCCGGTCATTCAACATCCCTGTTAGAATCGGGTCTCCATGGAAATTATTACCACGCATCTCGAGGCGGATTTCGATGGCCTCGCCTCAATGGTGGCGGCTCAAAAGCTCTACCCGGAAGCACACCTCGTCCTCCCGGCGGGAGTCCAATCCCGCGAGCGGGACTTTCTCGCGGAATATCCCCTTTCCTTCACGTCACCCTCGGAACTAAATTTTCCGGATATCACCCGTCTGATTTTAGTCGATGCCCAACACCGGGATCGCTTAGGTTTACTCGAAAAAGTTCTTAAAAATCAACATATTTCTGTCCATATTTACGATCATCATCCATTGGAAACCACCAATCCTCTGCTCCCATTGGCAGACTATTGCAAAGTGGATGCAGTCGGGGCCACCATCACACTCCTCTGCGAAGAACTTCAGGCCAGAGGACTCACATGGACACCCGAAGAAGCCACACTCTTTGCCATAGCCCTCTATGAGGAAACCGGTCAATTTGGCTACCGGAATACCACGCCCCGTGATTTCCAGATCGGCGGGGTCCTTGTGCAAACTGGAGCCGATTTAAACCTGGTCACGAAGTACCTTGCCCGGCACTGGACGCCGCCCCAACTCGAATTATTCCATGCACTGTTGCAATCGGCGCAAACATTAAATCTCGGACATCGAAGGATTCTGCTCACCACCCTCACCTGGCCGGATTATGTGCAGGACATGGCCCCGGTGGTTCAACAACTGGCGCAATTACATGGTGCCGATGCCATCATCGCCGCTGTCGCCATGGAGGGCAAGGTACAAATTATCGGACGCAGCCGCCATCCTGATATGGACATGAATCAGATCACCAAGGCCTTTGGCGGAGGAGGGCACACCATGGCTGCCGCCGCCAGCATTAAGGGACTCACCATCGTGGAGGTCGAACAGAAAATCCAAGCCCTTTTGCAGGAACAAGCAAAAACCTGGCTCCCCATCCAACGGCTCATGACCACACCCGTCAGGACGGTGGAACCCAACGTTACGATCAAACAGACCGAACGCCTCATGACTCAATACGAAGTCAACGCCCTACCCGTTGTGAATGCCAAAGGCGGCTTCATGGGATTGGCAACACGGGAAGCCGTTCAAAAAGCCCTCTATCATAAACTGACCACCCACCCCATCGAGCACATCATGCTCAGGGATATCTTTCTGGCCACACCCGGCACACCATTTGACGAGGTCCAACAGCATATGGTCGAACGGAATCAGCGGATCGTCCCGGTGTTGGACCACGACCAAATCGTTGGCATTTTCAGCCGGACCGATTTGCTTCGGGTTATGCACCAGGCACTCCCGCCTCAGGAAGGAAAGGTCGAGCCCTCTGCCGGAGCGGCCCCTTCAGCTACCGTCGTTCCCACGCCAACCCTGCGAACCTCAAATCTTCACAAACAATTGGCAACCCGGCTACCCCCGCCACTTCTGTCCCTGCTCCAGACCATTAGAACACTCGCCGACACCCAGGAGGTGGCCGCGTTCCTCGTCGGCGGATTCGTCCGGGATTTCCTCATGAACATTCCCAATTTCGATTTGGATGTGGTGGTCGAAGGAGACGGTATTCGTTTTGGCAAGGCGTTAGCGCAGGAACTCAAGGCCGAATGGACCATTCATGAGCGATTTGGCACAGTCTCGATCGCAATCCCCAAGGCTCTCAACATTCCACAGATGCATCACCTGGACATTGCCACGGCTCGAACGGAATATTATGAATACCCCACCGCGCTACCGACTGTGGAACGCAGTTCAATAAAAAAAGACCTCTACCGGCGGGATTTCACCATCAATGCCCTGGCCATTCGCTTAAACCGAACGCCCGGTGAACTCCTGGACTATTTCGGGGGCCGGCGAGACATCAAGGACAGAATTGTGCGGGTCCTTCACAGCCTCAGCTTCGTGGAAGATCCCACCCGGGTCTTTCGAGCCATTCGCTTCGAGCAACGGTTTGGTTTCCAGATCAGTAAAGAAACCCAGCATTTCATTCAACAAGCCCAAACCATGGAACTGTTTCACCGGCTTTCCGGCGTACGACTAGGGAATGAACTGATCCATATTCTAGAGGAACCAGAACCGGCCAAAGGCATTCAGCGATTGAATCAATTTAAGCTCTTTCCTTTTATTCATCCCAAGCTGCAATGGAAAGAACCGGCTCCGACGCTCTTTGCATCCGGAGAAAAAATTCTGGCCTGGCATGAGGTGGAGAGTACCCGATCAGGAACCGAGCGATGGCTGCTCTATGCCCTGGCCTGGTTCGAATCGTTGGGCAAAACCGAATTGGTCAAAACCTGGAAACGATTGGGATTCCCGCAACGAACCACAGCAACTGTGGGAGAATTCTTACAGGCCCAGTCCACCTTGGTAAGGACTCTCAACCGAAAGCATCTGGCTCCTTCAGAAATTTACGATCTCCTCACGCCATGGCCGAAGGAACTCGTGTTATTTCTCATGGCCAAGGCGCAAAGCAAGCCGACGATTCATGCGGCCACCGAACGGATCCGAGATTATCTTACCACGTTCCAACATACCGCCATCACCTTAACCGGCCACGACCTGGAGGACATGGGCCTTCCCAAAGGTCCAGCCTATCGCCGGATACTCGATCGCATCTTCAAAGCCAAACTGGATCGCCTGGTGACCACACAGGAAGATGAATATCGCCTTGCCAAAACCTTCATTGCACAAGAAACCGCTTCAGGAAGCCGCTCCAAATCCCCTTCATCGGCAAGGAAAGGCGGCGGCGGATAACCTTTCGGTTGGTTCTCCCGGCAAGCATTCTATTCATTCCCCATGCACCAGTTTTCATCGCCTTCCCAACCTTCTCGAATTCGCTGGCGAATTCTTTTTCTGCTCCTCCTCATCAGCATCATCACGTATGTCGACCGGGTGAATATTTCCGTCACCGCCCGCCAAATGATGCCCGCACTCGGGCTCACCGATCTGCAAATGGGTCAGATCTTTTCGGCCTTTGTCTTTGGCTACGCCCTCTTTCAAGTTCCCGGTGGCTGGTTGGGCGATCGCTGGGGACCACGTCGCGTATTGACCTTCGCCCTCATCTGGTGGTCGATCTTTACAGCTCTGACGGCCGTCGCTCCCACTATCCCACTGGCCAACCTAATCGGGATTATGGGTTCACTCATGGTCGTGCGTTTCCTCATCGGCATCGGCGAAGCCGCCGCGCTGCCCAATTTCAATCGAGCCGTCGCAAACTGGCATCCCCCGAATGAACGGGGCTTAGGCATTGGCATCACCATCGGAGGGATCGGCCTGGGTTCAGCCCTCACGCCACCTATCACCGCCTGGATCATGGTCAATTATGGCTGGCAAACGGCGTTTTATGTCGCAGGCGGATTGGGTATTGGCATCGCCCTCTTGTGGTACTGGTACGCAACCGATCATCCCCGGCAACATGCACACGTCAACACCGCCGAGGCCGAACTAATCGAAGGTTCGGAATTTCGTCCCGACCCTCCTGCTCCCTTGGAAGGACGATCCGGTAAGGCCTGGGGAACGGTCCATGATGTGTTCACCGAACTCGAAACACGTGAAGGCAGACCTCCAGCTTCACAGGCAACAGGCAACAGGACCGGTGGGAGGAAGGACAACTCTAACTCCACCACCTCAACACGGACAGGTAGAAAAAGCGAGCGAGTACCCATCCACACGTCAAAGACGACCACCGTTCCCTGGAAAGCCATTCTCACCACACCTACTGTTTGGTGGCTCACGCTCAGTTACACCTGTCTCGGCTATGTCGCCTATGTCTATATGTCCTGGTTCTATCTCTACCTCGTCAACGTGAGAGGCTTTGCCATCCTCCAAGGCGCCTTCTTCGCCTCGGCACCATTTATTGCGATGGCTATCTTCTGCCCATTGGGAGGATGGGTGACCGATCGTCTCACCGAACAATACGGGATCAATCGTGGTCGCGCGAGCGTGGGAGGAGCAGGAATGATTCTGGCCGCGCTCTCCATCATCATCGGCGCCAACATCGAAGCGCCCTATGTCGCAATCGGCTTCCTCTCGCTCGGTGCCGGGTGGCTGTATTTCACCGTCGGCCCGTTCTGGTCTTCAACCACCGACTTATCCAAACCCTATGCCGGCACGCTCTCGGGCCTCATGAACACGGGCGCCAACCTGGGTGGGACCCTCTCGCCAACACTGACGCCCTGGCTGGCCGAAACCTTCGGCTGGTCGGTCTCCCTCGGCATCGCCGCCGGCATCGCCCTACTCGGTGGACTATGCTGGATCCGCATTCGTCCGGGAATGGGAATAAGATCTTAATAGCAGTCAGACCTCAGGTGCCTTGCTATAACCACTTAGTACTTCTCTTCTCTCCCCTCGTGGAGTCTCATTGACTTTTTTCGTATACTGTCAGTCAACAACAGTTCGATAAGGAAAATTGGAAGTATCGTGCCAAATGTTCGAGGGATTGAAGGACCTTACCGATTTTTCTTTTATAGTTTTGACTGCAATGAACCCAAACATGTTCACGTCCAACGAGAGCGCCATATCTGCAAATTTTGGCTAGAACCAATTTTCTTGGCAGGTTAATGATGTATTTGCGCCACATGAGTTAAATCGAATCCGAAAAATCCTGCTCGACCGGATAGACAAAATGATCGAAGCCTGGGAGGAACATTGTGGTCACGAATGAACCCAGAATATCCACGATAGAGGTCTCAGATGAGACCATCACCGCGCAGTTAACCGACGGACGAAAGATCAGTGTGCCCTTGGTATGGTCATGGCGATTAACCAATGCTACTCCTGAACAACGCAAGAACTTCCAAATTATTGGAAATGGACATGGAGTGCATTGGCCTGATGTTGATGAGGACATTAGCGCTATCGGAATGCTCGAAGGCCTTCCCGCACGACCTGTCAAACATCCCGTCTAACCCTTGCAACTCAACCCGTCCCTATCCGCAAAACATCAATTTCATTGTAGATCTTGTCTGTCGGCTGGCCCGTAAACCCTCGGCATCGCCGCCGTAATCGCCCTACTCGGTGGACTCTGTTGGATCTTTATTCAACCAGAACACGGGCTCAACATCCCCAGGTCAGGAGATCGAGCCTGAGCGAGTCTGAACGGTTCACAATACCAACGGCTCCGACATGATTCTATTATTTTTGGATCATGGTAAACTGCGTTGCGGCAGGAGAAAAAAAGAACGCATAGCCGAGGCACTCTCGATTCAAGAGAAAATTTCCTGTGAACCCAACGGTTGTTCCAACAATCAAAACAGACGAGAACCACCGAACCTTGACATCGTCCAATAGGGTGCGGAGCCATTTATGGATACGGGTACCGTTTATCGGCCGCATCATGTCCCTCTCTATCTTTCTGCTGTTTCCCTATCTTGTTTATGCCACGGAGATTGAAGAGTTCAAGAAGGGCGTCGTCAAAATTTCTGCGATCGTAAATGGACAACAAACTGTCGGGACTGGATTTATCGTGAGGCTCGACAAGGACGCCGCCTATATCGTAACTGCCGCACATGTGATTTCTGGAGATAGCAGGCCACAGGTGTGGTTCTTTCCTCTTCCTCATCAATCGTTTGCCTCACAGGTGTTAGGGATAGATGGGACCAATGAGAACGGGTTGGCCGCTTTGCGTGTTTCACATCCCATTCCTGATGGACTCGTGGCGCTACCGCTCGATCAGACCACCCAGGCATCCGGGGGAGAATCCATTACCTTCATCGGATTTCCGCCAAATCTCACTCCCTGGACCGTCTCAACCGGAAGTATCAGCGGGAGGAAAGGCCCACACCTGATGTTTCAGGCGTTAGTGGAGGAAGGTCATTCGGGTGGCCCCCTTCTGCTTGATGACAAAGTGATCGGCGTCGTGACAGACGCTCAGGGACGCCTGGGATTTGCCGTACCCACACCGGTCTTGGCCATCGCATTGAAAGGATGGCATGTGAAACCATCGGGAAGCGACTCGTTATCACGAGAGATTTCAGGCGCAGACGGTGCACCAATGGTACGGATTCCTGCAGGACAGTTTGAAACGAATATAGAATCACGCTCAGGGACCGGGAACATGACCGAAGGGATTCGGTATATGGTCTATGTTGAAGATTTCTTCATCGACAAATATGAAGTCACTATTGAACGGTATGAGAAATTTCTACAAGTCACCGGTCGGACATCCCCGGAATATTGGGATCACATCAAGATGCCCCAGGATGCTAATCGCCCTGTCGTCGGTGTGACATGGCACGAGGCCAAAGCCTACTGCCATTGGGCCAAGAAGAGATTACCGACCGAAGATGAATGGGAAAAAAGCGCGCGAGGCACAGACGGACGCATGTATCCATGGGGCAATGAGCCTCCGACGAGCCAATTCTCGAATTTTGCCACATTTGGTGACTTTCAATTATCAAAACTTTCTCCGGTCGGAGCATTCGAAAAGGATAGAAGTCCCTATGGAGTGTATGACCTGGCCGGAAATGTGAGTGAATGGACGGCAGATAACTGGAATGAATCACGAAATATAGACCGTGATGAGGAGGGAACGCCCACGGGTTCCCGCAAAGTCATACGCGGTGGAAATTGGAACGCAATGGGCGAATATTTGAGAGCCGCATTGCGCTCTTATGCTTCACCAACCAACAGAGATTTAGGTCTTGGTTTCCGCTGCACTCAAAATCCGGATACGCCCCCATAAAAAGGTGAGGGGTATGACGGAAGAAAGGTTGGTCTAAAAATCGGCACAATGGATTGAATGGGGGTCTAAACGGTTCTCTTATCCCTGGATCATGGTAAGCTAAGTCGCTGATCCCGAGGATCACCAAAATAGGCAGTCACGGAATCGGAAAGGTTCGGGACAAAACCTTCGCGGAAAGACGGTCAACCTTAAAAAGAAAGGAGGTACACCATGGGAGACAAAGGCGGAAAAAAGGATAAAGACAAAGCTCAAAAACAAAAAGCCGACCAACAGAAAAAGAAGGACAAAAAGAAATAGCTGAGGCTGTTCCTTCTTGTGAAATGGTGGGCTTCGCAAAAGCGGAGCCCACCCATGCCGTTTAATCCAATCCATACATTATTCTCACTTATTAAACTTTTCCTCGAAAGGAAAGGGGAGATAGTCAAAATTTCTGTTGCCTAACGCTGGGTGTCAGGCGCGGCGGGCAGCGGACGCTGCCCGCCGTCGCCTGCACGACTTGGTTAGCCTGCTCATTCGTCGAACGCGGTTGGCTGCTTGTACGTCTGCCCGACGAACCAGACGCAGAGCAATTCACAGCATACTCGAGGTGGAGCGTGCGTTCAGCTATTAGACAGCTGGCATGATTATGCGTGAGGGTCGAGTACAACTTTGCCCCGCACACCGCCACGCTCAACCCGTTCATGTGCTGTAGCCACTTTGCGAAGCGGCATGACTGAATCAATCAATGGCTTGACCTGTCCTCTTTCAATTAGTACACGGAGAGCGTCTAACTTTTCTCTATTCTGCTGCGTGAAGATGAAATAAATCGTCGTGTTCTTTCCCCAATGTGCACTCAGCGATCGTGGTTGCGGGATGTCGACAATCGTTGCCAGCCGGCCGAATGCGCTCATCACCAGCGGACTCCTTTCGATGGTGTCACCGCCGATCGTGTCGAAGACGAAATCAACGCCTTTGCCGGAGGTTTCTCGTCTAATGACCTCAACGTAATCCTCTGACCGATAATCAATGAGGTAATCCGCTCCTAAGCCCCTAACGAACCCTGCGTTCTGCTTGCTGCAAGTCGTAAAGACGTAAGCGCCGATAGTTTTCGCAAGTTGGATGGCAATGGAGCCAACGCCGCCCGCCCCGGCATGAACGAGTACCGATTCGCCCACTCGCAGTTTGCCGCGCGTGACGAACGCCTCCCAGGCCGTGCCACCGGTCAAAGACAGGCTCGCCGCTTCAAAGTGCGAGACGTTGCGGGGTTTATGCGCGACGATTGATTCGTCTGCGACGTGATGCTCGGCGTAACTGCCGTCGCCACCGAAAATCTGTGGCGTGTAGTAGACTTCGTCTCCGATCTTGAAATCTGTCACGGCGTCGCCGACAGCTTCGACAACGCCTGAAACGTCAGAGCCGATGATGGCTGGCAACTGCACATCATCCCTGTAATCGCCGCGACGAGTTTGGTAATCAAGAGGATTAACAGACGTTGCGAGCACCTTGACTAAGACTTGTGTCGGTTGAGGGGGTGGCTTAGGCATTTCTCTTTGCTCGAAAACTTCAGTGCCGCCGAAGTCTCTTATCACCATGGCTCTCATAATTATTCACCTTACAAGTTATAAGCCTGCACACCTGTCAAACAGACAGCCTCTTCTTCGGTCGGTAAGGCGAAGTGGGCTAACAGAGTCCGCGGCTGAGTGGCGGGCCTGAGTCCCGCCGATTCGAGCCGCACGTACGGCTGCCGCAGGCGGCTGGGACGCACGGCCAGACGCGGGCTCTGTTCAGCCGACCGCTCATCACTATCCCTCTATCCCACATCGAGCAGGCACGGCCCGTTCAACCCTGTCAGCACCCCGTTCGCCGCCTGCGGTCGGCTGAACGTCAATCGGCTCAGTTGCCGGCCGCCGGCGGAAGCTAGCGTTCAACCGGCCACATCATTCTCCATCGCGGGCGTCGCCGGTCAACTGCAGCCGCTGGTTATCGCTCGGCTGGTGCCTTTGGAAGGTTGTTCGTCGTCATTGCTGCGAAACACGTAACCACATTTCGTCGAACAGGTGGGTGTCAAAGAACGCCTTGATGGCAACCTCACGGCCGTCTTCCATCTTCATGAACCATGCGTAGGTGTTGCAATAGGCCTCCCATCGACGCACAGTGATTCGGCATCAATGAGCACGATTTCCGAGTCGTCGTCCGAGTAGATATTTCGGATCGTCGGCTTGAGTGGTTGCTCCATCCGAGCATTAAACGGGCGAATCACTTTCGCCATAAACTGCTCTTTGGTCGCGTAGGTCTTCGAGACGAGCGATGACCCGACAATCGTCAAGTGTGCATAGTCGGCAAGCAATTCGAACGGCCCATCTGTGCCGGCGCGTCAAAGGTCAAAAGCAGCTTGAACGAGTCCTTGATTGCTCGACACCGCGACGTTTCCAGTGTCCGGTTTGCTCATGATGGCGCATCCACTGCTGAATAACAACACAAGTACAAGTAGAAGACGAGAAAGTATGCCGCCGGTTTGCATAGGTAATTCGCTTCGCTTTTGTGGCATGGATAATCCTGAATCTTTCAGCACACGGATAGCCTGTGTAGGTCAGAACATAATCACAGCTCGGCCGACAATGTCCCCTGATCGTAGCAAGTCAATGTTCTCATTGGTCTGGTCGAAGGTGATGCGCTTGACCGTGTGTCGGATCTTGCCCTGCGCCGCCAACGACATGACCTCGACCAGATCCGTGTAGTTGCCCCAAAACGAGCCGTGGTAGGTGTACTCACGGGCCACAAAGGGGAAGAGGGGAATGTCGATGCGGTCGCCGACCAGTCCGACCGAAGCATAGTGCCCGGCGACCGACAGCATGCCGAATCCGATCTGGATCATCTCTGCGGCCCCCGCGCAGTCAATCACGGCATCGAGTTCGCCTTGGCCGGTGGCCTTGGTGAGTTCCTTGCGGATGTCGTCCGCGGACTTGCCCCTGGTACTGATGACATGATCCGCTCCATATTCCTTCGCGACGGCGATTTTCTCGGGATTGCGGGCGAACGCAACAACCGTCGCGCCGCCGCCGAGCAACTTGGCATACTGGACGGCGTATGCGCCAAGGCCGCCAACGCCAAATACGGCCAGCACCCGATTCGGGCCTAGTGCGCCGGCATCGCGCAGCTTCTTGATACCGCGATAGGGAGTCAGTCCCGCATCAGTGAGTGGCGCCAGTTCCTCGGCTTTCAGCCGTTTGTCCACCTTGATGAGGTAGCGCGCGGGGACGGGCAGGAACTCTGCGTACCCGCCGTAAGGTCCGAAGCCGGGCCAACGCCCGTGAGCACAGATCTGCGTATTGCCGATCTGGCAAGGACGGCAGGTGCCGTCCCCCCATCCACCAACAACAACGACCTGGTCGCCGTCTTCAAGCCCCGTGGACTTGGGCACGATGCTGCCGATCTTGTGCACGACGCCAGCGATCTCGTGCCCAAGCGTTGCGGGCAGCTCGATGTGCGCGTACTTCTGGAAATAGCCGTCCACCAACTGCATGTCAGTGCGGCACATCCCGGCCGCGGAAACTTTGACGAGGACTTCGTCAGGCTGGATGTCAGGAACGGGGACATCTTCAAGAACCAGGGGCTTCCGATACTCGTGCATACGTGCGGCTCTCATAGATCAGTCTCCTTTTGCGGGGTTAGCATCTTGAATATCGGCCGAGTTGCTACTTACCAAATATGTTGCTGGCCTCAGCAGCGGATCGTCGTCAAAGACAACGCCTGAAACACAACGATCAAACGTGTGGGGAACCAAGCGGCTATTGCGAGCGATAATAGAGTCCGCGGCTGAGTGGCGGGCCTGAGGCCCGTCGATTGGAGCCGCACGTTCGGCTACCGCAGGCGGCTGAACAATGTTTAGGCGAATCCGCATAACACCCCTCCTTGAAGGGGTTCACATCCCGTCCAGCGGACTGCGGACACCTGCCGGCCCACGGTTGAACACATGGGTATAAATCATTGGCGTTTTAACATCGCGATGTCCCAACAACTCCTGAACGGTTCGCACCGGCCGGCTAACGCCACCATGCGAAGGATTCTTGAATAATGGGCAAATAATGTCAAGGAATTTTACTGGTAATTACCGCCGACATTCCTTTGGCGGCTGTTTAATTAAATCTAACCCGACTCCCTTTTTCCTTGGCAGGTCATTGATGCACCTTTGATGACGCACGAAACTATTCAGGCGAGGGAGAAACATGCTAAATAAACCTAATTGACCACACAAGAATAATCACATGGAACGTGAAACGGTCTCAGGCAAGGTGCTCTTCGCACAGCCCAGAGAAACCTGCACCCTTCTCCTTGAGGATGATTTCATCTTTTATAGATTATGCTAAGCTGTGTTGCTGACCTCCACAAACCAATGGGCTTCAGCCATTCCTAAACAGAACAACAGTCCATCTCACACCCAGAAATTGAGTGACACCATGGGAAATCATAGGGGAGAGTTTAGAGTATGAGGAGGTGAAACTTTTAGCGTTTCGAAAGGAGCTAGGATATACCCACTCAGCTCACGTCATCCTCGGTCGGCAAAGTCGCAAACTCGTCAGAAATGTTCTCCGGGTTGATGGCTAGATTATCACTCGATAAAACGTATGTATCGGTGGTTGCGTACTTCAGATATTAATGCCGGTGAAATTCCAGAGTAGGATGCAATATGCAGCGGTATAAA
This sequence comes from Nitrospira sp. T9, assembly GCF_052156535.1. Taxonomy (NCBI): domain Bacteria; kingdom Pseudomonadati; phylum Nitrospirota; class Nitrospiria; order Nitrospirales; family Nitrospiraceae; genus Nitrospira; species Nitrospira sp. T9. The sequence continues at coordinate 320,355 of NZ_JBQKUP010000038.1, forward strand.
ATTCTTCATCGGACGTATTATAATTTTTCGGGGGCGGTGACACTTGGACCGCATCATTTACGTTTGCGTCCGAGGGAAGACTATGACCTGCACATTGAGTCGTTAAACCTGAAGCTCACACCGCCGGCCAACCTGCTCTGGCATCGGGATGTAGAAGGCAATTCGGTGGCCACAGCCACCTTCGATGTGGCCGCCAACCAGCTGGTGATTGAGAGCGAAGTCATCATCCAGCAATTCAATGAAGCTCCACTCGATTTTCTCGTTGCCGACTACGCTGTCGTATACCCGTTTGCCTATCAACCAGATGACCGGATCATGCTGCTGCCCTACATGGCATACCCTGAGCCGAACACCAAAACTCAACTGACTGAATGGATCGCCGGCTTCTGGCAATCAAATGAACCGATTCAGACGTACACACTCTTACAGCGGCTTGGCACCCACATCAACCAAACCCTATCCTATCGAGTGCGGGAAGAACCGGGCGTTCAAACGGTGGGGCAAACACTGGAATACGGCACCGGTTCCTGCCGTGACTTTGCGTTACTGTTCATGGAAGCCGCACGGTGTTTGGGTCTTGCTTCGCGCTTTGTCAGCGGGTATCTTCACGCCCCACCATCAGCAACCGATTATGGTGCCACCCATGCCTGGGCCGAAGTCTACCTGCCAGGGGCCGGGTGGAAGGGGTTCGATCCTACAGTTGGAACCATAGCCGGAACTGATCATATTGCCGTGGCCGTTGCAAGATTGCCGGAATCCGTTCCGCCCATCGAAGGATCGTTCGTTGGCCCCCCAGGATCAACGCTTCATGTCGGCGTCTGGGTCACAAAGTGTGAGTGAACGAACGCCTCCGTTTCTTATGAACCAAGAACGCTCCTCCTTTTCTCTTAATTCAGACAAACGTTTTGAAAATTCAAAGAAAGCAGTTTTTTACTCCTCACCCATAAAGGTCGACCATGCCAATCTGGGTTGATGCCGATGCCTGCCCCAAGGTGATTAAAGAAATTTTGTTTCGCGCCGCAGACCGGGCCGCGGTGCAAGTGACCCTTGTCGCCAATCGCCTCTTGTATACCCCGCCGTCTCCCTATATTTCGGCGATCCAAGTCGCCGATGGATTTGATGTGGCCGATTCCGAAATCGTGAAAAGACTCAAGGCCGGCGACCTGGTGATCACCGCCGACATTCCGCTTGCCGCTGAGGTGATTGCGAAGGGCGGCCATGCGCTTGATCCGCGAGGGGAGATGCATTCTTCCGATACGATTCAAGCCCGTCTGATGATGCGGGATTTCATGGAGACCCTCCGGGCCAGCGGCGTCGAAACCGGGGGGCCGTCGGCCTTGAGTCAACGGAACCGGCAATTATTCGCCACACACCTCGATTACTATCTCACGACCCTGGTCAAACGGGAGGATGAAAAAGACTAGGGACCGGGAACTACACATGGGGAATGGTGGCAGCCCATAAACCAGTGTTGACTCTGTTTAATCTCCTGAACGAGATGCGCGACATTACGAAAAATTCGATATCGCCCGCATTGCTCTCACCGGCAACACTCCGGGCTACCAAACCCATTGGAGCCTGATTCACCAGCATGAAATTCTGTCGAACACAAATGATCCTTCACATCCTTTGCGGGCTAATCCTTTTAATTTTGTTGATTCCCGTGCCAGCCCATTCTGAAGAAAGTCAGGCGGTTGAACAATTGGAAAGGATCATTGAAAAACCGAAGGCTGCCCAAAAAAGTTTGAGGGATGAGGGAATCCTTTTGGAAGCCACCAATACGATGGATATCCTCTCCAATGTCTCCGGCGGCATTCATCGAAAAACCACTCTTACCGGGGATCTGGATCTCCTGCTCACCCTGGATTTAAAAAAATTAGTTCCTAGCTGGAGGGGTACGGTTTTTCTGTATGGCTTGGGCTTGTATGGGGGCGATCCAAGCAACAATGTCGGTGACATCCAAGGGGTGAGCAACATTGCGGCACCAGATACATGGAAACTGTTCGAAGCCTGGTACCAGCACAATCTTTTTGAACGCTTTTCTCTGCTTGCCGGCCTGTATGATATCACCTCCGAGTTTGATGTCATCGTATCCGCGTCGACACTTTTTCTGAATAGCTCCTTCGGGACTGGAGCGGAACTTGGAGCTGGTGGCAATAACAACCTGTCCACCTTTCCCGGGACTTCTCTGGGAATCAGGGCACAAGCCATCCTCACCGATTCTCTCATGGTTCGCGCCGTGGTCGCCGATGGCATTCCGGGGGATCCCAATAATGCTCGGGGTACTCATGTTCGTTTAAAAAAAGATGATGGCCTGTTCGGTTCCATGGAATTGGCATATTACAAATACAACACGGCTGATTTAACACAAACAAAGGAAAAAACGGTCGAAGAACTCCCTCGTCGCCTGACCTTCCGCCGGATTGGAAGATCCGCCCCTCTCGTCTATGAAGCAAAAGTTGCCCTCGGATTCTGGGGGTACACCACTTCTGTGGATCACCTCAACAAGGTCAATAGTTCGGGAAAACCTGTAAAACAAAATGGCACTTACGGGATATATGGGTTAGCGGAATATGATGTGTATTATGAAAAGGACGACAAAGATCAAGGTTTGACTCTCTTTGGCCGAGCCGGAATGGCTGACCCCAACGTGAACCGCATTTCCCAGTATTATGGCGGCGGGTTCATCTATAAGGGATTAATTCCGGGCCGAAAAATTGACCGAACCGCGTTCGGGGTGGCAGCCGCAGTGAATAGCCATGAGTATAAACAGTCTCAACGGCGGGCAGGACAACGGGTTGAGAATACGGAGATCACGCTGGAATGCACTTATTCCATCTTTGTGAATCAAAACCTCGTCATTCAACCGGATTTTCAATACGTCATGAACCCCGGGACGGTTCCCGGCAGGAATAACGCCGTCGTGGTAGGCGCGCGACTTGAAGTCAATTTAAACAATTAATGTGTCCCTTCCAAGCATCTGGGGAGGGAGTCAAAATGAGTGGTTTTCAAAAACACATTAAGGGAGTGTTGAATAATACTAATTTCCAAGGGCATATTGACCCACAGGCACGCTGCATATCAGAGGCCTCGGGGGGTTCAAAAAAGTTCGTCCAGCAAGGCCGCAGTCATTTTTGCGCGCAGAGCGTACTTCCAGTACGTGAGCACGGGAAAATGGCGAGAACGCCGCTGGCGGCTTTTTTCAACAGCCCCGATTTAAATGGATGGAGACAGGAACATCGTAAAGGATAGACCCCTTCTCTGTAGCCGTTCGCTTAAAACTTCCGATCGGATTCCACAAGATCCACCATGAATTGTCGCTTTCCCATCATCAGCATTCCCTCCGGCGGGGTCATAAATTTAAGATTTATTGCATGCCTTGCAGGATTTCCCAAATACGCATAAGAAGCCAAAGGATCCCTACCACCGTTCCGGCGATCACCAAAGCAACGACTAACAATAACCCTATTACGAAAACCCAATCCCCTGTAGTGGACCTTGGACGATCCCCAACAGCATATCGCTCCAACAACTCAACATTTTTCACATTACTTTTAAACCAGACAGAGAACAGATCACCGAGAATGGGAATGGCACCGACCACGCTGTTAATCGCGATATTGAGACTCATACGGATGAGGACGATTTTAGGAAGTTGGGATTGAGCCGCCACGACAAGAATGACTGATCCAGCCAGACCTGCGAGAGCATCGCCCAAACCTGGAATCAGTCCCAGGATCGGATCTAACCCGATACGAATTGAGGTTCCGGGAATCGTAAAACGCCGGTCTAATATTTCCGCCAGGTGTTTGGCAATTTCAAATTTTCGGGAGTGTCTCACCATAGGGGTTTCGTTCCTTTTACTCCTGCAAAATATTAAATCCAATAATCCTATCAGGAAAATTCCAATTAACTTTCATTTCAACAGATCTGACGCAGAAATGTTATAGACGGATGAGTTGGCAGAATGAAATAAATATCTAGTCATTGAGAGGTTTCTACAGAAAACAGGTGGTGTTGCCGCCTCTGGAAAAATGAATATTTTTTATTTCCCCATACTCATTCCCACCATATTGCGATGAACAGCCTGTTTCCTCGGATAGGATGGTCTTTTGTTGTTCGACGAAAGAAGGGGGTTGGTCTTTGACAAAACCAGCCCCCTGTGACCTTCCACAGCTTTCTATTATTCAGGTAGAGATTCCTCTCCCCCACCCTAGTCAGTTAAGAAAACTCTTCTCCCCAGTCCTTGGCCAATCCCGTCACTCTGATTGAATTTTGGGAAAGAGGCCCAATGCATTTCTATTGAATCTCCCAGCTCGAAGAGGTGGTCCCTGGTGAACCTGTTGAGCCAACAGTGACCCCATTCATCAGCCACACCTCAACCTCGCCGGTATCCGTGTTGAACCAGGTCAAATCTACTTTCCCGCTACCGTCCCGATCACTAACCTGGGCAATGTCCCACTCCAAGGCCTTGCCCGCCAAAGCACCCGTGCTGCCAATAGTGAGTCCATTCATGAGCCAGAACGCCACCGCACCGCTTCCGGCATTGCGCCAGATCACATCAGCGGTCCCATTCCCATCAACATCCCCCACCCCAGCCACCTCAAAGGCCAAGATGGCATTCCCCGGAACTCCGATTGACATAACCGTGAGCCCGTTCATTAACCATACGGCTACTGCCCCACTGTTGCTATTCCGCCAGAAGATATCGGCTTTGCGATCGGCATTGACATCACCCATTCCGACAATCTTCCACTCACCCGGGACACCACCGAGCGATTTTGATGAGGCAATGGTCGCTCCATTCATCAGCCACACGACAACCACCTTGCTAGTGGTGTTTCGCCAAACGAGGTCTGCCGTGCCATTCCCATCCACATCTCCAAGTTGCTCAAGCACCCAACCGGTAGGGACAGTGCCCGGGAACCCTACCGATGCAATGGTATGCCCATTCATTAACCACACGGCCACCGTACCACTGGTGCTATTGCGCCAAATCACATCAGCCTTACCATCCGCATTCACATCGCCGATACCGGCAATCTCCCAAGCCGGAGGGACACCGCCCGGGAAACTTGAGGAAGCAATTGCCGTCCCATTCATAAACCAGATCGCCGTGCTGCCATTATTGATATTGCGCCACACGATGTCAGCCTTGCCATCTCCATCCAAATCAAAGTTCGCCGTGCGATTATGAATGAAAATATCCCGGATTCCATTCGTGTCACCCGGAACAAGGTTGTTTGAATCCGAGAAAAATCCGACAATCCGACCATCCTGACTGATTGCAGGATTACAACTAAAATCATTGCCTTGCACTCCACCAGTCGTCACACTCATCCTGGTGGTGGTGTTGGTCTGACGATCATGCACAAACACATCACCCTCTCCATTCGTATCGCCCGGAACGAGATTGGTGGCAAAAGAAAGAAATGCCACAAACCTTCCATCCCCGCTGATGGTCCCCTCTGAACTCTCTCCTCCTCCTTGGAGACCGCCACTTGCCACACTGACGCGCGTGGTGGTGTCCGTTTGACGGTCATGGACAAACACATCACCCACTCCATTGCTATCGCCAGCGACGAGATTCGTCGCATCCGATTGAAATGTGACATAGCGACCATCCGCACTCAATTCGGCATCCACACTCTCACCATTGACTTGCCCTCCGCCTGTGGCCACACTCACACGCGTCGTCACCCCTGTTTGCCGATCGTGAATGAACAGATCCCGCACACCATTGGTATCGCCCGGGACCAGGTTAGTTGCATCGGATTCAAACGCCACCAAACCCCCACTCGCACTGAGAAACCCCGCTCGACTGGTATTATTCCCCTGGATTGCGCCTGTGGCCACACTCACGCGTGTCGTCGCCCCTGATTGCCGATCATGAACGAACACATCTAACACTCCATTGGTGTCACCCGGCACCAGATTGTTCGCAAAGGAGTGGAACGCCACAAACCTGCCGTCAGCACTCAGGGCTGGAGTAAAACTATTGTTATTGGACTGTCCACCGCCCGTCGCGACACTGACCCGGCTCGTGATGCCTGTCTGCCGATCATGGACGAACACATCAGTAGTGCCATTTGTATCCCCCGGAACCAGGTTGGTGGCATCCGACCGAAATGCCACGTAACGCCCATTAGCGCTTATGGCAGGCTCAAGGCTCTCACCATTGGCCTGTCCTCCACCTGTCGCCACGCTCACGCGCGTAGTTTGTTGGGTTTGCCGATCGTACACGAATATATCTCGCACCCCGTTGGTATCACCGGGCACCAGATTGGTCGACAAGGAATAGTAGGTAACAAACCTGCCGTTTTCATTAAGGTCCGGAAGGAAACTATTATTATTGCCCTGCAGATTTCCAGTGCTGACACTGACTCGGGCCGTCTCCGCTCCATAGGTAAGGGGTGCAAGGAATACGAGCATGAGGACGATTGTGCCCGCAGTGACCATTTGGTTGAAATTTTTCATGTGTGTTCCTCCAGAACCCTGAATGAGTTTTAGGAATAAAGCCATTTATACAATCATTGCTGCTGCGCCTGACCAAGTGGAGAACACGTCATGTGTAAAATATTCTCCCGGTGATCCGCCCGTATACGCATAAAAAAGAAAGTCTACGGCATGCTCAAATTCCTGCGCCATTTCATTGTTTTGACGCAAAGCTTCTTTCTATCAGAGCGAGGTCCGGTCAAATTCGAAAAAAAGCCTAACTCAACTGACAAATAACTTCCACACATTTTTCAATTATCCTATTCGCTCATCAGGCTTCGCGCCCAACAGCAATCCCGAAATCTAGTAAAAACCAGGCGGGACCTATGTGGAAAACCAAATTTGATTTATCCCCTTTCCCGATGGAATCATGCATGATGCGCAATATGGGTGCCGAAATGTGGGAACACGGCATTAAAAAATGTCCGCCGGGCATGGCTTTTGCGGCAGACCAGCTATTCATGAGAGGGACGAGCAGAGACAAATGGCGGGAAGACTGCTGCCGGGACTCACCAATTTTTTTCGAAAAAAATGAGATGCCGGGCCTTTTGACTTTTCTGTCACTCGCGACGTACAAGAGTCAATCATCATTTGCCATCACATAGAAAAGGAGTCGCATATGCAGTGTCCGTGTCAGAGCGGAAAAACCTTCAACCAATGCTGTGAGCCCATTATTACCGGAGTGAAACAGGCAGAGACTGCCGAACAACTCATGCGGGCAAGATATTCGGCCTATACGCAAGTCCAGATGGATTTCATCGAAAAGACCCATGACCCCAAAACCAAACACGACATTGACCTTGAGGCTAATCGCAAGTGGGCAGAAACTACCAAATGGACGGGGTTAGAAATTCTGTCGACGAAACAAGGGGGAATAGAGGACGAAGCGGGCCTCGTCGAATTCAAGGCCACGTTTGAGACCGAAGAAGGCCCTCAAATCCATCATGAGCTAAGCGAGTTTCGGAAACATAAGGGGACCTGGTATTTCACCGACGGCAAAAGTCCTGGAGTTCAGACCGTCGTGCGTAGCGAGGCCAAGATTGGACGGAACGATCCGTGCCCCTGCGGTAGCGGGAAAAAGTATAAAAAATGCTGTGGAAACGCCTGAGCATTTCCCTCATCTCAATCGTGTTCATATCCTATTTCCTCCCCCACCGAGGAGGACCCTCGACCCAAAACATTTTCCATCCTGGATCCCTTATGCCTACGAAATCAACCGAATTTCCTCTTAATACTCTTATCTGAATCTGCTGTCATTTCTCCAGAACTCCCCTAACCTGCCGATAAAGCCATGGTAATGCCATGGGTGTGGACCGTGCGGACACTTTTAGGTGCATGCTCTCGGCTTTCCTGGAAGGAACACGTGCGTGCCGTAGACCCTTTTCCCATTGTTTGAGTTCTCCCCATGTCCTCCCTTGAACTGATCTATGGGCTCTTGAAAATTATCCTATTTGTGATCACCATTTGTGTCGGAGAAGTCTCAAATCTCTATTGTCTCATCAAGCCACCGCCTGAATATGCACGCATCGAGGAACTCCGCGGTTCGGGAGAAGTTGTCTTTATTCCTGTGGGTCGTTTTCCAACCCCGCCACTGGAAATGTATGCCCAATTCTTCCAAGAAACATACGGCCTTCCCATCACCATTTTTCCTCCTCTCCCTTTGCCGGTCTCGGCTTTTGACCCCGATCGGGGGCAATATATTGCAGAAGAAATACTGGCAGACATCACAAGACAGGTCGCCGACGCCAACACAAACATGCCGTTGATCCCGATCATCTTTACCGACCAGGACATGTATATTCAAAAGTATAATTGGCAATATGCTTTTAGTCTTCGACAAAATGGCATGGCCGTGGTTTCCAGTGCGCGGATGGGTTTCAGCCTCAATCCATTTACAGAGGCGGATCAGGAAACTCAAGAAGCCCGTTTACGGAAAATGGTGACCAAGAACATCGGGATATTGTATTACCACCTCCCCTTTAGCGATCACTGCCGAAGTGCCATGTATGGCCGTGTTGGTGGCCCTCAAGAACTGGATTTAATGAGTGACCATTTATAACGAGGATTTTTGGCACTAGTTTCCTGGAAGGATAGAAGAATGGAGTTTGACCACCCGAGCATGTTCTTTCATCGGGATCGCCAGGGGAGGAGTAGCAGGTCTGTGAATGGAGTGGTTTCGCGTTGGAAATGTTTCCTGGGAAAGGCCTGCGGTGTTCCAATCTGCTCAATTACTGTTTCACAGAGCTTATCCGATTCTTGGTTATTTCCTCGCCAACACCCCTATCCCGGTGCTGTTACGGAATCGCCTTGCTGTGTATATGGTGGCGGCTACGGGAATGATCTCAATCGGCCTTTTCTTTGGCGGCCCCAACCTGCGAAAGCCCTGATTCCTTTTACTTCCGGTCGTTATATTTATGGCGTTTTATCACATCATTTACCGATTGAGAATCTCACACCCAATCCCTCCTCAAAATTTTTGCCGGTCGGTTACCCCAACCAGTCCATAGGGATTAGGGCGCAGGGTCTCCAAGAAACAATGGTGGCTATCGAATTGAGGCCTCTCACCTGACCCATATTTCCGTCATCCCGTCTTCGCCGCCCCCTGCCATAGCATGTCGTAGCCGAGTTCTTTCGTCTCAGAACACATCGTAGCTAAAGCGGCGAATGTCTTATTGAACAGTTCATCGGCATGAGATTTTTCGTGATCCTCAAATGAACTCCAATAGGTCACAATCGCGTAATGGTCATCTGCGGTTTTTGATTCACTTAAGGACCCTTCGTCAGATACGAAACCGGAAAATTTGAACACCTGCCCGGCGATGAATCCCCCTTTGTCTCCGCCATAGGTTTCCTTGACGACCATGCACATCTCTCCAACGGCCAGCTCTACCTGATCGAAAGAAACCCCGGGCTTCAATTTGACGGTGTTAAACAACATTTTCGCCCCAAAGGGAAGTGTAATAGGACCAAACATGGCACCCTCCTGGTGAAAGCACCCGTCTCGAAGCGGGTGCCTGTAAAGGAAATAATCAGACGAACCCTATCCGCAGAACTCATCATCATTTTAGCACTTACCGCATAGGGCTTGCAGGACTCACACCACACGATTCCTCACCAACCAGCCCGAAGGCCGCATCCAAAGGTTGACACCACATCAGGCATGCTCAACGCGGCGTCCTTTCAAATCGCATTGACAAAGACCAGAAAAACTTTGAGAATCCTGGCATTGAATTCACGCGGCTATTCATCGCTGGCGCCAGAACACCACGACGCCATCACTTGAAAGGACGCACATCATGGGGAATGCATACCGGGGTCGGCACAAACTGCGACGGCTCCAAAAACCTGCCGTCGACAAACCCCTTGACGAACTCCTCAAAGGACTGCGACCCAAGCCTTCAGCCTCGAGCAATAGCTCCTATCGGGAACAGTCACTGAAGATTCACGGGCTTATTTGTGCCAAATGCGCCAGAGAATTCGACCTCAAGACCAGACATCTGCTCACGGTGCACCATAAAGACGGCAATCACCACAACAATCCACCGGACGGATCGAACTGGGAGAACCTCTGCATATACTGCCACGATGATGAACACAGCCGGGGAATCCTTGGTGATTATTTGCGAAAGGCAAAAGAGGACAAGGCTTAGGGAATCGGTCTACAATCCCTGAGCGGACGCAGAACACTTGTTATTGGCTAGAACGAATTGACGGAGAGGTTGATCATCCTATGCTGAGGAAAGAATCACTAAGGGGGATACATGGCATCTATGTAGTTGTTGAGGACCTAGGTCCTGAGCTGAGGGGAGTATTAAACCGAAGTGAGTTGCGAAAACGAGTGGAGGCACAATTGCAAACGGCGGGGATTCGCCTGGTCAAAGAACTCGAAGCCGCCAAATTGCCCGGAGAGCCGTATTTATATGTCAATATGGCGGCTCTTCCCTTGGGCCCAAAGCGTTACGCCTGTCGGATCGACCTTGAAGTCCACCAACTGGTAGCCCTTGTTCATAACTCCTCCACGGGACACGCCATTACCTGGGAACAAGGCGTCGTGACGGCGGGTGGGGTCAAAACCATTTTCAACAATTTTGACGAATTGGTTTTGGATTTTATTTGTGATTACCTGGCGATGAATCCAGACAACTAATCTATCAACTCCATCACCACCTCTCGTTCTTGCGAATCTCGTGCACTTCTACCAGGACTCTTTCCTCCTTTCACCGGCCTTCAGTCTCACATGATCATAGCGCCTCATTCATCCGACCCGTTCCTGATCACCAGAACATTCGCCCTTCACAATAGGTTATGAACAAGAGGATTTCACGGGTTGCACCGGCTGATTCTCATGAAATTTGACCTCAGCTGGTCAATCATGAGAAAAGAACCATTGTCCAATTTTCTAGACTAGAAGGAGAATGCTCATGGCGAAAGCGCGCGCCCGTCACATTTTGGTTTCAACAGAAGAAGCATGCAAAAACTTAAAAACACAAATTGAGGGTGGTGGAGATTTTGCTGCCGCCGCGAAGGAACATTCCACCTGCCCATCAGGCAAACAAGGTGGCGATCTGGGCGAGTTCGGCCCGGGTCAAATGGTCAAAGAATTTGATGAGGTTGTGTTTAGCGGCGAACTCGGCAAGGTCCACGGCCCGGTCAAAACCCAGTTTGGCTATCACCTTCTTGAGATCACCAGCCGCACTCCATAAATTGTTCACTGTTTATCTGGACAAGGGCATGGTCTCCTGGCTATGCCCTTGTCCTGCCCCCATTATCTTCAACACCTGTCACAAGCCTTGGGATCAATCATTCTACCATTCGTTCATCCGACAGATTCCAGCCCCAAACGTCTTTAAGGATTCCCAATCAGATACGGAAAGGTTTGGCAGCAAGATTCCCCTTGATGTAGACTTCACTACCTCATTGAACGATCTGAAACACTGTGCCATTTACTGATTATGCCAAGCGAACCCCAGCCGCCAAAATCAACGCAATTCAAAAAGCTCCTCTTGTCCCCCCAGCTTGAATTTATCTGCGAGGCGCACAATGGGCTGAGCGCCAAGATCGTAGAAGAAGCAGGATTCCATGGCATCTGGGCCAGCGGACTTTCGATTTCGGCTCAATTCGGCGTGCGAGATAACAATGAGGCCAGTTGGACCCAGGTCCTGGACAATCTGGAATTCATGTCTGACGCGGCCCGCATTCCGATTCTCCTGGATGGAGATACAGGATACGGCAACTTCAATAATATGCAGCGTCTCATTCGCAAACTAGAACAACGTCATATCGCGGCCGTGTGCATTGAAGACAAGTTGTTTCCGAAGACGAATAGCTTTCTCAAGGGTGACACACAACCCATGGCCGACATGGAAGAATTTTGTGGAAAAATTAAAGCCGGGAAAGATGCGCAATCCGATCCGGATTTCTGCATCATCGCCCGGGTTGAATCGTTCATCTGCGGATGGGGACTGACGGAAGCCTTGCGACGGGCAGAGGCGTATCGCCAGGCCGGAGCGGATGGCATTCTAATTCACAGTGCGCTGGCGGTGCCGGATGAGATTCTGGCGTTCAAGCGGGAATGGAGCAATCGCTCACCCGTGGTGATTGTGCCCACGAAATATTACTCCACTCCCACCGATGTGTTCCGGCAGCATGGCTTTTCCATGGTGATTTGGGCGAATCACCTGCTCCGCGCCGCAGTCGCCACCATGCAAACGACCGCTCGCGTTCTGAAGAAACAGGAAAATCTTTTATTCATTGAGGATAACATTGTGCCGGTCTCTGAGGTTTTTCGTCTGCAAGGTGCAGATGAACTCATGGAAGCCGAGCAACGCTACCTTCCTAAAAGTGCCGACCGCGCATCGGCTATTGTACTGGCCGCTTCCCGGGGGGATGAGTTAGGGGATCTCACCGAAGACAAACCAAAAACCATGGTGAATATTCGTGGCGTCCCCCTCCTTGCTCATATCGTTGACGCCTACAATAGCGTGGGCATCAAGGAGATTCTTGTGGTCCGGGGGTATAAGAAAGAAGCCGTCAATCTTCCCAATTTGACCTATGTCGATAACGATGCCTTCACGGAAACGGGAGAATTGGATTCCTTATTGAAAGCGCTTCAATCAAAAGACGCCCGAATCCAGGACACCATCGTATCCTATGGCGACGTCTTGTTTAACACGTACATTCCTCAGGCATTGCTGCAAACCAAGGATGACTTTGTCATTTTTGTGGATAGCGACTGGCAGGAAAAAACGAGTTATACGAGGCTTGGTGGATTTGCCGAATGTACCGCTCCGAATTCCCGAAAGGCCTTTAACGCCCAGATTCATCTCAAGCAATTAGGCAGGGCAGTGCCTTCGGACATGATTCATGGCGTATGGATGGGATTTTTTAAAGTCTCGGCTCAAGGTGTCACGCAATTGCAGGAGATCCTTACCGAACTTCTTGCCGACCCGAATCACCGGAAAGCAGGAATGGCCATCCTGTTCCAGGAATTATTACGAAGAAACTATCCGATTCGGGTGCTCTACACCGTCGGGCATTGGCTGGACATTAACAGCCTCGATGATGTCGTGGAAGCTGGAAGTTTCTAAACTTCGTTCTCTGGATTTTTCTTGAATGGACAAGAGCAGGGTTTCAATCCCGAAGTTGAGAATTTACCTGATGCGTTTCGCAGAGCACGACGTTATTGTGAAGGCAAAAGGACCAATGTCCCATTACATCCCGCTCAGCCTCATCAAATAAGGTAGAAACACTATCAAACATTAGAGAATCAGGTACTTATCCGAATGGAGGCTTCATCATGAACATCTCCGATCTCTCTCAGAAAGAATTTAAAGAACTGGTTAATAGCATGGTGGATGACCGGTTGTGTGAACTGCTGGGCGATCCCGATCTTGGCCTGGCTCTGGATGACAAGGTGCGCGCACAATTAAAACAAGTATTAAATTCCCCGGAGCGGGTGACGGGAGAAACCGTCGCAGAACGACTGGGTCTCAAGTGGTGAGATGACATGGCCTGGTATCGCGTCACCTATCAGCCTGCAATCCTGGACGACCTTCAATCAACCGACCAGGGTATGGCCCAGCGCCTGTTGGATAAGACCAAGTGGTTGGCCTCGAATGTCGCCAACCTTCGACATGAACCCCTGCACGAGGATCTTCCCGGTCTCGTCCAATACGCCGTGGGAGATTGGCGCATTCTCTACTCCATCGACCCGGACGAGCATGTCGTCCACATCCATCGAATTGCGACCAGGCGGGAACTGTACGCCAATCGTACCGCACCTCAGGATTCATGAGTCGGTCTGAACAGATCGAACAGGAACTCACCAAGGCCGCCAGGGGACTCCAGAATGGGAACGATGGTTTGGCCAGAGTATGCGCACGACGAGCCATCGCATTGGCCTCTCAACAGTGGGCGGAGCAACAGAATCTGGCAAACTGGAAGGGAGATTCCATGCATCACCTTCGGCAGATCCAAGGAGAAACCAGGTTTCCATTACCGGTGAGAGCGGCGGCGCAACGACTTCTGACCAAAGTGACGGAACAGACACAATTGCCCATGACCACGGATCCTATCACCGACGCCCGCATCATCCTTGACCACCTGAATGCAGAGATTTGAAGCCAGGCATTCGGAAATCCATACAGGCCTTCAAGCTTTCCTCAGAGAAACCTCACTCCCGGGCTAGCCAATGCGTTTTTGCAGAATCCAACAACGATTTCGCAAATCCAATTGTCATAGTGCACTGATTGGACTCCAACTCCTCTTTCTGACGATCATGGTGATGATGGCTCACCCCGGACTAGTGAGAGGAGCCGCCTCCCCCCAATTCATCATTGAAGCCCCGGAATCCTTGGAACCGTTAGCTGCCAACTTGAAGGACAGCAACCCACAAGCCCTTCAGCGTATGATGGACTTTATGGGACTTGAACATCCCGGACTTCCCATTCGAGTCATCCTGGCGCCAAAGGAATCGCCCCTTGCACAGGAAGCGCCGGAATGGGTATCTGGTTACGCAGTCAGTCAGACTTCCACAATTGTGCTCCTCACTGACCGGAGTTTGACCTATCCGAATGATTCACTCAACGAGGTCTTCCTGCATGAAATCGGCCATATCCTGGCCCATCGTGCGGCAGGAGAACAGCCTTTGCCTCGATGGTTTGATGAGGGATTAGCGATGATGGCCGCCCGAAGGTGGGATTTGGAAGACCGAGCCCGACTAGTCTGGGCAATGGTCTCAGACACGCAAGTCTCTCTGAATGAACTCAATACTCTCTTCAGCAAAGACGAGACCTCTGTCCGACGGGCCTATGTGCTGGCTTACGCCTTTACGCGAGACCTCCTGGAACATACAGGACAGGATACCCCCAAACGTATTCTGGCAAAAATCCAACAAGGCATGTCCTTTCCTGACGCCTTTGCGCAAGCCACCTTCATGACACTCGCGCAAGCAGAAGCGCAGTTCTGGAGTCGGCAGACACTCTGGAATCGCTGGATCCCTGTGGCCACCAGTTCCGGAATGATCTGGCTCGCGATCACCCTCCTGGCCTTTTGGGCGTTTACCAGGCAACGGAAGCGAGCCGCAGCCATCAAGAGAAAATGGGAAGAAGATGACGGTGAGCTCTGATGATTCGTCTCACGACCAACACCTCAGAACCATTCTCTCATGCGTTGTTGGAAGAGAGATGAAAATCTCATTCTAAAATGTTTTACTGGAGTGACACACGATTGGAATGTTCTCTTTCCACCTTGAAGGGGTCTGTTGAAAAAAGCCGCCAGCGGCGTTCTCGCCATTTTTCCGTGCTCACGTACTAAGCGTACGCTCCGTGCGTAAAAACGGCTGCGGCCTTGCTGGACGGACTTTTTTGAACCGACCCGGAGCCTTTGATGAGTAATCTAATCCTGGGCAAATTTGCCCTTAAAAATCTTTATTATTCAACACTTCCTGAAAGGAAAATTCCTATGTCTCAAAGACTCAAAGACAAAGTGGCCGTCATTACGGGTGGCAATAGTGGGATTGGTTTGGCCACAGCCAAATTATTTCAGGCTGAAGGGGCCAGGGTGATCATTACGGGAAGAAGGAAAGAGGCTGTGGAAGCGGCAGTGAAAGAAATCAGAGGAGCGAGTGCCGGCTTCGTATCTGATACCGGGAATCTCAATGACATCGCGGATTTGTATCAACAGATACACAAGACGGCGGGAAGGATCGATGTTCTCTTCCTCAATGCCGGCATGGCGATCTTTGGCCCCTTTGACACCGTAGACGAAGCCACATTCGATAGGATGGTCAATGTCAATTTCAAAGGCCTGTTCTTCAATATTCAAAAAGCCTCGCCGCTTCTGAACGAAGGAGCGTCGATTATTATCAATTCGTCCATCGCGGACCAGAAAGGGTTTCCCAATTCCAGTGTCTATGGCGCAACCAAAGCGGCCGTTCGGAATCTGGCCAGAACCTTGTCGACTGAATTTCTCGAGCGAAAAATCCGGGTGAACGCTCTGGCTCCTGGACCAATTGATACCCCTATTTTTGAGAAAGTGGGCGTTCCTGCAGAAGAAGTTCCAGGCATGAAAGCAAGCTTTGGTGACCAAAACCCCATGAAGCGAATGGGAAGCTCACATGAAGTTGCCACAGCCGCCCTATTTCTCGCATCAGATGATTCATCTTACATTACAGGGATTGACCTCACCGTGGATGGAGGCGCCACACAACTCTAATTTTTCACAGATGATGGCAGCCAACCAGGGGGGCGATCAGTTGCTTTCCCCTGAAAGGGAGCCTCTCACTCCAGGAAAGGTGGGCAAATACTTTTCAGGAAGAAAGATAAAGGCTGCCATGGCTCAACAAATCGAGGAGTAAGGAATCATGGCCTTCCGACGAAACGTAGTGCTCCGAACCAATTTGGCGTTCGGCGCACAAGGTTTTCACCAGATCCGTCATGAGCCCACTGCAGGTGTACTGACGTCCATCAACAAATAGCCAGATATTCTGTCCATGTTCATGAAACGCAAAACGTGAGCCTTCATTTCTGACAAGTTTTCCTCCCTCCAACAGATGGGTACGAACATCTTCCGGACGGTGTTCCTCCGGCGTCGTCTCCTCATCCTGGTATTTCGGAGAGGTCATATAACAACCAAACCATTGAGCCAGTTGGGCTTCATCCTCGACATACCGGGTGAAGATCCTTTGAACTTTTCTAACAGCCTCGGATGTAATCTGGCCGGGATTGGCTTGAGGAACCAGATCCGGATCCGCATAGCGAACCTCTTCGCTCACTGCTTCTCCAACAGACTCGGAATAATCGAGCAGGATATCCCGATGAGACGGCGCGCGAAATCCCACCGAACAGGTCATGCAATCCTCACTCACGGCTATCCCGTTATGTCCGACACGCGGGGGTACATAGAGCAAATCGCCCGGCTCTAATATCCACCGTTGCTCCGGCTTCCATTCGGACAGGATCTTGACCGGAACATCGGAACGACGAGGAGACGTTTCATCATAGACACCACCCACTTCCCACTGACGACGGCCACTGACCTGCACCAGAAACACATCATAATTATCATAATGGGGCCCGACACCACCTTTGTCGCCGGAATAGCTGATCATCAAATCATCAACCCGCCAACTGGGAATAAAATAAAATTGCGCAAGAAAGTCAGCGGCGGCCGGCACCCAATGATCCACAGCCTGGACCAACAAGGTCCAATGCGCGGCTGGCAGAGCGGAAAATGTCGCATCTGTAAACGGACCATGAGAGAGTTCCCATTGATCGCTTATGGGATCTTGAATGATCAGCCTCGATTCGACTTCTTCTTCGCAAGCGAGACCGGCCAATTCATCAGCCGCAATCGGCCGCTTGATCCCGGGCAAAGCCTGCCGAATCAACAACGGCTTCTTCTGCCAATATTCACCTAAAAATGTTTCAAGCGATAAATCGCCCAACGGTAAGTTTTTCATAAGGTACTATAATTACTGTCTTCATCCCCTCCCATTTTTAAGGGAAGGATAAAGGTGGGTAGACCGTTGAGAACCGCTTACATATAACGATTAACCCTCTTTCACCATTTCCACATGAGGGATCCCATCTTCGAGGTAGCCATCCGTCACTTGGAGAAATCCATACTGCGCATAAAATCGGTGAAGGTGGCTTTGTGCAGACATTTTTATAGGTATCTCTGGCCAACAAGCGGCTATGCTCTGCAAAGCTGTCTGTAATAATTGATGACCAATCCCCTGCTTACGAAAATCCGCCTTCACCACAAACCGCCCGAGATTCACCTCAGGATGACGGAGCCCAGGCGGGAGAATCCGCGCATAGGCAATCAGTTCTCCACCTTCATTGCGTCCAGAAATGTGCCTGGCCTCCGGGTGTCGGTCATACTCATCCAATTCCCGATAGGCACATTGTTGCTCCGCCACAAACACCTCCACGCGCAGCTTCAGCAGGTCATATAACTGATCCGATTCCAATTCTTGAAAAGTCTTAATGTTCCACTGAATATCGTTCATGAACCTCAAAATCTCATGGTACAACAGAAATTTTACTGACCGGGAACAAATCCTTTACCACTTTGCAATATGCTCCCTATACATTGAATAAAGACGATTTTACTTAGGGAGGCAACAATGATTGACAAGCTCCTCATCTCAGTAATTCATTTTTTATTATGCTCACGGATTTTTAAATTTTTCATGCCTAATATTCACGCCATTTTAATCCAATTAGTCTTTGCCAATAGTTATCCTTATCCACCACCACATTCTATCAGGGCAAATTCCATTCAAAATAATGTTGGTTCATTCCGGCTAAAGAAGCCTTTCCTCTCATACTCCCCAACCCGAGATTAAACTTAATAAGCTATATGAATGTGGAAGCACAATCGATTCAAGAGTGTGCGATTTCTACATTCGCCCTATCCTGTCAGATGTGGATGAAAAGGCCATCATGGAGATTGGGGTCAAACCGGATGCTTTTAGGGGCACAACGTGATCCGCATCTGCCACAGCCAACTGTTCCTCACCCATTGTCGGATATAACCAGAAGGCGACTCCATTTAAATATCATGCGTGATACTCGTTAATTGTATCGTTTGAGATTGGGCAATGAGCATACGATCATACCGGTCAGCATGGTGACGGGATAGGTTTCCGGCAACAAGGCCATGCCGGATTGAGTTTGGAAGGTGTTGAAAACTATTAGACTCTAGGACTTCTTCCAGTTCATCATGGACCTTGAGCTTTCTCGGTGCCGGATTAATGGAAATTTCCCATGCGGTGACGGCACTCACAAATATCGCATTTTCTCCATTCTTGACCGCCACAGCTGCTTTGGTGATGAATAACTTATGACCACTCAGCTACCAGAGCAAGACATGGGTATCTAATAAGAATTTCACCCAGCCTGGCCAACTCATGCATTGGCCGACTTCCCCTACCTGAGAGCTAATTTTTTTTAGTCGCGTAACATATGAATGAAGAGGCCATCACGGAGTTTGGGTTCAAACCATGTGCTTTTGGGAGGCATGACACGATGCGCATCAGCCACCGCCATCAATTCCTCAACCGTGGTCGGATACAACCAGAAGGCGACAGCCCAGTCTCCACTGTCCACCAAGGCTGCAAGTTGTTGGGTTCCGCGAATACCGCCCACAAAATCTATGCGTGGATCGGACCGTTGATCTTTGATGCCTAACAACGGATCCAAGACCCGTTCCGTCAATTCTGAAACGGCTAGCGCACGCACCGGGTCCTGCTGACTGTTCAACGACGGATTCTCTTTGGGTTTCGCGCGATGCCATTGCCCTTCCAGATACATATCGAAACCGGCGGCAGGTGGTTTGCCTGGTTGCGCGGTCACCTGCAATTCAAAGTGTGGAGATAATTTTTCGAGCAATTCTTGGGGGGTGAGCCCATTCAAATCCCGAACAACTCGATTGTAGGGAAGGATTTGTAATTGGTCATGTGGAAAGATGACTGCCAAAAAGCCTTCTTCATGCTTTCCAGCAGGCTGTGCGCCGGCCTGGCCACGGGACGCACGAACCCGACTTGCCGCAGCCGATCGATGATGCCCATCAGCGATATATAAGGCCGGGAGATCTTGAAAGTTTTTCATGACTTCTTGAATGGCCAGTGAATCTCGCACGCTCCAGACGGTGTGCTCGATCTTATCATGAGCAACAAAATGTACATCCGGCTTCGTACTCGTCACCTCTTTCAACCACTGATCAATTTTGGCCGTCTGGCGAAAAAAGAGCAAAACCGGCCCCGATTGCGATTCATGGGTTTCGATAATCCGCACCCGATCAGCTTCCTTGACCGGCCGGGTATATTCATGTTTTTTGATGATTCCCCGGTCGTATTCGTCGACGGATGCCAGTGCCACGATGCCGGTCTGCTCATGCTGACCCCACTTTTGTCGGTAGACTCCGAAGAGTGGTTGTGGCTCTTGGGCCAAGACTCCGTCCTTGATGAGCTTCCGGAGATTATCGTCCCCTCGTTGATAGACCTCGGCGGAATATGGGTCAACTCCATCACCAAGCTCAAGTTCGGCCCGACCAATGCGGAGGAAGCAATAGGGATTTCCATCCGCTAAATCACGCGCCTCTTGCAAGGAGACCACATCATAGGGAGGGGCCGCCACTTGACTAGCTAATTCAGATTTGGGCCTCACAGCTCGGAAGGGCGCAATTGTCGCCATACGGTCATTCTCCTTTTTAAATGGATCTTCAAAACTTTTGACATACACTACTGCACAGGTCCGCAAAGCGAAACCTCGCATTCATCTGTCACAAGGGTAATCGATATTATTGTGGCCGGGCAACGTATTTACGTAATTTGGCAGGAAAGGAATTGAAAACGAGAGACAGCAGCCAAGTAGAATCTATTGGCCGATATACCATCCAATCCCCGAGTGTTCCAAATAGCTCGTCAGGAGAAAGAATGAATTCGTATGGAGCAGTCCCCCGACTGTTACCAGTAGCAATCCACTCAGAACGGAAAGCGGCATCATAAAGGCTCGTATCCCCCGGAAGGGGGTTAAAAATCGATCGAGACACACAGCCGTGACAAGCAGTGGAAGCCCCATCCCAATTGAGTAAAACACCAGGAGGGCCAACCCATCAATAGCGGTATCGGTGGTCCCGGCAGACAGGAAGATAGACGCGAGTATGGGACCCACGCATGGGGTCCAACCTGCGGCAAAGGTGGCCCCGATGAGAAACGAGCCAAGATAGCCTACCGGACGGCTCCGAAAATGGAGCCGCCGTTCTTGAGACACAAAGCCAAAGTTGAACAGCCCCAATACATACAGACCAAACAGGATAACCAGCCCTCCACCGAACTTTCGCAGATAGTCCTGATAGTTGAACAACCATTGATCGACCAAACCGGCTGAGAGGCCAAACGCGATGAAGACGACGGAAAAGCCTCCAATGAACCATAAGGAATTGAACATAATCGTTTTGCGAACGCTGTGCCGTGCCGATGTATCCCGGAGCTGATCAATGGAAAGTCCCGTTATATATGAAACGTAGGACGGCACCAGAGGAAGCACACAAGGGGAAACGACTGACAAGAGCCCGGCTCCAAACGCCGCAGACAAGGTCACCTGATAAATGTGTGTACCGGACTCCACCATGAGTATTCTATCCCTGAGGGATCGATTCGTCCCGGTTGAACATTTATTGTTTCAAACTCTTGAGAAACTCCTGGTACTGGGGATTCCGGTTGATCCCTGCACCACGGTGAGCAAGGATCATTTCTCCTTGTGCGTCCACCACCACAAATGTCGGGGTGACATTGACACCGAAAGCCTGCGCCATCTCATTATCCTGATCATAGGCGGTGGGAAAGATAAAGGTGTCAGGGTTGGCTGTGACATACTCCTCCACATGAGCCAGACTGTCCGAGAAGGCCACAGTCAAAACCTGAAGTTGGTCTGGTTTGTTTCCCTGATAAAATTTCGCGAGAATCGGCAATTCCATTTGGCAATACCGACACCATGGCGCCCAAAAGACGAGAAGCGTCGGCCGCCCCTGTAATGAATTTTTGCTGTACGTATGGCCGTCAAATGCCCGGAGCTGAAATTCCGGAGCCGGGACGGATGAAGCCGCAGGAACCGGCAAGGCTCCAAAAAGCAGACTCAGGCCGACCATCATGAACCCGGCAACGGCGCTTCTGATTACCGAGAACCGTCCTCCCCGGTGGAAGCCTGGGAGGCTCCCACCGAATGTAGCTCTTTTTTGGCTCGTCCATTTATAAAGCTCATTCCGCATATTGGCTCCTTACGGTTTGATATACACATATCCTGCGCGTTGAAGGTCGGCAATTCGCTTCACAGCAACCGGATGTTCGGTGGGTGTAAACCCGGCGAGTAATTTTTCCAGCGGTGTCCCATAAAGTTTCATCGAGACCTGACACATTTCAGCCTTGATCCCTTGGTCAATCACCGCCTTCAATTTATCTTTCAACTCCTGATCGACCGTGTCGCTTTCAAACAATTTCAGGGCCGGCCCATGCACGACTAGCACCAGGTCGATCTTGTCGGGCCCGCCTTCAGCCTCAATGTGTTTATTGATCAATGCCAATGCATACTTGGCAAGAGCCGGGTCGTTACTATCCAGGTGATACAACACCTTCACGTTGTCCTGGCCCGGTGTCTTATCTGCCAAAACCAAGCCGGGACTCAGAATAAATCCGTACACGCAAGCAAACACCAACGCCGAGAGCACCAAGAATGGCTTAGGAATGAAATTCAACATGACGGCCTCCTTTAATTGAACAGTGGATGAAAACAGGCTCCGTGTCGGAGTCTTCATCGTCTGAGGCTATTGTGTATGAATTAAGAGGAAAGCGGTAGGTGCGAACACCAGGAGCCGGGCAACTATTTTTCCCGTATGCGAATAGGGGTAATCGCCCCTAATGGGAGTATTGAAAAATGCCGCCAGCGGCGTTCTCGCCGCCTGGCCGTGCTCACGTACTCCTCCGTACGCTCCGCCCGTCCAATCGGCTGCGACCTTGCTGGACGAGCCTTTTTGAACACTCCCTCATTTTTCCGGTGTAGGTTTCAGGAACTTATTTGCTAATGAAAAGGCAATACATTTGAAATATTTAACATTCCTTATTGGGAAAATCGGCGGACGAACTCTGCCGCAGCTTGAGAACGGCGGGTCACCTGCAGTTTTTGGAAAATATTTTCAAGGTAATGGCCGACGGTTTTATCGCTCAGGTCGAGTGCTACGGCAATTTCCTTATTGGTTTTTCCTTCGGCCACCAGGGTCAACACCTTCAATTCCTGAGGGGCCAACGATTCTTTTTTGCCATCAGAAGAGATAGAGAGATGCTGCATCTTGGTGAGAACCCGTTGTGTGATCGCAGGATCAAGAATAGACTGACCGGCAGCCACCGTTGTTACCGCACGGACTAATTCCTCCCCGCTGATTTCTTTCAAGAGAAAGCCCTTGGCTCCTGCCATGATGGTCGCCATGACCGCCTCCTCGTCGGCAAAGGACGTCAAAAACAACACCCGGATTTCGGGAGATGCATTCCGAATCTCACGGCAGGCCTCAACACCGCTCCCGTCCGGAAGACGAACATCCATGAGCACCACATCTGGCTGAAGACGGTCGGCTTCGGACACCGCCGCGTCCCTGGTCCCCGCTTCACCCACCACCTGAATGTTGGCGGTTTCGGTAAAAAGTGTTTTCAGGCCCAGGCGAAGCACCTCGTGATCATCGACCAGTAAGAGACGGATAGGGTTTGTGTTACGCCTGGGCATGGCTCCCTTTCTTTGCAATCTCAAAAAGAATTCGAGTCCCACGGTGAGGTTTCGACCATACCTGAAAATGCGCACCCAACCGTTTCGCGCGTGCGGCCATATTTTTCAATCCGTGGACTCCCTCATGGGTATTTTCAAGATCAAACCCCAGACCATCATCCATCACTTCCAAACACACAGTCCCCTCACGCACTTGAAGGGATACCGTACCTGACGTAGCGCATGAATGTCGCACACTGTTGCTGATGGATTCTTTCACCACATACAGCAGATGAGTGGCTTCCTCCGGCGTGAGCAGATCAGCGGCTTCCTGATCGATTTGCAGGGAAAATGGCAATTTCTGTGATTTTTCCACCGTCTGCACAAGGGTGCGCATCTCTTCAACCCATTGCCGCCCATTCATGCATTCCGGTTCAAGACCGCTAATATGTCTGCGCAGGTCTTGAATCACGAATTTGAGTTCCATCAAGACATCGCTGATACCGGTGAGAGCTTCTTGAGGATTCTGTGGAATGAGCCGCTGGCACCGTTCCAAATTCAGCTTTAAGGCAAAGGTCGATTGAATGACACCGTCATGAAGATCCTGGGCCAGACGCTCCCGAGCTTCCAAGACTGTCCGAAGCTGTCGTTCACTCTGCCGACTGGATTGCTCAGCGTGTTTGGTCTGGATCAATGATGTCCGTAAATCCGAGACGGCGGCCAGATACCCTCGCCCGACATACCCCAGAACGAAGAAATACGCCAGCAACCGGTGGAAATGCCAGAACCACCATCGACTGCCCCAAATCACGGAATAGGTAAACATCAATTCCGCAAATCCGAACATAAGGGCCAATGAGGCAAACAGAATATCTTCGGATCGACCCGAGGTTCGATAATTCAAAAAGAAGTGAAGCGATGCGGCAAAAAACAGCATGCTCGCAAAACTTTTTGGAGCAACGGCGGTTGGCGTGAAGGCCCCTTCACGAACCATCGTCGGTACATATTGCGGAAATCCAATCGTCCATAAGCCAAGGGCAAGGGCCACGCCGGTCATCACACACGGCATCCATTTAATCGTTGAGTGATGTTTCCCTGATGCAGAGAGCCACATCAGCCCGAATCCCAAGCCTCCCAACAAGCTCGCAAGGCTCCGCAATAACACAAATCCATTCCCTGGTACTGATACCGCGTGAAAGATTTCAAGAATCCCCATCCCGAGAAAGCCACCGGCGAGGGGAAAGAATTTCTGCCTGGTAGGGTCAGCAGTTCTTTGAAGTAGCACAATTCCCATGGAAATGGCGGCCAATCCACCGACGGTTTCCAATGTGGAATGGAGGGGCTCATGAGCCCAACGCCACCCTGGTAAAACTTCAGGTAAAATGACGCCGATGGCCAATGTGGCCATGCTGCCCCCACCAATTCCGACATATAGAAAGAAAGGTTTCATGGTTCGATTTCCGCATTCATTCTTACAATCAACATGAAGTGGTGTCTAGCCCGGCTGGCACAGGCGCATCCTGTCTATTCTTATTGGTTCGCAGGCGAGGCTGGCGTTCGAGCCACATCAAGGTTGGGATTTGGGAATAAACGGAGGGGAAATAGTTATGGACCATGCACCATGGTCGGAGTTGATAGTCCGGACGGCAATCAGATCGGGAAACAGCGGGTGATCAACCATGGCATATCCAGGGAATGGCGGAAGTCGGGCAGGGCGGACGACTCGACACCCACCTGCACTTACCAATCCCTTTGCCACGTGCATATCAAAGGGAGTCTGGTTTCAGACTTTCCCACACAGATGGAGTGTTCCTTGCTTATTCAAAACAAAAACCTGTCAGTCGATAAATGTGTTCTCCTCCGGAACCTTTCCGTAATGGTATGTCAGAATTAATTCACTCCTCCAATAGGAAAATGAACTCGAGGCAATTGTCCTGACGCCCCCCATTAGACCGAAGATACAAAGGTTTGCCCAATTACCCGTCAGGATATTCGAAACGCAATCCCAGTCCGCGAATTTCAAGGAAGTGACCTTTGGCAGCTCGCGCGGTAATCAACAGCGAAATTCCCACGCCAAAAAAAATTGGAGTGGGAATAAGGGTTCTGGTATATAGCCTGGTCGGAACTTTAATCGGTATCCTGTTACGGTTGGTGGTGCGTCCCGAAATCCCGGCGTTTGAACCGAGCCGAGGGGCCACAAATTGGTTATCGGCGAAAATCCGCCGATTTCCATCCCAGACGTGAGCCCGTTTAATGTTCAAGGTTCTGGTATTGCTGGTCTCATAATTAACAAACAATTGCCGGGCTTGTGTGGGTTCGAGCCCGGGAACTATTTGAGTTGGAATGGCGAAGTGACACCAAAAGCTTCCCGATTTTGGTTTGTCCTTGCTCCCGGAATCAAAGACTACGAAACGAGAAGCCCAGCCGACCCGAACACAGGCGACAGCACCATGGGTACCGAGATGAATAATGTCTCCGGTTTCATTAATATCTACCCCCTGATTCTTTAACGCTCTCTTTACACCCGCTTTATTGGTCACACTGGGTGAACCAACTCGTTCAAGTAATACGCTGTGTCCATGGACCCAAGAATCATACACGCTCATTGTGTTTTCTCCTTTCAATGGTAATTGAGAACGAATTCACCACAGTATTCCCGAATTAATATTTCGTCCATTAAATTACCTATTGCCAAAAAATTGGGCTAGCCCATCACAATGTTTATGACGTCAACGGTTCTCTCATCCCAAATGAAAAGATTCCTCTTTTGGACCCACAGACGGCCAAGTGGTCAAAAGCAAGGTCCCTGGCAGGATGGCTTTGAGAAATATGCTCATCTCTCTCACCAACAAGGTATGCAAGAAGTGGTGAATAAACGAATTGGAAGAGTAGGGCGCCTTGAGTTGAAGGAGTCATGTCCAGGCATCGCCTCAACCGAAAAAAAGACGTCACAGCCAAAAAAGATTAGCAGGACAGGGAAAACAAGTCGAGAGAAGGGATTCGTATAGTGGTGACTCTCAATCCGTAATGCGTATGCACACAGGTTGTTGGAGGCGTGAGGAGTTGAGGAAGACCTAAGCCCCGGTGTGGTTTTCTGAATGGCACAATTGACTGCGGCGAAACAATAGCCTTACCTATGATGTCCACTTGGTCCATACACCCAGGCCCCTCAATTGAGGCGATTTATCTGTCTGAAAATCGATTTCCATATGCTCGGCAACCGGCTCGAATTGGACCAAGACCTCATCAAGCATGGCAAGGGATTCACGTTGGAATGGCTTTCCTCACTGTTTTGTTCCTACATAGTCGGTACGTGCCTGCTTTATGGAAGCCGGAAGGTTCCCTACCATACGCAGAGAATTGGAGGCGATTATCTTCCTGTCTAAAAATGTCTCTCTATTTCCGTTTCGACGTCATCCTAGTTTTTTGATGCCCATTTTTTTGATGCGGGCAACCAAGGTCGTGGGTTTGATACCCAGTCGTTCAGCCGCGCCGCCTTTTCCATAAATTTTCCATTCCGCCTGTTCAAGGGCCGCCAAGGTATTCTCCCGTTCCCGAAGACGCATTTCCCGTTCCGTCATTACACTCCGTGCCATGAGAGACGCATGGGACTCCTGAGCCTGCGAAGAAGCTCGTCCTCCTCCCGGCTGAGGGATATCGAATGCTAATCCCTGTCGTTCGGAAAGAATCAGACCCCGCTCAATGACGTTTTGCAACTCCCGAACATTTCCCGGCCAATTATAACGTTGTAATTGCCCCACGAGGGCTTTCGTCAGCTTCGGTTGCGCACAGTGGAGCTTCTTTGATGTGACCCCGAGAAGATACTCGGCTAAGAGCGGAATATCTTCCTTCCGTTCGCGAAGCGGGGACATTTCAAGCGGGAAAACATTGAGGCGATAATACAGATCCTGCCGAAATCGACCGTTTTCCACTTCCTGTTTTAAGTCCTTGTTGGTCGCAGCGATCACTCTGACGTCCACATGACGAGTGCGTTCCTCGCCCACGCGTTCAAATTGCTGCTCCTGCAAGACCCGCAGAAATTTGCTTTGAAGGTCCAGGGGAATTTCGCCGACCTCATCCAGAAACAAAGTTCCCCCATCCGCCGCCCCAAAACGCCCGGCCCGATCTTTGACCGCGCCGGTAAATGCCCCTTTCACGTGGCCGAAAAACTCACTTTCAAACAGGTCCCGCGGAATGGAGGCACAATTCACGCGGATTAACGGCCGGTCTTTCCGTTGACTGCGCTTATGAATTTCCCTGGCAACTAATTCTTTCCCCGTTCCAGATTCCCCGAGAATCAGCACGGTAGCCTCCGTGGGTGCCACGAGAGCGATTTGACGGATCACGTTGTGCAGGGCCGGGCTCTGTCCTACGAGATCCCCGAAGGCCCCGGCTTCGAGGACTTCTTCCTGTAAGTACCGGTTTTCCGCTTGCAAGCGGTTTTGCCGTTCCAAAAGGGCTTCTGCCTGTTTTCGTCCGCTAATATCAACCAGAAATCCCTGATACCACTGCACGGCTCCTTCCGCGTTGCGGATCACCCGGGCATTTTCTGAAATCCAGATTGGTGTGCCGTCTGCCCGATAGACCTGCGACTCAAAATCCGTGATGACATCCTGGTGCTCCAGCAACCGGCAAAACTCCTCCCGCTTCCTTGGCTCGACATAGAGTTGAGAACCGATATCCTTGACGGTTTCCATCAGGGCTTGGGGGGAGTCGTACCCCAACAAATGACTAAGGGCCGCATTGGCATTGAGAAAGGCACCGGCAGGTGTCGCCTGGTAGATCCCCTCCACCGCCTGATTAAAAATGGCGCGATATTTTTCTTCCGATCGCTGAAGGGCTTCTTCGGCTTCTTTTCGCTGAGAAATATCTCGAATGATTCCGCTGAAAAAGAGCCGCTCCTCTTCTTTCCAGGCCGAAAGCGTGAGTTCGAGTGGGAATTCTTCTCCGGTTCTTCGCAAACCACTCAGTTCCACGGTCTCTCCGAGAATTCGCGTTTCTCCCCTGGTGCTGTATCGCTCAAGCCCGGCTTGATGCGCCGGTCGGTAGCGATCCGGCATGAGCATGATGAGCGGCTGGCCGACGGTCTCCTCGCTTTCATAGCCGAAGATGTCTTTGGCCCCCTTATTCCAAAACAGGATGGTCCCTGATTGATCGGCGATAATAATGGCATCGTGCGATGACTGGGCTACGGCCCGAAACCGCATCTCTGCCAGGTAACCGTCCTTGGTATTGGTCATCGGCTCGATTGCCCCCATAAGGGTGTGGAAAAATGAAAAAACATGCTGGATTGTTGTTCCTCTCACATTAAACAATATTTTGCTGCCATACAGCAAAATATTGTTGATAAACAAAATATTGTTGAAACCATCTTGAAATACATGCAATTAATTATTTAAAAATCAACATGTTATAAATTACTTATGTTTGGCACAGTATCTGCTTATAAAAATAAGCAGGATATGTTGCATCTGTTGGCAAATATAGCCAGGCATAACTCGCATTAATCACATTTATGTTTGTTGGAAAGGATGAAAGAATGAAGAATCGACATTCAGGCCGAATAGGGTTGGGAATTGCGCTCGTGGTAATGACCGGAAGTCTTTTTACATTGGCCTCACAAGTCGAGGCTAAAAAGGTAAAGGTGGAACTCACCGCCGTGGAAACGGAAGTCGTCATTGACGGTAAAGGCACCACATATAAAGCTTGGACCTTTAACGGTCAGGTTCCGGGTCCCGTCGTCCGCGTGACTGAGGGTGACCAGGTGCATTTCATCCTCAAAAACCACGAGAACAATAGTCGCCCACATTCCATGGACTTTCATGCAGCGGAAACGGATTTCCTCGCGAATTATCGTGACGTGAACCCTGGAGAGTCTCTGGAATATGTCTGGGAAGCGAAACGGCCAGGCGTCTTTGCCTACCACTGCGGCGCGTTTCCGATGATTCAACATATTGCCCGTGGCATGTTCGGAGCAGTCATTGTGGACCCCAAAGATGCGAGTGCAATGCCAAAGGCTGACCGGGAATATGTGCTGGTGCAATCGGAGTTATTCACAAAAGATCCTGATGACGTCGCGGCGATGATGGACGCGAAAAATGACCATGTCGTCTTCAACGGCGGGATATTTAAGTATGATCCCGTTCATGCAGCAAAGGGAGGAGAGTTTCTCACCGCCAAGCCGGGTGACCGGGTACGGTTTTACTTCGTCAACATCGGGCCGAATAATTTTTCCTCACTTCATCCGATTGCAGAAATCTGGGACGATGTCTGGCCCAGCGGAAATCCGGCCAATCGCATGCAAGGGGTGCAAACCCAGGTGATCGGTGCGGCAGATGGAGCCATTCTGGATGTCGTGGTGGAACAAAAAGGAGTCTACCCGATCGTCACCCACTCACTGAAGGATGCGCTCACGGGAGCCATTGCTCTTCTTGAAGTGAGTGATGAAGCTAAGGATCTGGCGCTAATGCCTTCGGTAGGTCCCAAAGCCACGGAAAAAATTGCCAAAAAGTAAGTCAAGGGCATTCTACTCGACCCGACCATCTCTTCGTGGGAGGCATCGTCATCGCCTCCCACGAAGAACCGGATTCTCCCCCACCCTCCATTCACGTTCTTTGGATTTTTCTGCCAAAATAACGGTGCCCTTTAGGGCGTCCCTTGAGAACGCTACTCCAAAATGCCCCGTACGTTTTCCTTAAAATTGCCTTTTGGCTCTAGACCCGGACAAGAGAGAACTTCTTACCAGTCTCAGTTCTCCATCATCTCGAGCCGGGTATCGAACTCATGCCCACATTGGACACATCGGATACAATCGGATTCCACCAACGGTTCGTCATCCCGGATACCCATTCCCCCACAATCCGGACATCGGGCTAAATGGACTTTTTGATCGTCGACGGTTTCGAATTGCGTTCCGTGGAGGCAAAACACGGGGTGCCCATCAAGAGCCCATGGCTTCCCCGCCTTATCAATAACCGGCAGGACCAGATAATGTTGCGCCACATAGGCCTCCTGCTCGGTTCGCGTCGGAAGACCGTCTTGAACAAGTTTGCCGGTTTTAACCTCGTAAAGTGCACCTTCCTTAGGAATAACTTTTGTAGGTCCCATCTTCACCTCCTTTACATGTGAACATACCGTTTTGAAATCAGGTTGCCTCTTGCGACGACAACTCGTGTTGTGGTCGTACAAGCGCGAAGCAAAGTCATCGTTGACAGACCATCACGTTCATCCCAAATGCCTCTTTCAATTTTTCGCTGAATGAAGCCGATAACATTCACAAGAAATCACAAGAAAATTTCGCCGGTCATGACTCATCCCCATTAGGGTTCAAAAGCATGCCAGCCCTGGCCGTAAGATTTATGATGTTGGTCATAGGGTGGGTCAGTCTTGCTCTCGGAATTTTGGGGATATTTTTCCCACTCCTGCCCACCATGCCATTTGTCCTGCTTGCCGCCTCGTGCTTCTCCAAAAGCTCCCCTCGTCTGCACTCATGGCTGCTCAGTCAACCGCTGTTGGGCCCGATGATTCAGAATTGGCACCATGAAGGCAGTATCAGTCAGAACACGAAAGTCACGGCAACGGTTTTCATGATTGGACTTTTCGGGTGCTCCCTCTTGTCCTTTTCTTTTTCGGCTCTCCTCACAATTTTTCTTGTCTGCATTGGCACCGGAGTCTTACTGTTTATCTGGACTCGACCCATGTCTTCAGGCCATCTTCATCAATTCAGCAATCGCCCCACTGACACCGGCAAAAATCTGGTGGGGCCTGGCTGATCCATACATATAGGCGGGCGTGGTGATGACTTTATTGCTGTGATCCACGACATAGTGTTCCACTGCGCAATTCTGATGTTTGGCACCGGTTTTTTCTAACTCAGATGCGGTTCCGGCGTCTTCTCCAATGGTCACATTGACGCCATTTTTCCCAAAAGCCAATGCCATGATCGCCGGCGCGATACAAATGGCCGCAATAGGTTTATGACTGTCACTAAATTCTTTCACGATTCTGGCCACCTGTGGATCAATGTGCCCACCGCTCCCCTTTTCTCCAAAATCACAGAGATGCAACGCGGCTCCAAAACCTCCAGGAAAAGCCAAGGCATCGAAATCCTTCGCTTTGAGTTGTTCTAACGGCTGAATCTCGCCGCGAGCAATCCGAGCCGCCTCCTGCAAGACATTTCGTTTCTGTCCGGTGGGTTTTTGAGTGAGGTGATTCGTTTCCTCAACATCTTTATTCGGGGCAAACACCTCATATGCCGCTCCGTTTTGGCCGATGGCAATGAGCGTGCTAATGGCTTCGGTAATTTCAGCTCCATCTAAAAACCCACAACCCGAAAGGATCACGGCTACTTTTTTCATAATTTCCTCCTTTTCCCTGAAGACCAAAGAAAGGACAGCCTTTCCAACCCGGACTGTCCCGTTATTTCGTCATAGATGTTACGCTAGTATGACTCCGGGATGAAGGTCAATCTCTAGATGTTCTGAAATTCTCTTCTGGTTCGGTGCGCTCCACTTCTTGGGATGCTCTCACAGGACATAACAATTCCTCTCAGTTCTCAGCACACCGGAAGAAATCTTATGTATGTTTGTATTTATTTATTTATTCATTCACCAACGGGTCTTCCCATGGTAGGCTGTGGGGAATTCTCCACATTTTTTATGAGGGAGCCCATGAATCATCAGGGTTTTGATTTTCGCGGAACAGGATTCAGTTGTTTATGGTTATTTATCTGGACGTGGGTGTTGACGGTGATCACCTTTGGTTTATTTTTTCCGTGGGCCTATTCCGCTCAACAACGGTGGATTTCGGAACACACCTTCATCGGGAATCGCCAACTCGTCTTTCACGGAACAGGATTGGGATTTTTTGGGACCTGGCTCCTGATCATGGTGCTCACGATCATCACCTTCGGACTCTATATGCCGTGGGGCTTTTGCCGGTTGAAACGGTGGCAGACGAATAATCTCGCATTCGCAGACGAGAAATTCCAAGGGTAAGTTCAGGTCAACATCAATGACGATTCTTATCCTGGCTGTGGGGAGTTACGGGGATGTCCTACCCCTGGTGGGGATGGCCAGAGAACTCCAGCAACGCGGGCATAGGGTCACATTCTTCACCAGTGCCCATTTCAAAGAACTGGTTCACAAAGCAGGAGTGGCGTTTATCGCGTTGGGAACGGCCGATGACTATGACGCGATAGCCAACAATCCTGCTTTATGGCATCCCCACAAAGGCTGGCGGCTCCTCATGAAACAGATCGTCTCGAGCGCCTTGGGAGAAACCTATACGCTCCTCAAGTCAAAGATCATCCCGGGAAATACCCTGCTGATCAGTTCCACTCTGGGGGTTGCCGCTCGCCTTCTTCAAGAATCCCACCACATCCCCCATGCCACCGTCCATTTTTCACCAGGTGTTTTCCACTCGGCCCACCAAGCTCCTAAAATTCCCGGCCTGACTCTTCCGGATTGGTTGCCCGTTGCATTCAAAGACGGCATATGGAAATTTCTGGATCACATGTTCATCGATCCTATCGTGAAAACCCAACTTAATGATTTTCGCCGTCAGCTCGGCCTGCCACCAGTCTCACGGATCTTCCACAACTGGTTGCATTCACCCGATCTGGTCTTGGGTCTGTTTCCTGAGTGGTTTGCCGCTCCCCAACCTGACTGGCCTCCGAAAACGCATGTCACCGGCTTTCCCCTCTATGATGAAGCTCCGGACAGTGTCCTTCCCACAACCGTACAGAATTTTTTGGATGCACACCCGGAACCCCTCATCTATACCCCCGGCTCGGCCAATAAACATGGACGATCATTTTTCAAGGAGGCGGCCGAAGCCAGCCGGGAACTGGGACGGCCGGCGATTTTTCTGACGCGATACCCGGAACAACTTCCTTCGTTTCTCCCGAAGGGGATCACGCACTTTTCCTATGTGCCCCTCAGCCAGCTCCTCCCGCATGCCACGGCCCTCATTCACCATGGAGGCATCGGCACCTGTTCACAGGCCTTACGAGCAGGCACTCCGCAAGTGATTCAACCCCTGGCGTTTGACCAATTTGATAATGCCGCCCGGGTTGAAAAATTAGGGGTGGGCAGGATCATTCGAAAACGAAGGTTCAAAGCTTCCAACATTACCACGGGGCTCCAGACCCTGCTCAGCTCTTCTGATGTGAAAAGGCAGTGCCGGAGCCTACAGCACTATTTTCCGGAAAAAGATCACCTGGGAAAAAGTTGTCATCTGATCGAAACGACATTCCGAATGATGTGACGTTTTCACAGCCATACCATGCCTGAAGTGCGGACATTGTCTCTTGTCAACACATATTTCTGTGTTGGCTCTCCATCCAAATGACCGTGATGCTTGATGAACTTTGCAAACCCTTGGTAAAGTGCCAGAACTGTGACGACACCATCTCCCTTACAATTTAAAAAGAAAAATCCCAAGGCCGTTATCTCCACAAAATTCGGGGATATAGAAATCCGATTTTTTACGGACGACGCGCCCCGACACGTGGAAAGCTTCCTCAATCTCGTCAGGCTGAAATTTTATGATGACACGACATTTCACCGGGTCGTGCCGAAATTTCTGATCCAGGGTGGTGACCCATTGAGCAAACATCCAGACCGGGAACTCCATGGCACCGGGGGACCGGGGTTTAGCCTCCCGGCCGAACCGAGTGATCGACCTCACCGTCGCGGGACGGTTGCCATGGCCAAAGTTCCACGAAATCCCGATGCCACCCGTGATATCTCCGATAGTGGATCGCAGTTCTATATCATCGTGGAAGACACCAGCAGTCTTGATCGCATGTATACAGTGTTCGGCAGAGTGGTGAAAGGTATGGAGGTCGTGGATCAGATCGCCGCCTTGCCATGCGATAGCCGGGACAATCCGCTGGAACCGGTACCAATGAAAATCAGAGCAGAGGAATAGCCCTTTAGCGGAGTGTGGAATAATACTGATCTCCGAGGGCAAAACGTCGCACAGTCATACGGCCCCTTGGAAGATTCGGGTCCGTCCGGCAAGGCCACAGCCATTTTTACGCGCGGAGCGTATGTGTAATACGTGAGCACGGAAAAATGGCGAGAACGCCGCTGGCGGCTTTTTGCAACAGACCCATTAGACAAACACGATACTGGCGTAAGTCACCGTCGAATTAAACTGATCGGTAATGCCCCGATCATAGCGTAGCACCTGCCCTTTGAAATCCTCCCCATCACGCTTGAGCAGTTTCATCAGGGAAAAAATGACCCCAAACCCTAAAATGCGCCGCTGATTTCCCTCTTTCAGGATAAATTCTGCGAACCCTTCCGGATCCGCTTCTTCCACCTTCTTCAACATTTCCAGATCAATCTGCATACATCGGTGAAATGAAAAATCCGTGGGGGGCGTTTTGTCTCCATAGCGAATCCCGATATGCGCCAGATTGGCGCTGCCAATGACACACACCTGTTGCCCGCTTGCCTGGATCGCCCGTTTAGTTATCGTGAGAAATTGATCAATGCGGTGAAAGAGCTGTTGATACTCCCCACCTGTCAATGTCTCAGGAGGAAAATCCACGAGAATCGGTACAATGGAAATCTCCCGTCCTTCACCCAACGCATGTTTGAGAAACGGCAATTGCAATTCCAGACTATGCTCTCGAAGATGGGCAATATCTTCCACAAAAAAGGTTTCACCGGTTTCTTTGCGAATTAAGTCGATAATCGTACGGTTGACGGGCACGGTCCCAAACGGCGTGTCAAAATCTTTATCCGTAAAGGCAATTCCCCCTTCGAGGCCGGCATGGCAAGTACCAATTAACACCAACACATCCGGGACCTGGCCTTCCCGTAATTCCTGATAGCCCCACGCGTAAATGGGTCCGGCATCTTTTAATTCATAATTCGGGGCGACAAGACCTTTAATCGTCTGACCGGCACATTCCGCTTTCCCTTTTTCCGGACCTTCTTTGGAGGAATAAAACCCGTCGATCTGCGCTCGTAATTTGGCCGGATCGGATTCATATTGCTGCCCGGCGAACGCCATCGGCCTTGAGTCAAGCTTTCGATAGGCCTCAAAGGCTTGCGCTTGCACCTGCTTCAGTCGGTCCCCTTCTAAAAACAATTTCTCGTCCAGATCGCTCACCAATTTTGTAAGGCGATCCGGCATCATAAATTCGCCATACTTCTTGAGATACTCGGCACCAACCTGTTCCAGGGAATGTTCTCCATCAAAAAACTGAAACAGATAGAAAAAATTCAGGGGCAATACCAGCTTTTCAGAAGACAGGCCGGAAGGGTCCCACAACACAATGTATTGCTCTTCCCCCTGCTTCAGCGGGGAATATTGCAAATTCCGCAGAAGCGGGTAGTTTTTGGAATCTTTTTCGACGGTCTCGGTACTCATATGAAGGGTCCTATCCTGGCTGAAAGAAAAAAATTGTCTCAAACCAGACCATTATACGGGCGCATGAATCAAGCCCGCAACCAATCAGGACAAGGGTTTTTGATGTGTATCGTGAAAGGGAAAAATGAAAGGGGTTTACAGAGAATTGTGAGATGAGAGCCCCCCTGGGCTACGTGCAAAGGTAGCTAAGGGATAACCAGAGATTCCATAGGTTTCATTTGGTGGAAAAATTATAATAGCAAGGTCTAGCACACCCGAATGGCCCGAAGAAACTACCATTAAGCGATGATCGATAGCTGACAGCAGCCATGTCTCTTGATATACTTTTTCTACATTGTGAGGTAATTAAATGGGTAAGGTTGAATCGATTGAACAACAGATAAGGACTCTCTCGCCGGAGGAACTGGCCAAATTTCGTGCATGGTATGCCTCATTTGATGCCCAGGCCTGGGATGCTCAGTTTACCGCTGATGTCGAGGCGGGAAGACTTGATTCCATCGCTGAGCGAAATATTCTCGCCCACAAAGCTGGACAATCGACCAAGTTTTGAATCACTACGCCTCTCCTGAATTTTGGTTTTGCTATCGGTCACTTCCTTCTCCCATTCAGGTTCTTGCGGATAAGGCCTTTGAGCAGCTAAAGACTAACCCACGCCATCCCTCTCTGCATTTCAAAAAAGTCACTCGTTATTGGTCAGCTCGAGTAGGATTACACTATCGCGCGATTGGCGTTGACGTTTCGGATGGGGTCCTGTGGTTTTGGATCGGAATTCACGCCGACTACGACAAACTCCTTCGTTAGCCCTACAATACTTCAACTTTGAACAAATATATCTCCAATTTCCTAGGAGAAGGCCAGGGTGAGGGAGCATTAACAGTCGAACGTTAAACGAATCGTCAGTGCGTCTCGTAGGGAAACGGTTTGGCGCTGTGATCTCTAGAGGCAAAACATGGCACCCAGCTTGAATCCCGAAAGCAGCTCCGTCCACGAGGAAAACCAGGCCGAATTCTTTATAAAAAAATTTCTTAGTGCGGCTCTCGTAGCAGATCACAGTTAAGAATGAATCTCAGGTCTTTTGTCCCGCCATCCGTTTGGCCAATCGCTGGGCAACACGTTTCATGGCGGTGGATCGGTCACGAGGATCAAGCAGGACATTCAGCACATGGACCTGCTTCTGATCATCAACGGCAATACTTAAAGCGTGGACTAACTCCCCGAACGTGCCCACTCGATGGCCCACGCCTCCGCCCAATACATCACAAATCTTCTCGTACTGCCATTCATGGATGTCATTGAACGGACCTTCGAGAATTTCCCGTTCCGTCCCATAACCGCGGTTATTCAGCACCACCACAATGGGGGCTTGCCCATAGCGAATACAGGTGGACAATTCGGTACCGGTCATTTGGAATGCGCCGTCACCGACTAACACAATGGGCCTCAGTCCGGGATCAGCAAACCCCGCACCGAGAGCGGCCGGGACACTAAATCCCATGGAGGTGTAATAGGCTGGAGACAGGAAATCCGCACTTTTTCGTACACGCAGATCCGCAGCGGCAAACAGCGACTCCCCGACATCCGCAATTACCACCGTCTTTTCATTTAACAGCCCATCCAAATATCCGAACACATTGCGAAGGGTCACTGCCGCTTCCGGACCAGGTGGATCAAAACGGACGCTATCGCGTGGCGGGAGTGCTCGTGCAGGGAACGACGGCAAGGGGGAGGCCACCAGGGCTTGGATGAAATCTTCAAAACGGACGTCTTCATATTTATGATGCTTGATAGCAATGGAGTCCGCCGTCGCATGAACGGTCCGGCCTGCCGCCAGGAGCGTGGCATGCGCTTTGACGTCCTCAACATCGGTGAGCAATGTTCCTAAGGTCAACAGACAATCGGCACTTTCCACGAACTCCAGAATTTCTTCTCGCCCCACCAGTCCACCATACACCCCGATATTCAATGGATGGTCTTCGCGAAGGACGGACTTCCCCAGCAAGGTGGTAGCGATGGGCACATTCATATGTTCGACTAGTTCGGTCAATTGCTCCTGAAGGCCGAATCGATGGATTTCGGCGCCGGCCAGAATAACCGGACGCTCGGAACCGGACAGAATGCCGCGAACTTCGGCAACGGCTTCTTTGAGTGCAGCTGGATCACTCTGGCAGGCCGTGACTTTCGGTGGTTTTGTTGAGGCCATCTCCACGGGAGTCATCACGAGGTCTCGTGGAATCTCCAAATAGATGGGCCGCTTGAATTGCATTAATGCCTTCAAGGCCCAGTCAATCTCCCGTTCGGCAGTATGAGGGTCATCCAACACGACGGAAGCCACGGTAATCTTTTCAAAAACATCACGCTGGGTCGAGAAATCACGGACCATGTGATGAAGGAAGGGATTATTGACTCGTTCATTCAGGCCGGGGGACCCGGAAATCAACACCACCGGCGACCGCTCGGCATACGCACAGGCAACTGCATTGACCATATTCAAGCCACCCACGCAATAGGTCACACATGCGCCGCCAATGCCATGTATGCGCGCATAGGCATCCGCCGCAAAGCCCGCACAATCTTCCCGGGTCGTTCCAATGTGCCGAATAGGCGATTCTTCAATGAGCTTAAAGAGCGTCAGCACATAATCCCCGGGAATGCCAAAAATATGATGCAGACCCAATTTATACAGACGGTCCAGGAGAAGTGTGCCAATGGTGTAGGAATCATTCATAATGTATTCAACCTCATAGTCATTATATCGGAATAAATCCTAATAAAAAGAAGTGACGCACTAATCAGTATACGGGGGACAGATCAAACCAAAATGAAATCTGGAGTAAATTTTCAAAAGCTGAGTTTTACTCAGGAATTCAAAGTTTGAACAGACAAGTGAAGACTTGATATAAAACAAAGGTGTCATCCTGAGCCGGCGGCGAAGGATCAGTGCCTAGGTGGAAAAGCCAGAACTCATGGAGAATCTTCGTTTCACTCGCCGCTTGGGGTTGGTTGAACGTAGAGTCCAGAGACGCTGGGCAGCTTTATGGCGTACCGTTTCCTAGAATGCAGGGATTGCGCAAGCCATGTCTTTATTTGTCAACGCCGTGTTTTTGTGCAAGAGAACTCCAAATAATCTCTGCATCGAGAGTATTTGATGCATCCCCTTCCTCCTTTAGCATCTCGATCGTAATTGTGGAAACGGGATAGTTCGCCGTACCCATAAACCCACTTGAATAGCTTGTGGCATTCATTTGTGCGACATTGCCATATCCAGACACGGTACCCGTTGATAAGTCGATCCCGGAACGTAAAAAGACTCAGAATGTGCGGACTGCTTCTCTGTCAATATCCGGAAATACTTGTAACCTTTCTCTTTAGCAATTTCTGAGGCTCTCATGATGGCAAAATCATCCCACTCGCTTTGTGGAATGCTGTACCCAGCATAAGAAACTCGATACACACTCTCGTTAAGTTGGGTGTCAGTGTACCCAAGTTTCCACATGTTATCCGCATTGTGATAGCTCCTGCCAATAGCGCAGCCGGCAAGAAAAACCACCAAGGCGAGGGAAAACATTTGCTTCATTACTTGGTCTCCCTATGAACGGTCGGCTTGAACCTACAAGGTAACTGCTAAATGCCTTTTACTCGCCTGCGTTCAGCGAATTGTTAGCAGTTATTCGCCTTCCTGGACTTGTATAGCCGATCCAAGAGGGAATCAAGATCGTTAATGTTTTCCGGTTCCAGTAAAAATTCCCGTCCATCGTAAGCAACAGAGTATCGGTTAATAACTTGGGAAATAACCTTGACTACCTCTTCCAAATCACCCCATGTGGGAGCCATTTCCCGCATGCGGTCTCGGTCAAAGAAATATTCTTTGTCAAAATGTGCATAGAATTTGTCACGAAGAGTCTTGAAGTTCTGAAGACAAACAAGTCTTAGAATAAGCTCTCGGTCTTCTTTAACCGTTTTAAGAGAAATTGGATCTCTGGCGAGCATCCAGTGGTCGGAAGGATATTTATTGCGACGTTTAAGCTGCTCTACAGTAAGAATATTCCTATTATATTCAACAAAAGTTAGGAAATTGAAAATGCTTCGCTTCCCATGTTCATCAAATAATTTGTCCACCCAGAGAACAATACCTGAGAGTAATGCTTCGGTTACCACCTGAAAGAAAGCCGGAGCAATGTTTATCTCCTCGAGACGATCTCCTCTGCGCTCGTGAAGTTTTCGGAATAAAGCAACGAAACTTGTTAAGCGAGTGGCTTCGTACACCAAATAATGGCGGTATTCCTCAAATTTCTTTTCTATCTCAGGTTTGGGCAGAGAACCAGACATCCGGGCACTCGAATGGTAGAAAAATATTGGCTATACAGACCGGGATAGTATGTGAACTCGGCCTGCAAATTACTTTCTGATTGTCGTCTTGATTCATAAACTTGTCAACGCTATCCAGCGCATAGCGTCGGAGTGAGATACGGAACATTATAGTTCCGTTACGACTTGTCCCTGGGGCATCGAATGGCTCGGACTTCGCACAGTTTCCCTCCAGGACTTACAACAAAAGAAGTTGGCCCACGCTTGGCCCTGTGGCTGCTTCACCTGGGCACAGATCCTTCGCCGCTGGCTCAGGATGACATCCTGGTTAGAGAGCCACCGAATTATCACATGCTCGTTCAATGACAGAATGACGCAATCCAAATTCCCCCACATCAGGAGTTTGAGAAAATTGAAGACTTCTGGTCGATTCCTTTAAGGATACAAGTGGCACCAGACCTGGTGGCCTTTTTCAGGAGGACCGATTTGAGTCAACGTTGGTTCCACCGTTTTGCATTCGATGTAGGAAATGCCGACGTAGAGAAAGTAGATTGAGCGATTCGTTATTCGCATGAATCATGGAAGATATCTGTCGATACTGAGTGCCCCGTGAAATACGCCCAAAATTTTAATCCTGGATGAGGACCGCAAAAGATATGCAATCCGGTAATGTCCGTAGAGCAAGATTCTGATTTCACCATCTGTCCCGGTGCGATATTGGAGGCCGATCTCAGGAAAACGCTTTAACACCTATACTTTTTCAAAAATTCCTGAGACGACTTTCTGGGCTGCTTCTGGATTATCTGCGGCAATGTAATCGAATATATCATGAATCCAGCGATGAGCTTCCTCCGTCCACCTTATTTCTGCCAGTGCTAATACGGCGCTCCATGTCTTCGTTGGATATAACCCGCCCACTGCGAGAATCTACAAGACCGCGCTCGATCATCCTCTCAAAAGCGAGTTCCCGCATAATTTCCTCATACGTCGCATCTTCAGGTTGAGACTGAATTACTTCGGTCATTTTTTCTTTCACGTTTGACATATCACACTCCCGTTTAACAGATGTACAGGCCTCTTGATCATACTGATCGGCAAAGTATACGAACCCCCTCTGCAAACTTCTGCCTGATTGTCGTATTGATTTATAGTCAACGCTATCCACTGTGCAGGGAGCGCGTGGAATGCGGACGGTCCAGTTCGGTTATAGCGGAAAAGTGATGAATCACTAGGCCAGCGAATGAGTTGGACATCGCATACCTTTTCCCTCACGACTTAAAACAAAAAAAGTGTGTCCACGCTTGGCTCTAGCTATTTAACCTGGGCACAGATCCTTCGCCGGCGGCCCAGGATGACATTAAACGGAGGTATTTACCGAATCATCACAGATTTGGCTTAAGGATACAGATGGCACCAGACCTGGTGGCCTTTTTCGGGAGGACCGATATGAGTCAACTTGGGTTCTACTGTTTTGCAGACATCCATGACTTCGGGACAGCGGGTATGGAACCGGCATCCGCTGGGCGGATTGAGCGGCGAGGGAACATCGCCGGGAATGATGATTCGCTTGGACGGGGCCGCTGGGTCGGGAACCGGATTGGCGGAGAGCAGGGCCTGAGTATACGGATGTTTTGGATCGTTAAATAAATCCTTGGCCGAAGCCACTTCAGCCAGTTTCCCCAGGTACATGACCGCGATGCGGTCGGCAAGATATTGCACGACGTTCAAATCGTGTGTGATAAAAAGATAGGACAGATGAAACTCCTGCTGCAGATCGCGCAGGAGATTCAGAATTTGCGCTTGGATGGACACATCCAATGCCGATACGGCTTCATCACAGACGATAAATTTGGGATTGAGCGCGAGGGCACGCGCAATGCCGACCCGCTGGCGTTGGCCGCCTGAGAATTCATGCGGATACCGTGACTGATGCTCCGGCCGCAACCCCACACGGATAAACAACTGATTCACCCGATCCTGCAGGTCCTGGCCTTTGGCGATCTCGTGAATCTTGAGCGGCTCCGCCACGATGGCTCCGATGGTCATGCGGGGATTGAGTGAGCTATACGGGTCCTGAAAAATGATTTGCATACGGCGACGTGTCTGCCGTAACTCCCGAGGGGTGAGGGTCAACACGTTTTTCCCCTCAAATATTACTTCCCCTGCAGTCGGTTCCATGAGCCGGAGAATACTTCTTCCCACCGTGGTTTTGCCGCAACCCGACTCCCCGACTAGCCCTAATGTCTCTCCCTGTTTCAGGTGAAAAGTGACATCGTCGACCGCCTGGACCCATGCCGACACACGTGAAAAGAGTCCGCTCCGAACGGGGAAATATTTTTTCAATCCTGTGACTTGGAGTAGAGATGTTGTGGTTTCAGTCATCAGTAACAACGAAACCTTACAGTGGGATAAAGGATGTTTCTACAACAGAATTGGACATAAAGATTTGTCCCATCATGGCTCTTTTTTGTCATACAGCCAGCACACGGTTTCATGGGATTCTCCTACTTGCACCGTGGGTGGTGGCTGAAGAGGACAATGTTCCATCACTTCCGGACAGCGTGAGGAAAAATGACACCCTACCGGATATTGTAAAGGGGACGGCACCGTTCCGGGAATTGCTTCCAATCTGGCCTGACGTTCTCCCGGTCGAGGCAGCGATTTCAAGAGCGCGCTCGTATAGGGATGACTGGGATTTCTGAATAATTCCTTTACGGTTGCCCGTTCGGCAATCTTACTCGCATACATCACGAT
The DNA here is from genome assembly GCF_052156535.1 of Nitrospira sp. T9. Lineage (NCBI taxonomy): Bacteria > Pseudomonadati > Nitrospirota > Nitrospiria > Nitrospirales > Nitrospiraceae > Nitrospira > Nitrospira sp. T9. The sequence goes on from NZ_JBQKUP010000038.1 coordinate 363,053, forward strand.
GACATCCTGGGCAAACTGCGCGACCACTCCCAAATTATGCGTGATCAGGAGAATCGCCATGCCCATATCCTTTTGGAGCGCGGAGAGCAGATCAAGAATTTGCGCTTGTATGGTCACATCCAAAGCGGTGGTCGGTTCGTCGGCAATCAACAAATCAGGTTGACAGGCAAGGGCTATGGCGATCATCACGCGCTGTTTCATCCCGCCCGACATTTCGTGCGGGTATTGATCCAGGCGGCGCTCGGGAGCTGAAATGCGTACTTTATCCAACAAGCTGATCACTTCTTTCCGAATATCGCGATCCGAGAGGGTTGTATGGATTTTGAGGACCTCACCAATCTGATCGCCGATCGACATTACGGGATTCAGCGAAGTCATGGGTTCCTGAAAGACCATCCCGATGGACTTTCCACGAATCCGGCGCATGTCCTTTTCCGTCAGATCCAACAGGCTCTGCCCTTTGAAGCGAATTGTGCCGCCAATTACCCGACCGGGAGAAGAGATCAGTCGCATAATCGATAAGGCCGCCACGGATTTTCCGCAGCCAGACTCTCCCACTAAGGCCAGCGTCTGCCCGCCCTGAATGGAAAAACTCACATCATCGACGGCTTTGATTTCTCCTTTATCGGTGAAGAAAGAGGTCCGGAGGTTGGACACTTGTAATAGTGGGTGTACGCGAGATTCCATTTACCGGCTTCGCAATTTCGGATTTAAGGCCTCACGCAGGCCTTCTCCAACAAGGTTAAAGGCTAGCACCACCAGAAAAATTGCCAGGCCCGGAATAAAGAATAGCCACGGCGCATCAAACACGAATCCCTTACCATCCGACAAAATATTCCCCCATGTGGCATAGGGCGGAGGCACACCAAACCCCAAAAAGCTTAAACCTGATTCCGTCAAAATCGCGGAGGCCACCCCGATCGTAGCGGACACAAATACCGGCGCCAGGGCATTGGGCACCATATGACGGAAAATAATCCGGCCCTCGGGTATCCCTAACGCTTTGGCTGCGGTCACATAATCCTGTTCACGGATGGATAAAAACTCCGCCCGCACAAATCGGGCCGTCCCCATCCAGCTAAACAATCCAATAATGATCATGATGGTGTAGATGCTCGGCGGAAGTAGAGCCACGGCAGTAAGAATGAGGAAAAACGTCGGGAAGCACATCATCGCATCGGTAAATCGCATGATCAGCGTATCGACCGTGATAAACCACAATTTCACGTGCCCATAAAAACCGGACAGCCCGCCTAACAAGATGCCAATCCCTAAGGAAATTCCGACAGCCACAAATCCAATGGATAAAGACACAAATGAACCCTGGAACATCCGGGCAAACACATCACGTCCCAATTCGTCCGTGCCCATGAGATAGACACCACCAAAAGGCCTGTCCTCCGGAAGGCTATCAGGAGAAGGCACAGATAGCGGGGGAAGGAATTTATCTGTCAGTCGTACAGCTTCGGGATCGAACACCACCCACCATTCTGTCAGCACTTTCCCGGATAACGCCATCAGCAAGAGCAGCACGAGAACCCAAAAACCGAAGAGGGCCTGGTAGTCCTTAGTAAATATGCGAAGAAATTCTTCCCACGGCGTTTCCGGCGGAGCCAGACCTTCCGAATCGAGGGTGGCCAGACCGGCTGTTTGTGGAATGTCGGCCTTCGAGTGATTCATGAAGAAATCGTTCCTCCGGTTCTCGTAATCAATCCAAACGGATCCTGGGATCCACCACCGCATAGAGAATATCCGAAATCAATGTGCCCAATAAGGTCAGAACTGCGGCGATAAAGTTGAGCGTCATGATGATGGGAAAGTCCCGTGAAAGAATGGCTTCATAGGCCAATCGTCCCAACCCCGGCCAGGCAAAAATCTGCTCGAAGATCACAGCCCCCCCAATCAACCCCGGAAGCAGAAGGCCGAACATGGTCACAAAGGGCAACAGAGCATTTCCCAACGCATGGCCATAAATCACGGTATCTTCCTGAAGACCTTTCGCCCTGGCGGTCCGGACATAATCCTGGCCCAACACCTCCAACATCTGAGAGCGGACATAGCGAGACAACACCGCAATCCCCCCGATCGCGGTCATGACAGATGGAATAACCAAATGCCAGATACGATCCATTAATTGATAGACGGGCTGCGCGTGCTCCATCCCGAAAGTTTTGATACTGATAACCGGCACTCCCAACCATCCCACTACCCACAAAATGGCTAAAAACGACAGGAAAAATCCCGGAACCGAAATGAGGGCATACGACGAAAACACGGTCAGCCGATCATACAGCCCGCCTCGAAAGACCGCTCCGTAAATCCCCGCTGGAAAGGCCCATGTCCACACCAGAATGGTGGCCAGAATAAACAAGGGCAAAGAATTCAGAAAACGATCCCAAATTTTAGGCAGGACCGGCTGACTATCTTTGAACGACTTAAGTTCCCCCGAAGCCAGGTCCCTTATCCAATAGGCATATTGCATATAGAGCGGGTCATCCAAATGAAAAGCCGCGCGAATCTTGGCGATGTCCTCTGGTTTCATCCGTGGATTCATGGGATCCACCTCACTGGGTTCCCCAGGTGCCAGATGAATAAAGGAATGGGCCAGGAAGGACACAATGACCAACAGAACCAAACGCTGAGCAATATTCCGAACAATAAAATTCCACATATTTGATCTGCTATAAGGTGAAGCCCCGTGTTACGGCATCATTTAAAAGTCCGGCGTCAACTCCAATTTTCTCCATTTACGGAAATAAAACGTGATGTCCCCGCTTTTGGTGGGATAAATCTTTTTGAACTGTTCTTTCCCATCCGGCCCTTTTTCAACCAGCACAATTTTCTTATCCAACACCCTGGTGCTTAAGGGTGCGTAAAGGAAAGTATAGGGTTGATCTTCATGTATCAGCCGATGTAGCTCGTGCGTCAATTCCTCCTGTCGATCTCTATTGTATTCCTGGCGAATCCTGACAATAAGCGCGTCAGCGCGTGGGTTCTTGTACCCCACAAAATTCAATTGTTGAGGTCCGGCCTGGCTGGAATGCCAAATTTGATAGAGATCCGGATCAATGCCCGTGCTCCAGCCCAACACGACCGCATCAAAGTCTCCGGTATTCACAAAATCGTTCAGAAACACGGCCCATTCGAAGACCTGTGTGTTCACTTTGACGCCGATCTTTTTCCAGGCGTTCTGCGCGATGGTCATCAAATTTTTTCTGATGGGATTGCCATTATTCGTAATCAACGTAAATTCAAAAATCTTTCCATCCTTTTCCAGCCATCCATCCCTATTCATGGTCCATCCGGCCCTTTCAAAAATCGCACGGGCCCCTTCAGGATCGTAGGGCAGAGGTTGAATGGACTGATCATACCATTCGGTATTTAGGGCATAGGGTCCGGTTGTTCGTTTACCTTCTCCATACACGAGATAGGTGATGATCTCATCAACATTGATGGCCATTCCCAGGGCTGTTCTGATCATCGGATCGGCAAATAACGGTTTCCGGATGTTGTAACCGATGTAGGTATAGGCAAAGGCAAGGCTGCTAAACCACTGATAGCTCGGATCGTTTTTATACCGATCAACCTGATGGGGCTGCGCGCCATAAAAATCTATCGCACCCGTTCGAAATTCCACTTCCTGGGTGAACAGTTCAGGAATAATGCGCATATAATATTCATGATATTCAGCCGGCCCTTCCCAATAGTCCTCATACCGCTGAAGATGAATAAATTCATCCCCCTGCCATTCAACAAACTGAAAGCTTCCACTGCCGATGGGATGCCGATTAAATTCACTCTCTCGCATCCCGAATGTCTTTTGTGCCTCCTCCGACAATCCACGCTCCTGTTTTTCGCGGGATAAGGCCTCGGCATTCAGAAGATGCTCGGGGAGGATCCCCATCGTCCACGCATTAATGGCCGGCGAATAGAGGCGTTTATAGACAATTTGTATGGTCGACGGATCCAGAATTTCCACGGTTTTAATTGGCTCGAAGTCCGGAGTCCGTGGAGACAAATTTCTGGGATTCATGATGGCTTCATACGTAAACTTGACATCTCCGGCATCGAAGATATGTCCATCATGGAATTTCACTCCCTGACGAAGATGGAACAGAATGGTGGGATTGTGTTCGCCTACGGGAAGAATATCCGGAAATTTTGCCCGCAGAAGTTCCTCCAATTCCTTAGGTACCGGTTCATGAGGATGAATCAGTTCGTCATATGGGAAGTGCTCAAAGTACCGCTCACCGAGAACCGGCTTTAAGCGGTCGAATAAATCCTGGTCTACCTCCAAGAGCGTGAATGCCACTCTTTCCGGTACGTCAATGGTCATGGAGAGGTCTTTGAGTTGGGGGTTGCCTTCCGCATTGGGCACCAAGAGTGAGATGGGTTCCGATCGTTGCCCTGAAGGTAATAGTTCAATGGATTGCACCCTCTCCTGCAACCCCTCAATGGTTCCAGCCTTCCAAGCCTGATGAATCTTCTGAAAGAGCTTGTCCCCTGTCACTTCCGTTCCATCCGGAAATCGGTGATGCGGATTGACTAGAAGATAGGCGCGCTCCGTAATCTGCCAATCAATTGCCAATCGGCTCCGAAGGTTCAAGTCTTCGTCTAAATCCAGCAGCCCCTCAAACACGTGGCTCACAATATTGGAACTGGCTGAATCTGCGTTCAAAATAGGATTGAGAATTTTGGCGTCCCCGATTGACGCCTCAATGTAGGTCACGAGTCGATCGGGATTGCCGGCCGCCTGGTTTTCGTAGGTGGGAACCCAAAAATAGGATTGAACCAGAAAAATGACCAGGGTCAGCGGGATGAACAGCAAAAGACGTTTGACAAACATAAAGGTCTGAATCAACCCAACACAGTGTGATGTTCCAATGTTATCAAGAACCCTAAGGGGATGCTATGCCTGATTGATTGTAATCCAAAAATCATGACACCGGAGGTGAAAAATGCTCTCTAAAATTTAACACGGGGAAGGGAAAGAAATACGAAAGGGTGGCCAGGACCAGACATTCGGGTTAACTGTCTGATTGGATCTGACTGGCCAAAGAAGACATGAAAAAGATCGTATTGACTCATGGGGGAATACAACATATGACGGAGTGTGGTCCGCATGGGCCTTGCTACGACCCGCAACTCCCGCCATTTGTGATGTGAGATAGCCGCTCATGGCCACCGTGCCTCTACAAGATGGCCTTTTTTATGCCTAGGACAGATCGACTTTCACTTCTCCATCTTCAACCACGGTCGGGTAGGATCTCACATGACTGGAGGGATTAGTCAGACAATGTCCGGTTTTCACATTGTACTCCCACCCATGCCAGGGGCAGGTCACTGTCTCCCCTTCGACATCACCTTCACCTAACGGACCTCCTCTATGGAGACAGGTGTTATCGATAACATGGAAGGCTCCATCCACGTTAAAGACGGCCAAACATTTCTCACCGGCCTCCACCACCACTCCTTTTCCCTCTTCCACTTCATCGATTTTCGCGATACGCACTAACTCCGACATAGTTTCTCCTCAACATAAATGTGCTTTGATTTAAGATTTCTTCAAGGGATCGGTAATTTTTTTGAGTAAACTGGAAATGGAGGGCGCGGCGTCCCCGTCTCCTTTTTCCGCTTGGTCCACATTAGCCGTCAGGGTTTTTGCAATCTGAAAAAACGCCTGGGCTTGGGGCGACGAGGGATCATTGCTGACAATTGGAGTACCCTTATCTCCCCCCTCCCGGATGGCCGGATCAATCGGAATTCGTCCCAAAAATGGGATCTCAAATTTCTGAGCGGCACGTTCCCCACCGCCTGTTGAAAAAATTTCTGTCCGTACGTGACAATGCCCGCAGACAAAATAACTCATATTTTCAATCACCCCGAGCAACGGGACATTCACCTTTTTGAACATCGTCATGCCTTTTCTCACATCCTGTAGAGCCACTTCCTGCGGTGTGGTCACGGTAATCGCTCCGGTCAAGGGCACTAATTGCGACAACGTCAACGGCACATCTCCCGTCCCGGGCGGTAAATCGATCAGTAAATAATCGAGTTCCCCCCAAACCACATCACGAAAAAATTGCTGGATCGCCGAATGGACCATGGGTCCCCGCCATACCACCGGTGTGTCTTCCGGCACGAAAAATCCCATGGAAATAACTTTCACTCCCTGTCCCTCGGCGGGCAGAATTTTGTCCCCATCCTTTCCCGGCTCTTTGGATACCCCGATCATCAGAGGAATATTCGGTCCATACACATCCGCATCCATTAATCCTACCGCATAACCTTGTTGCTTAAGCGCGACGGCCAAGTTCACGGTGACCGTGGATTTGCCGACTCCGCCTTTGCCACTGCTCACTGCGATGATGTGTCTCACGCCCGGCAATGGATTGCCTTCAGGTTGATTGGGTGGGGTCGCGGGACCGGCCGGGTTTTGTTCAACAGCCATTCAATAATCTCCTTATGTCACAGACACTCATAATAAATTTCACATATGCGACGCGATACCAGTACCTCTTCTCACCATACCATTAGACCATGAATCAAAGAAAACCCGAAACCCTCATGGACTGAAGAGGATTTCGGGTCTCTCACCACACATGCACAATTGGGATAGGGGATACGAAAAGCAGAACGACGGGCAGAAACACCTACCCTAGTTGCGTGGCAAACTTTTTACGCGATCGACCGATGAGGGGTTCATGATGGTGCCGGCGATTTTCAGAAATCACCGGATCCAAAATTTCCCCACAGGTAATACACCGCCAACCCGAAAAATATATGGCCCCGGATTCATCAGCCACATCACCAAACTTATCTTGAATCATGATTCCCTGACAACGCGGACAATCCATATCAAGCACTCCTTCTCCCGGGAAAAAAATAATAAAATCAATGCGTATCTAATTGTCTAGGAAAAGCAATCCATATGCCGTAATAAATCTTGCACAAGCACATGATAAATAAGGAATTAATATAAAGCACACCCCACAAATGTTTCAAAATGAAACCAATTAAATTAGATATCATGAATTAATATTACATAAGTTATTGAAAATATATCATTTTAATACAAATGGCACAATTAGGTAACAATGCAGACCAAAATGAAACGCTTTTAAGTTGTTTGAGTTATTCCAAATTGTTTAACCTTCCGCCATAAGGTCGATCGACCAATCCCCAACTGTTGAGAAGCTTCCTTCAGCCGCCAACCCGACTTGTCTAATGCCCGGCAGATGGCTTGTCGTTCTAGGGCCTCCAGTGATTCAGAGTCGGTCCATTCCCGATGCTCCCAACAGTACCGATGGAGGTCGGCTGGAAGATGCTCAAATTGAATCGTATCCTCTTCACAGCACACAAAGGCATGCTCAATCATATTCTGGAGTTCCCTGATATTGCCGGGAAACGGGTACCGGCTAAGTGCCGTTAAACATTGCGGAGACAAGCTAATAATATGCTTGTCCATTTCCCGATTAAATTTTTCAAGAAAGTGATTCACGAGCAGGGGAATATCTCCCGTTCGCTCCCGTAGGGGGGGCAGCACAACCGGAATCACTCGTATACGAAAATACAAATCTTCCCGAAACCGTCCTTGTTGAACGGCTTCTTCCAAATTCCGATTCGTGGCCGCGACCACCCTCACATCCACCGAAACCGTATCATTGGACCCAACCCGCTCAAACTGTCCCCGCTCAAGCACTCCCAATAATTTCACTTGGGTGGCGACACTCATCTCCCCGATTTCATCAAGAAAGATCGTCCCACCATTCGCAATTTCAAACCGGCCCGGTTTATCAAAATACGCATTGGTAAATGCCCCTTTGACATGACCGAATATTTCACTCTCCAGAATACCCTCAGATAGACTTGAGCAATTCACCACGACGAAAGGGGCATCCTTTCTCGGGCTGTGGGCGTGTAACGCACAGGCAATTAATTCCTTGCCCGTTCCACTTTCTCCGGTGATGAGAACGGAGGATTTCGAAGCGGCAATGATCGGCAATTTCGCCATAATGTCCTGCATGCGAGGACATCGACCTACCATATTATCCAGTTTGGTCTGCTCTCCCAGCCGATGCTTGAGCTCCGACACCTCTTCCACCTTGGCACTCAACTCGCGAACCAGCGAGATATCACGGATAACTTCGATTAACCCGATCAGCTTGCCTTCCTTATCCAATAAAAAGTCGGTATTGATGCTGACCGGAATATGTACGCCATCACGTCGACGAACCATCGCTTCAAAATTCGACACCCGCTCCCCCTGAAGCGCCCGCTCCAAAACACATTCCTTAGTCGAGCAGATATTGCTTTGGATCAGAACATCACAGGCTAAAAGTGTCCCCGCCGCATCGACGTTGTAGCCCAGCATCTTCTGCATCGCCCGGTTTAAAAAGGTCACACGTTTCTGCAGGTCAATCGTAATCACTCCGTCACTAATGCAATCAAGAATGATTTCTGCACCATTCGAACGAGACGATGATCCCATTTCAGCCATGATGTCTATGCCTCTCGTCAAGATACCGACTTCCGATTACAGCCAACACGCCTTTTCTTTCATCTGCATTTATGGTAGGAAGATGATGTGACGTCTTCCGAACAACGTGACCGGACCCGTCCCTGTTAGTGTAAGGCAACCCTATTCTGCTCCACAAACCCTTGCCGATAGACATTTTGCCACTTTCCAAGAAGAACGAGGCTTTCCCAACTGGCTCGCCCATGATGAAGCATGCAGTACGCCATCTTCCCATTTGGCTCCCAAATGAGGGTTCCCCTTTAGATGGAGCACAAACGTCCTCCGGGCACCTCGGTCGTAAAGTAAAGCACATTACCGGATGATGGCCTTTGATCCTGTCTCCATTTTGGCGGACCTTGCGCGGCTCCCCTATCCGGACATTGATCCGGTCTTTTTTCGTATCGGGCCCCTGGCACTTCGATGGTATGGTCTCATGTACCTCCTGGGTCTGGCAGGAGCCTACTGGCTGATCAAGTCCAGGGCCGCCACAAGGAATGTCTCTCTCCCACCACAACAATTATCCGATCTTATTGTCTATGCCGCCTTTGGCGTCTTTCTCGGAGGGCGCTTGGGATATGTGTTGTTTTATAACCTTCCCTTTTATCTGGACCATCCCCTCAAAATCTTTGCGGTATGGGAAGGGGGAATGTCCTTTCACGGCGGGCTGATCGGCACATGTATCGCGATCTGGATCTTTTGCAAAATCCGCGGGTTTCCTGTTTGGCCCATCGCCGACTTAGCCGCAGGAGCGGCTCCAATCGGGTTGGGCTTTGGACGAATGGGGAATTTTATCAACGGAGAATTATTCGGACGACCGACCGACGTCGAATGGTGCATGGTATTCCCCCATGGCGGCCCGGAGTGCCGACACCCCTCGCAACTCTATGAGGCAGGCTTGGAAGGCGTTGCACTCTTTGTTCTTTTATGGGTCATCCACCGCCGGTCAACTCCACCGGGCACCATGTTTTGGACCTTCATCTGCGGATATGGAGTCGCTCGATTTATTGTAGAATTTTTCCGTGAACCGGATAGTCATTTAGGGTTTATTTTCCAGTGGATCACGATGGGTCAGTTACTCTGCATCCCGATGGTTGCGGTCGGCGTCTTCATGATTGTCCGGGGTTACAAACAGGCATAACACTCCCCCACTTCACGCATACTTATCAGATTCCCAGAAATTACGATCAAGCAGCTTAAAACCCCCCGCCGCCCGGAGTCGCTCCCCCACCGAATCCTGGCATGACCGGAGCCGAGGTAGCTTCCGCAGGGGCATCGGGAACATTTCCATACCGTCGAAGCGGTGGGGAATTCCAAATGACCTTATTGCCGGGAGCAAGGTTGGCAGCCTCAATGAAATGTTTCTTTGCGCCGGCTTGTTCGCCCATTTTGTCCATGCACAACGCGAGATTATAGTGGGCTTCCGCCAGATCGGCTTGTTGTTGGACGGCAACCTGAAATTGTTGACGTGCCGCTTCCCACCGGCCTTCGTCAAATAAGCGCTTGCCTTCGTTCATAACCTGCAACACTTTGGTATCCACATTTGGAGGAGGGGCCAAGGCTGTCAACGGCGCTGGTTTGTCCGATGCGCACCCTCCTGCCGCCATCATGATGAAATAGACCCCAACGCATACCTTCATCCTCCAATTCCTCATCGCTCCCTCCTTCTTGTCATCTATTGTTCGTATTGAAACATAGTTCCCTCGGCTCCTACAGTCACCGTGACCACTTCACCGAGACGAATAAAAAAGAGTTTACACCCTTTGACCGCAGGACCCAAGCATTGGCGTGCGGCCCGTGCATAGGCCTGCGCTTGTTTCCGGTAAGTCTCCGCGCGCTGCCCCACCGTGCGAGAGGATACGCGATCCGTTTTATAATCGCCAACCCACACGTCGCCATCGATTTCATAGACCACATCCATCACCCCTTCCATCACGCAGGTCCGTGGCAAGGAAGACTCATGTTGCCCGACAGGCCATGGCACCGCAAATGGAACCTCCCGACCAAGAATAGTTGCATTCTGCAATTCCCGATACCCCGGTGAACCGAGAAAGTGATCAAAGAGCGTTTCAAGTTCTTTGACCACCTCACTCTTGTCCAACCCAGACTGGCCTGGTAACTGGCGTTCACAAAAATCGACGAGCGCACCCTGAACCATTTCATGCTCACTTTGAAAATCCCACCGTTGAAGCACTCGATGCATCAAAATCCCAAGACGCTGACCGGTCCCACGTGAACCTTGCCCCCTCTTTCCCCGCTCCTGGGCCGATTTCACCTGATGCAGCATGGAAGGATTGACGTACGCCTCCGCCTGATTGGTCTGTTGCCATCTCATTTCACGTATGTCCCACTGTGGCGTCGAGATCACCACCTCACTACTACCTTCATTATCAGAAGGTTGCTTCGAGGGCTTCCAGGATTTCAACACCGCGGGCGTCACGACGGTGTGAGGAATGGAGACTCCTCCCACTCGCACAATATCCAGTTCCGGATTCCCGAACTCTCCTTCACCAATTCCCTGAATAAGACTCAAAAGGCTCTCCCCACCCATTTTCGGGAGCATGCCCCCTGATAAGATTAGGCGCTCCCTGGCCCTGGTCATCCCCACATAGAGCAGACGTCGCTGTTCGGCAGCTTCCCGGATCCGTTGCTTTTCCCACAGAGGCACCTGGCCTGCATTCCACACAGGTGGCAACGTACAACCGTACAAACCGCTAATCCAGTCAAATGTAATCTGTGCCCCGCGATCCAGTCCTGTAGCCTTCTGATGCAACCCGGGTAACAGCACCACGGGAAATTCGAGCCCTTTGGCCTTATGAATCGTGAGGACACGGACGGCGTCTAACGTCTCTTCGGCCAAAGGGGCCTCCGGCTCTGAAGGATGGGTCATGAGAAAATCGGCCAATCGCTCCACCCACGCAGAAAACGATAGAGAAGGAATGCCCGCCTGTTCACTCAAAAGGTCACGAAGTTTCCAGACATTCACCACCGCCTGCTCACCATGGCTCGAGGCGGCGGCCAATTCCACGAGAGGAAGTTGCTGAAACAGTTGATCAAGCAATTCCGGAAGTGGGAGTCGATTTGCTTGGGCATGAAGCCAGGCCAGCCGCTGAAAAAGGCCTTGAATGACTGCCTTTTGGGAACTCGCCCATGCATCAAGTCTCTGAGCCTGCCGGATATCCAACGGGCCAAGTTTCATGACATCCATAATCTCCCGATCCGTCAGCCCGCCTAATGAAGAACGGAGAATGCCCACAAGGGCCAGAGCATCGGTGGGGTCATCCAGGACGCGAAGCACATTCACCACATCAATCACTTCCTGACGCCGGTAAAAATGCCGCTCACCATCAGTCATGCAAGGAATGTTGTGGCGCTGCAATGCTTCAAGATACACCTGCGCATTGGTAAACTTTCTTAATAACACCGCGACATGCCCCGGACGTAAGGAGGTTCTCATTCCCTTTTCCATAATCCACTGGCTTCCCGGCAGCAATTGTTCTTCAATCCACCCCGCTAACCATTCGGCTTCCACCCGTGTGGCCCGCTCAGCATCCCACTCGTCCTCCCCTTGAGGGTTGGCCATCACACAGATCTCCATTCCTGTCGAGCCAGAGCCCGGCTCTCGCATCCGTCCAACCGCCAGGGGGACATTCGGGGGTTGGACATTAGCTTGAGGAATAAATAGCCGGTCAAATATCGCATTGACGGCTTCAAGAATGGTCCCATCACTACGAAAATTAGTCAGAAGGGTACACACGATCCCTCCATCCTGCGTCACTTTGTCCACGACCTGATCAAACGCCTCGATATCAGCTCGCCGAAAGGCATAGATCGATTGTTTGGGATCACCCACAATAAACAGCTTCCCCGGCATAAGCTGGATATCCCGCCAAAACCTCCCGCACTCATGTGGACACTCACCTAGATAAAGTAAAATTTCATATTGAACCGGATCAGTATCCTGAAACTCATCAACCATTATGGCCGCATAGGTCCCCTTCAATTGTTCTCTGACCATGGGATGATCCCGTAAGAGATCTCTGACCCGGATCAAGAGCCCATCAAATCGAATCCATCCCTTCGCCGAAAAATCCTGGCGAACTCGTTCGACAAACGGCCCAAGCACATGAAGGACCTTGCCCAACAGGGCTTCATTGACCTGCAACAGCTGTTGCGCAGCTCGAATCGCCCGCCTGGCATCTTGAAAATCCGACGCATCCCACTCTCCCGGGGCCTTGCCAATAGTGGTATCAACCAGGGCTTTTTCCTCATCAGACAAATGAAAGTCCATTGGTGGTTCCCTCTCGGCCACCCGATCGAATACGCGTTCAGCAAGAGATAGGAGCTTCTCAATTTTTCGGGGTTTGTCGCGATCGTATTTCGTCAGCAATGATCGGACCTGATGCTGTTTACTCTGTAGCCACTTCCGAAAGGCCGGCGAGGAACCTTCGGCACACACTTGCTGATCTAATTCAGGAATAGAAATCTGATCCTGGCTGAGTGAAAAGGCAAAGGATCGAATTTCATGCAAACCCATGTGATTGAGCAGGGCCTGCCACTGGGCATGCGCCGAACCTTGCCCCCCTAATTCCTGTTCCAACCAGGCATCCCACGCATGTTGAAATGTCTCAAGAAAATGCATTCCTTCATCCTCATGGAAATGCGGATCGACCCTGGCTTCTAAGGGATACAGACGAAGAACATGAGCGGCAAAACTATGAAGCGTGGCAATTTGCGATTTCTCCAGATCACGCAAGGCGACCTGAATTTTCCCTCTCACATGCGCCGTGGACACATGATAGCGTTGTTTGATCTCCTCCAGGCCTGTGCCATCGGAATCTTCACTTCCGGCTTCCGCCTCACAATCAGCCAGCAACGCATGCAACCGGTCGCGGAGCCGCGATTTCATTTCATTAGCCGCTTTATTCGTGAAGGTCAGAGCCAACATGTCGGTCAAGCGTAACGGGTGTGGTTCCCTCAAAAGCGCATGAACCAATCGATTCACCAACAGCGTTGTTTTACCCGTCCCGGCCCCGGCCAGCACAACGACATTACGATCAAACGTGGTTTCTGCCATCAGTCGCGCATCGGCATCGGGAAGACGTTCGAGATTACTCATGGGTGGCCCGTTGCTTTCGCCCTTGCCGAAATTCCTTCGCCAAGGGAATTCCATACGCCCTCACCCACGAGGGATGATGCTGAAACCGACAGGCCACCGACCACGCGCAGTCACGACAATAGGGACCAGGTAGAATAAAGAACTGCCCGGTGCGGATGCCTTCGATCCAACGACGAATGGTCCGCAATAATTGGTCCCCGGTTTGCGTTGCCCAGATCGAACTGGGAAACGATGAGAAGGTGAGAGGTGCAGGATGCAATGGACGGATAAACCGGAATTCCACGGAATGCATCGCAGGATGTGGCGACATCATTTCTTTGGAATGTTCTCCGGAATGGCCGGCCAGGCTCAAGGAAGACATCAGTGAATATAAAGGAGGTTGTAACCGTCGACCACGCAGGGCTTCATTGACGAGATCGGGGTGGTCTATTCGAGTCGCCAAACCACCAGAAAATTTATAATCCACAATACGAGTCCTTAGGCCATCCGACTGCCGGTCCACGCGATCCATTCGTCCATGAATCTTCAGCAAGGCCGAGTCTCCCGGCACCCCGCTTCCAATTTCTCCCTCGGCCCCTATCTCACAATCCACCGGCACCATAGCCTGATCGACGTACTCCTGTTGATCATGCTCGATCATCGCAACGACCACGGCACCTAATTGCGTTTTCATTCTTTCCCACAGGACCACATACCCTTTGCCATAGTGCGACGCATATGTATCGCATACCTGATCAATGGTCGAGGCAATCAAGGAAGAGAGATGAACGGACTCTATTGGAGAGACCGGCCATTGATGATCGATGAGATAGCGATAGACGTGTCGAAGAATGGTATGCCCCAACTCTCCCCAAACCCGGCTTGGCATTTCCCGCGAAATAGGCTCTCGAACATTCCGTGTATGCAGGGCATGTTCCATCCAATACCGGCAAGGACATTGGGCATAGCGTTCCAACACTGTCGGTGACAACCCCCGGGACAAGAGCTCCTGCCAATGGGCCCCTTCGACGGCCATCATTCCATCATGCGATCCCGCCCCTGTGGACGTTTTTTCAAGAGCAGCCACGGACTTGAATCCATGGCGAAACAAGATCCACCAGAACGATGGCTCCAAAGAAGCTGTTTGGATCGCCCGCCCCTGAAGCAGATACCGCAAGCGCGTTTCCTGCCCCGTCTCTTCACCCGGGGAAAAGTATGGGAGTCTCACCCGCTCAGCCACACGCAATGGCACACTCATCACCTGTTCAGAACAGCCCGGGACATCTCTCATGCATTCCGTTAGGAGAGGAGACGGCAACAGCGGACGCCCCTTGTGATCGGCACGTTGATAGACGAGATACACCCGGTCACGGGCTGAGTGCCGAAGCAACGCAAACAACAAAGCCTCTTCATCAAACCCATGCATTTTTTCATCAATTTTATATCCAAGGCTTTCCGCCAACACCCTTCGATCCCCATCACGTAAAAATGCATCCTCCCGAACCACTCGTGGAAAAACCTGATCATTCATTCCAAGAATAAACACGGTTTTAAAGGATTGGCCGCGCGCCGCCATAGCATCGAATACCTGCACGCCTAAGGGGCTTTGCCCCGGAATAGGCATTCTTGTTCCTTCCAGGGCTCCTCGACACACCTCCACCCATGCACCCCAGGTCACTTGAGTACCGACCCGATCCAGTTGCTTTAACTGCGTCATGACCTGTTCAAATGCTTGTGCAAGACTTTCCCGATGGGCCTGATCCCGCTCTTCCATTTGGGAAGATGTCTCTTCTTGAAGCAAGGAAAGATGCGTATTCACGAGTGCTTCAAACGCGAGGGTCAGCTCACCAATCGAGCCTGATTCCGGAAGAGCCTGACAATCGGCCACCAGTCGGCCCACGACGTCCGCGCACTGCTGTAGAGCGACAGACGCCTCTTCCAGAGGCACCCCGACTTTCCGCTGCCAGTCAGCAATTGCTTCCGGGTCATTCGCGACGGCTGCAAGACGTTCCCAATCTTCCCGACCTTGCATAAGACGCCAATGACGAATGGCCTGGATCCAGATTGGCTTTTGTGCATGGGTGGAACATCCGTTGACCGACAGGTTTCGATAATAGGGAGAGGTCACGACATTCAGCAGTGCCTGCCAGGGGTACCGCTCTTCCTTCAAGCCGGCAAGCTGCCACCAAAGCTTCGCGTACGGTTCTTCCAACAAAGGCAAGGTCGCTGTCGTGCAAAAGGGAATTCGATGCTCCGCAAACACCCGCCGCAGAAAGAGCCCATATGGCTCGAGAGTTCTGGCCACCACCCCAATTTCATGAAACGTGTGTCCTGTCGTTTCTACCGCATGCAGAATGGCTTTGCAAGTAAAAACCAGCTCCCCCTGGCCCCCGATCACGTTTACCACCTGCACGGAGGGGGATGATACCGTCGGACTCCTTAATTCCAACGCTTTGTGCCCAACCTGATGAGATTGGTGCACCACTCCGGCTTTTAATAAATGTCGATCGAGAAATCGTTGGGCAAATTGATAGGCAGGTTGATCAGTAAGGGGAAAGAACACCTTCACGGAATTCGTACGAGCCACTTCTTCTAACAGCGAAAGCTGAACTTGCGTGATGTCGTAAAAACCGTAATAGATGATCGTCGGGAATTTGGCAACAAACGGTGACGCCCCAACCCAGGGAATCACGGAATTGGCCAAATCTTCAGGCAATCCCACCCCTAGTTGTCGGCTCACATTCACGATGGCCTCCTGAAGTTTCAGTAAGCCCGCAAGGCGAGTGACTGCAATCTCATCGAACAGCCCCTCTTCCACCGCACGGAGAGCCAGGCGTGGCTCAACTTGCGCTTCAAGCAAATCCCGAATGCTCCGCCACACGGCCTGCCTGAGACCTGACGAACTTTGAAGATCGGCAAAGGGTCCGACAGTTTGCCCACTCTTTTCCAAGAGTACGGCTAGAAGGTATTCATAGAAAAAGTCGCCGACGAGTTCAAACGGAGACACCCATGCTTCCAGCGAACCCAATGCGGCTTGCTCGGCATGAAGATGGAGAACGAACTGATGGAACGTCAGAACATGGAGATCAAAGAGCGCACAGGAATGCTCCGCGCATAATAACCACTGGAGCCTCCTTCGCAATGAATCCGAAGGCACAAGAATGGCCAGCGGCGCGCGGGAATCGGCCGATTTGATCTGCTGGACCGTTTCAACAAGAGCTGATTCGAGGTAAGAGAATGGGCCGCTGACAAGCGTGAACATCCGGACTTTTGCGTTCGTTCGATCGGCGGTAGGCTATAAAACCGATTCCTGCCGATTTCTAGCCGGTTTCGGGTCCTATGAGCTCGCCATTACAATCAGGGCAACTCCAATCCCCGTCTATCAGGGACATGGGATCACCACAGAAGGAACATTCCGGCGGAGGTCCGGAAGGAACCCTGGGAAGGACGGGCAACTCAATATCTAATTCTATTTCGTCTTCATCTTCATTGGGCATGTGGGAACCTCGTGTATTCTTCGCGGTGGAAACTCCTCAGAAAATGTCTATGAGGAGCAAAATTATAGTGATAAAGTCCTGAGATTATTCCTCATTTTCCTCTTTTTTAGGTTTTGGCTTCGCCTTCGCTTGCAGCGCCTTCTCCGCACTCTCCCGCGGTGGAACCCCGATAAAGGTCAACCGTCCATTGATCAGGGTGGCGGGCACGGCACGAATGGCATGTCGCTCCGCGAGTTCTTGACCGGCCTCCGATGTAATATCAATCTCCCGATAACTGAAACTATATTTGACCCGCATGCCCTTCCAGAGCGTTTTCGCATTAGGACAGGCCGAACAGGATTTGGACACCAACAAGGTCACATTCGCCATTGCATTCACTCCTCCTTGATAATCTTCCCAATGATGTCATGTTAGCACTGACGAAAATAGGCGGGCAAGGTAAAACGAAGAAACCGCAATTCACGCGCCGCGAGCGGAAACTGCCAAATGAGACACCGACATTTACTAGGTGCTTCTTGTAATTGAAACAAAAAAGTCTGTGAGAGGGCACTTCCTAATTTCTTGATTACAAGAACTTTGTGACTAAGCGTTCGCTTCGCACTGATTGCGACGACGTTTCACCAACATACCCTTATCTTGATCGACTGCCCGCCACAAAAACTGAATCCATCTCCTTCATTCTTGACAAACACTTTATCAATTTACCAGATGTAGTCAAATCGGATTTGATGCTTTATGAGTCTGTGGACGGGGTCGGAACAAAAGTTCCGGCACCACACCTAATTCGGTCTGTCAATCACGAGATCCCGTAACAATTAGGGATAGACCGTGTGCTGAGGCTGGGGGCGATTCGTCTGGGGGACAGGGGCCACGGCTTCCAGTTCTATCCGCTGCATGAGGCGTTGCACGCGCTTGCGATGCACTGTATACCCTGCCCCGTTGAGAAATACGGTCATCCGACGACTACCATAAACGGGGTGCGGGTATATTGCCGATCAATCTGTCACATCAACTCAAGCGTTTCCATACTTTATTCTGCTGGTTTGTACTACCATGTCGCTCGACCCAACCCCAGTAACTCGCACTGGCGCCGGATACTTAAATGCGGGTGTCTCTCTGGTTCTTGAACCGTACGCTTTGTGCATTGGTATACAGGCCTATACTGCTCCCCTTGAAAGTGAGACCACCTTTAAGACATAACCCACTTCTTAAAGGAGGGAAACGATGGGACAGGACGAACCGATTAAACGCTGGACAGCGAAACGACGAGCCGCTCTCGTCTTACGCGTACTGAAAGGTGAAACGTCAGTGGCGGAAGCGGCCCGACAGCATGGGTTGACGGTGGCCGAGGTCGAGGGGTGGCAAGATCAGTTTCTTCGGGCTTCAGAAAACGGTCTGCGGCGGCGGCCCAAAGACGAGGACGGGCTGAAGGAGGAACAGATGAAGAAACTCAAACAGAAGATTGGGGATCTGGTGGTAGAAAATGATGTCTTACGGGAGGCCTTGAAACCGTACCCTTTGGGCCGGGAGATGTCCGACGTGTGAAAGCGACCTTTCCGGACATCTCAGAGCGGCAGGTCTGTCGGGTCTTACGAGTCGCACGATCGACGCTCCATCGGACGGCCGCGAGGAAGGAAGCCCCTCCCACACTCGCCGAGCCTTTAGTCATGAAGCTGCACACACTCATTCAAGAGTATCCGACCTATGGCTACCGCCGGCTGTGGGCGTGGTTGCGGTATCGAGAGGGACTGGCGATCAATCGGAAAGCGGTGTATCGCGCCTTACGGATAAAGCAATGGCTGGTGCATCAACGAACCCGCACGCCTCGCCCTCGGGCCCAGCGGTTGAGGAGTCGCACCCCTCAGAGTGATCAGCGGTGGGCCATGGATGTGACCCATATTCCGTGTGGACAGGATGGCTGGGGCCATCTCACGGCGGTGATTGATTGTCATGATCGCGAGATTATTGGCTATGAGTTTGCTTTACGCGGGAGAGCCAAGGAAGCCGAACGAGCGATAGAAGCGGCCTGTCTCGCACGCTTTGGCACCTTGCGTCCTGGGGGAACGACCCCGGTACTCCGCAGTGATAATGGTTTGATCTTTCAGAGTCGGCGATTCCGCCAAGCCTGTCGAGCCTATCGACTACAACAAGAATTTATCACGCCCTATACGCCGGAACAGAATGGGCTTATTGAACGCTTTTTTCGGAGTCTCAAAGAGGAATGTGTGTGGCAACACCACTTTGAGGGATTTGATGATGCTCGGCAGATGATCACACGATGGATGCGCTGGTACAACGAGGAGCGTCCGCATCAAGCGTTACGGTACCGGAGCCCTCGACAATTCCGGCAAGAACAACACTCACAGGTGGCTTGATTTCGGGGGAGCACTACAGGCCAACCATGAGGGCGATCGATACGGAAATGATCTTTACAATTGTAAACTCTGTTGTCCTACCTTAACACATTATACAAATTCGTTTCGAAAGGATTTCTGTCTGGCAGGTCCGCGCGATAGAGAGGCCCCTTCTCCTTTCTTTGACCACTGACCAAAAGTTGGTTTTAGGGATACTTTATTTCAAATACAACCTCGTCAACAAAATCATTTATGTTCCAGTACAACTTCTCCTCGTTGTTACATTTTGGCCATGTTCTTTTTAGACAAAAAATTTTCCGGAGGGAATCTCCTTCTTTAAGTCCCAAGAAATCATACACATCACCAGATTCTATAACTGGAATAGTTTTAAGAAACCATGCCAAATTCTCTTCATTCGGGCATTCATTTACTTTATAACCAAATACCCTTTCTTCAGAATTTCGAGTGACAAATAAATAGAGTGCAGAACTAGTTTCCTGGCAAGGTGTATATATGAAATGGGGAACTTCTGAATTTTCCTGGCAACCAGAAATAAGAAATGAAAATATAGCAATTAGCAAAAAAGAGGTGGGAATTGGGAGGATTTTTACATGGTAGTTGGTTGATAATATATTGCCTCTGAGATAGCTTTGCATTGTTTTTTTTAAGAATCCGGAAGACTGCCAGCACCGATTCTTCCCTATAGATGAATTATTAAGTTACCCCATTCATTTCCTTGCATCCGGATGAGAATCTTAAATGGAATCCAAAAAGTTCTGCGGAATTTTAGTAGCTATTATAAACACGTTGTGTATCCAAAACTTCCTCTGGACGAGGTATTAAGACCTTTTCTAAGGGTGAGAAATATTGCTCTTTAGGAACAGGGCACATTCTTCGCACACATTGAATTTTTTCTATCCTATCTCCATAATTTAACTCCGAATAAAATCCATGCTCGCTTCTTTCCGGTTCCATCCAATACCCACAGGGGTGGGCAGGTTCCTTCGGTTGAGCAAGTTCTACAGGATACACAAGCACCCTACGACCTTGACCCACTGTAACTTCCCACACGAGATCTGATGGACCGCAGATTAACTTTTCAAAATACTGAACTTTAGCAGGTTCTGGAAGAATAGACCGAGCTTGTTTCAGTGAAACGGTAATTTCATTAAAAGATGCAGAAAGGCTATCTACAAGATTTTGTATTCGGTCATCTTCAAATAGGAAAGCTAAAAACCCTATTAAAATATCATCTTGTACTTTGGTGCCTTGAATAACATACAAGTCATTCCATCCAATTCTAAATTTTATTATATTGAATATTCTAAAAGGGTGAGCTCCTACTTCATGGGTGAGGACGGTTCTTTCAAATAGGACGGTTTCTTGTATATTTAGTTGTAATAAATTTTGTGAAATTTCTCGAATTTCTTCTTCATTATTAGAACTATTCATGTTTAATATACCCCATACGGGGGGCAATCTTTGAATTTCGATCAAAATTCTAGGAGGAACACCTTCGCCAAATACTAAATCAAAGCCGTCCCTGACAAACAATTTAAAAATTTCCCAAGCAGTTAAATCAAGCCCGTGTTTATCAATAATCTCTAAAAAAAAAGGATGGTTGCGACCGAATAAATATCCCGCTAGTTTTGAATTTCCATATTTCTTTACTCCCTGTATTTCACGAGGATACTTAACTTTAATAACTCCGTCATTAAAAGAGGAAAGGTGAATAATTCTTGGAGGATCGGGGGAAATAATAAATGCCCAAATTGACCAAAAAAGGCCCAATGTCGTTACAAGAACGCCAATGACACCAGCGATTGCTCCCACTGCATTCCAAGGGAAACTCACTTTCTGCGGAGAATTTTCTGACATTACTTAACTTTTAACTCCCTGAACTTTCCCTGGCAACAATATGATTGAGGAATTTTGAGCACAATCCATCCACGTTTAAGTTCAACCGAGCCCGGCAGTTTTTTTCTAGCTAGGGCAAAATACGACTCAGATTTGGTGGCGATGTTTTTTGCTCCCAGTGTATTAAATGGCCTGGCAATGCCTGTCCTAATATTTCCTCGCCATATGTGGTCTCTCATTAAATCTCAAATGAAAGAAATTCAACCGGTTGATCAGTTAAGGAAAGAATTATTATCCCTCCGCAGGTGTTTTTTCTTTTTGATATTTCTGTTGAACTTTGTGAGTGGAATCGTTGGCTCTTTTGGGCATTCAGTCCATCCAGAGGTTGGGAAGGAGGCGTCTGATCTGCCAGATATTTCTTAGAAGATACCATGCCTGAATATTTGGAACAATCGACGGACCAAGCCCCTTCTTCGGAAAAGGCTTTGAGAAAACTTTCAATGGTCTTATCATTCTCGTATTCATCTGGCGCCTAAATGTATTTATTTCTTGTGGATACGTGGATACTTCATTAGAAGAGTTGGGATTGCCGATGATAGCCTACCTCAGGGTTGGAAGCTTTCCTACCAGCATTTGGCAGCTGTTTATTTGGAACAGTAGCGCGGAATTGAAGTAGGATGTCGAGAGTGATCTCTGGGGTACATCCATCAAAACAGGGGAAAACGATTTAAAGAGGAATCTTTTTAGATTTTTGGTTCATACCGTCGACACTGACCATCAGCGTTCCCTTGTAAGCATAAAACAAAAATGGGACTCTTTTGACCTGAAATAGGATCTATGGTCCATCTCCCTTCTTCCTCCGTCCAGTTCGCGCACCATGGAAACGTAGCTGGTTCGAAGTCGAAATCATCACCTCGATCAACCATTTGTTTTTCTAAAATCGCCGTTTTATTTTGCTCTTCCTCCCACTTCGCAATTTCTTCTAAGATTGCCGACGAATGATAGTCTCCTCTACCAAAAGGATGAACCAGAGGTTTTTCCCGCATATATCGACATTCCGCACAAATTCGAATAGCAGGTTCTATATCCATTTTGTTCATCTCCCTAGCTTAACCCTAGAAATAAGTGAATTCCATATGCCTTAACGGGTTCATTTCCTCTTACCATGCCAGGCACCATGGTTTGTTATTGTGTAGACGCCTTTTTATGCTGCACCCAATTCACCGCTGTTAAATACCCCAAATCATACAGACTTTTATATTTAGGAAAGAGGGCTTTTGCTAAATCAGGATCCTGCTTCTCGAAAGCATTATGGAGCAGTTGCGGTTTGAGCGGGCTTGGAGGCCAAAAAGGATAATCCACATGCTGATAGTGAGATTGGCTCTTGACAAATGCTTCCATTTTGAATCGCATTTGACTGAGGAGATTCCGTGTCATCGTCACAACGTGAAATGACATGTCAAAGAATGCATTGTACCCTTCTAGCCCACGAAAGCTTGCTCCTCCCAATGCGTTACTATGTGTCATTTTACTTAAATTTTGTTTTCCGCTTTCCCACCGTCCTTCAAGAAATTCAATAACATCTTTTAGTTTATATTCACCCGACACCCATGCACCTAATTGCTTCTTTTCCCACTCCGAGAGCGGTTCATATGGGAAGCTGACTGGATAGCCCTTCATTTGAATCGCCCGTGCAAGCCCATCGGCGAATTCCCGACGGGAAAGAGGGCTAATAAAAGCTGTGCAAATGGCTTTTGCCTCGGCATCAAGTCCGACGACTCCTTCCTTTTTATATCCTTCCCTGAGATTGTGTAATGCGCGCTCAAGATTGGAGTGGAGTTTCCGCATGCTCGACATGCAAAATTCCGGATAGAGCCCACTTTCCAGGCGGAGTTTCTCATCATCCAAAAACTGCTGTCTTGCTGCTGTGCCAACTCTCAATACCCAAAATCCGACACGCAGAGTTTGAAGACACGCTTCCTTAAGGTCATTTTCCGATGCCTGGGAGGAAATACAAAACGCGTCATACGGCCAATCATTAAACATTTCTTGTATGGGGCCAGGCTTTATGATTGCTTTAATTTGTTCGCTGTTTTTCTGAGCGGAGAGTATACGGTCAGGCATTAGCGCAACCATACCATTCCAAATTTCTTGGTTTTCCCGATACTTCAATAATGTTGCAAATGCATAATTCTCAATAATTTCCAAAAAAGCGATAGAGGAGCCATCTGTCCTATGCCTCTGTAAAATAAAGTGCCAGAATTTAACGTATGAGCTCACATCTCCATCTACGAGAAATTTCCTTTCAGCTGCTGCCCACTGCGAAAGAAATCTAATGAGCTGAGGCCGTTCATTCACCGCAGAAGGATCCATGAAACCTGTAGATGTTGACGGGGACAGCTTACCGCTAATTTTCAATCCACATTCAGCGCAAAACTTCTCGTTGTCCTTAATGGGGTGACCATTGGGACAGTGCGTGGGAACAGAGAAAATAAGCTGAGCCCCACAGTCGGCACAAAATTTTTGTGATTGTAAGATTGCAGCCTTACATTCTGGACAAATTGGATTCGTCGGCATGTCGACCTCCCTTCAGAAAACACTATGTCCCCATTATCCGCTTGACGGGAAACCTTACAATAGAACAGCGAACCAAAAACAGAAATTTAGGGCGTTTTAATCGTGTAAGACTTAGATGTTACTTAAACCGACCTCATTAATAAGTATTGAATCCCAAACGAATTAAGCCCCTTTCAAATTTATCTTCAGAGGGAGGAAGAGGGCAACGATTTACCAGAAAGCCAACCCAATGCAGCAGCCATAACACCAAAAATTGCGGCGAGAAGGGCAAATGCCATTGCAGTATGGTGATGTGGATTTTCAATTTGGTGTCCACGTTCGAGCACACCCATGATGGGCAAAACAGCCCATTTCCCAAACCAGCAAACGGACAAGATGAACAAAAAGATGAACGTCGGGATAAAAGTCGTGTGCATAATCCAGAAGAATGGCCCAATTGAGAATCCTTCCCCTCCTGGGTTCATCCCAATTAAAACCTTTAGGAGCTGGGCAGTTGAAAGGGCTTGCGCGGTCCCAACTAAACCGAACCATAATGCCATACAGGACAGAATGGCTGCTACAATTAGGTCCAGAACAATGGCAATTGGAATTGGGTAGCGACGGTTTGGGCCAACGGCTGCTTCGAGAACCCGGAATGTAGCGAGCATCGTCAAACCGTCAAAAAAAAAGTTTGAGATTAGCATTTGATAGGTCCGAGGCACCCAGGAAGCATTTTCCGCAAAGTGGCCAATTGTCATCGCGATAAACGTCACTCCAAAACTAAACCAGACCGAAATTCCAAAGAGGAGACCATTATTAAAAAAATTATCACCAAGTAACTCTCTGGAACGAAAAGAAAAAAGGGTATGCTCGAATCCGATAATGGTGACAACGGTCAAATACAAATGAAGAGGTAAGAGCCCTATCATCAATACGGTGGCTGACAAAATGTCCATTGACATGCAAAACCTTAGAGTGATGATTTCAGTGAGAATTGCAAAAAAAGGCATGGGATCTTCATGCCTTTGGAAAAACAAATAGATTCCAGCTACCCACATGTAGATATAAAAGAGGAAAAACCAACTATTCAAATTTGAAGGAAAACCAATAACATTAATAACTAGCATTGCTGCAATTGCGACTGCACAAGGCCATCCATCCATCCACTCAAGTTTGTCCCTCACACGGAGGCTTAAAGAATTTTTCCACTTTAGCAAATCATGAATAACGCTCTCTGAGATATTAAAGATTCCTGTGTCCTGAATCTTTTCCCACCTATTGCGATACCAATCTTGCGTAGACTGTTTTTCCTGTGAGGTTTGCCCGCTTTCTCGAAACTGAAACCACGCGGCGGTCATTCCCGCAATTCCACAAATCGCCCATGCCATTATCTGCAAAACCCAAACGCTGTTCTTATCTAACATGGGGTCTGCTACCCTCTATTGATGGATAGATTCGTTGGCATTACAAAAAGAATTGCTTGGCTCTTTTCACAGCATTTGCGCTTAACTAGGGGGAGAGGCAGGTTCACTATTCTGCCTGGGCAGGCAGGTCATGCGTGAATTCTTTTCAAATATGACCACATCTTCAAAATCCCCCTCAAGAATGTCAATAAATTGTCTTTTTAATTTTCATTTCCCATTCCCTGACCAGCCTTCCAATTCCTTTGCACAGCCAATCGTTGTGAGGCGCTTAACTGGAATACTGCCATGTAAATTTGGCTGTCGTAAAACAATTTCAATTTTTTGGCGCAGCTTCCCGCTTGTTAAACGGTGCCTTGCAGGAACCTTTCAGTTGAGATCCATCTGCGCTTTTTTTCCGCGATCGATTTATCTGCAACCGATTGGATGGATTCCCGTTCAACACCATATTTGGGGTTGAAGGATAAAAGCACAACTATCTCTTAGCCAGCGTCTTACCTTTACTTTTATTACTCATTTCATTCTCTATTTTGCCTCGAAATCGGGTTTTCTGCATCGGTAGCTTTTGAGAAAACAATCATTTTCCGATCATGGTCAATCCAAGTGCCCGCACTTAGGAAAGAAAACTGGCACTCTCTCCCTCAGGCCATTCATGATACGGACAGTCGTGATGCACATTCGGATAGGGCAGACAGACATATCGTTTCCCACTCGTAAAATACCGACACCAATCATGAAACCTGGGCATAGAATGACACTCCCCTTTTGAATGATAGAGAGTAGCCATCTCGATTGCTCCCTGAGCATCGATACCTTCTTTCATTTTTGAATGGATCTCTGTGTTATTCACGCCATAAAGAACGAGATAGGGATCTCCATGGGGCATCCGATGAACACAGCTACTACAATACATATATGTTCGAGATGTCGCCTGAAAATCTGAACAATCTTTTGCTCGATTCTTCAACTCGCATATTTCATAAATGTCCTGGGAGCTTTGCGCAGCGCAATAGTCGGACAACAGCGGCCTGAACCCCCATTCCCGTCGGCTAATCTTGATTAGTTCCACTTTCTGCTTAGTTTCGGAAATGCGCTGCTTTGTTTCGTCTTCTTTAATCTTGAGTAATTGCTCATTCATCTTAGTGTTACCCCATGCGCTCATCAAACTACTTACAGGGGTGGCTACTCTAACGTGGGCACAGCTATCGCAATTAGCTTCTTCCTTTGATTTATTCGCGGATGAGGCCATAGATATTACTTGATCCCCACAACTAGGACAAAACCGTTCATGCCCTTGCAAAGGGTGTCCATTTGGACAAGCTGATGGAACGATTGCCTGGCCACATTCATGACAAAACTTAGCGCCAACACGAATATCTGCATGACAGGCTTGACAAACTGCTAGATTCGGCACTTCACTCCTTTTAGATGTGTGGTGAAGTTCAAATGGCCTGAATTTGATGGCCTAAATTCCATAAATAATTCGGCCTAATTGGTTTTATCAGGCGAAATTAAACGATTCTTTGCGTTCTTTTTCAACTCAATTGCTCTTCCAATAGTCGTTCGGTCATCTTCTCTGTATATAAATCCATTTCTATCATCCGTTCCTGGAACGCTTGCGCTTCTTTTTCACGCCGAACCTTCCCAATCTGTGCAGCATCTAGGCTTTCTCTCGCTCGAGGATTAGACGATATTTCTTTGTATACCTGATTCCGAGCATGCATCATCTCTTGTTTAATGTGGGCAGAAAACATTTGACTGACAACTTTATGCACCGATTTAATTTCCTGAACCTTTTGCATTTGGTCTTTTAATTTAGATTGGAGCGCCGTGCGTTGTCCAAGATGAAGGCCTGGAGGCAAATTATCTTTTTCCCCTTGGAATGTCTTTTCTTTCCTTCGTTCCTGAATTAGCTTCTGTTCTAGTGTTTTTAAATGTGAGAGCCCAACACCTAGATTTCTTTCCAGATATTGTTCCAAATTCTTTTCACTGGATAATTTCGTTAACAAGGTCTTTCTGGTCTGTTGAAGTAGATTCTTACTCCCGACGTTGGAAGTCCTTTTTACCTCTGCATCTATCAGATTTCGTAATGTCCTTTGACTTGCTTTAACAATACTGACTAATCCCTTTTTCAGATCCCCTTCAGATGTCTTACGCAATTCTTGTTGAAAGGATTCAAGCTCCTTTAGACGAACGGAGCTTAGCCCGCTTTCCCAAAGACCGTGAGCCGATTTTAAAGAGGACCCACTCTTTCGAGGACCTGACTCCTTAAACTCTAGATCAGCTATTTCATAATCTGATTGTTTTAATCGATCGCCTGCTTCTCGACCCTTAAAAAGTCCAAAAAGATTACTTTCTTGCTCTAAAATTTGTCTGTTTCTAGCTTCATCAGTAACACTCGATTTCGTCTTTGCCGCTGCTTCTTTAAAAATTTCCAAGCTTGGGTTTCGAATATCATCACGATAGCTAAGAGATTCCTCTTCCTCGGCGCCCGTCTGCTGTTGTTGCTGGAGTTCCTTTAGTTTCTTCCATAATTCCTTACCCCTTGATTTATCAGCATTTGTCCCACCTCGTTTTTTTTCAGTCTTGTACAAAGCAGACTCACGTTCCCAAAAAACAGTAACATCGTTTTCGTATTTTTGCTGTGAATAATCCGATTGTTTCTGGACTGGGTCAAACGTAATGGCTTCGAGAATTTGTTTTGACATTTGATGCTCACTCTCGCTCAACCTTGTTCTACCATCGGGGGTATAGTAGGCAGGCTTTTGATCCGAATGTTTGTTGACATGACCGAATTCGCCTATACCTGGCTTGCGAATACCGTTCAACAGACCATCAATCATCTCTCGAAATTTTTCGTATTTGGGTTCCGGAAAATCTTGAAGAACCATATTTAATTTTCGAACGAAATCTTCCTTTATTTTTAAAGACCGTCGTACAAATTCTTTTTGCATAATTGTCTGGTTTATCTTTCGCTGATCTTCTGAAATCTCTTTCGCCTGTTGCAACGTCTCCCCTTGTTGCCGAAGGGTCTGGTCGCGCCACTGGTGCTGCTGTGCCTGCTTGAGAGCGCTCGCTTGCTGCTGGAGGTCTTTGGCCCGCGCCTGCTGTTGCTGCTGTGCCTGCTTGAGGGTGCTCGCCTGCTCCTCGAGGTCCTTGGCCCGCGCCTGCTGTTGCTGCTGTGCCTGCCGGAGCGCCCCCGCTTGCTCCTGGAGGTCCTTGGCCCGCGTCTGCTGTTGCTGCTGTGCCTGCTTGAGAGCGCTCGCCTGCTCCTGGAGGGCTTTGGCCCGCGCCTGCTGTTGCTGCAGTGCCTGCCGGAGCGCCCCCGCTTGCTCCTGGAGGTCCTTGGCCCGCGCCTGCTGTTGCTGCTGTGCCTGCTTGAGGGTGCTCGCCTGCTCCTGGAGGTCCTTGGCCCGCGCCTGCTGTTGTTGGTGCGCCTGCCGGAGCGCCCCCGCTTGCTCCTGGTGGTCCTTGGCCCGCGCCTGCTGTTGCTGCTGTGCCTGCCGGAGCGCCCCCGCTTGCTGCTGGAGGTCTTTGACCTGTGCCTGCTGTTGCTGCTGTGCCTGTTTGAGGGTGCTCGCCTGCTCCTCGAGGTCCTTGGCCCGCGTCTGCTGTTGTTGGTGCGCCTGCCGGAGCGCCCCCGCTTGCTCCTGGAGGTCCTTGGCCCGCGTCTGCTGTTGCTGCTGTGCCTGCTTGAGAGCGCTCGCCTGCTCCTGGAGGTCCTTGGCCCGCGTCTGCTGTTGTTGTTGCGCTTTTCTCTGATTTCTTTGTTTTGACTGTTCTTGTGAGTGTTTTTGTAGCCTTTTACTTTCTGCCGAGTCTTGGTTAGGTGTTTTAAAAATTTCCTGAAGGTCTGCCTGCGTTTGCTTACGGCGCGCCATTAAATCTTTAGTTACTTTTTCAAATATCTTATTCAAATTGGCAAGATCTTTACTTTTTTCCTTTGGCTTATTTGCTTGCTTCGTCTTTCCAAGCTGTAGTTCTTTTGGCTCAGAAACCTGTTGATGTTTTTGACGAAGTGCCTTGCGAAGCATCTCCAACCTTCAACTTTATGGGAATGTTTATAGGGAAAATTTACTCGAAACTTCCTTTTTCTTTTTCAGTTTTTTGTGGGTTTCCAATTATCTCCCTTAACATGAATAAACCAACACCCGGGGCGAGTTTCTAGAGAGTCCATTGATCCTACAACTACAGCTTGCCCTCGACCAAGTGTCTGTAAAAGAACTCGTGTGGGTAAATCATTTTTTTCTTTAATTTCGCTCTTTACACTTTGGCTCATTCCATCTTTGGAATAGGTCATATCGAATGTTTTAAACAAAAACTCACTCTTCCCAACTAATTTAGAGGCTTCCTCTGCCGTTGCGGTATCACCCAATTGCATGAAAATTTTAGCCGATAAATTTCCGAAAACAGCCGGCCAAGCTTTCTTAAGGCCTGAATTCTCCAGCATGTGGACGTTCTGGGTGGCCACCAGTCCCATACAGCCATATTGCCGCATCTGAGAAAAAAACATGCTATCTCCCATAGGATGTCCATCTAATTCGGTAGCCACATCCGAATATTCGTCAGCCAAAAAGAGTAGGGGACGAGTACAATTTGTCAATTCTTCAGAATAATAACGATCAAATCTCGTAATAACTGTATTTTGGAACAACGTTTTAATTATGGTACATAGGATCTTGGAGATAGCTAAACTTCGCTTCGATACACTCACCAACACAATTTTCCCCTCTTCAATAATTGCGTCATAAATACTCTTTGTGGCTTCTGAGGGTGCAATTTGTTGGGAGAACATTACATTCTCCTGAAAGCGAAAAATACCAAATCCCATATTAAAAAATGATTTCATAACCGGCTTATCTTTAGATTGTTCGTCTAAATAATTCTCCAATGTGCTCTTGGCACTAAAGAATTTTTCTTTTTCTTCCTCAGTAAAGGTGTCCAAAGAATTTTCTATCAGATTGATCAGTAGTTTAAGGTTTTCATGATATTGTGGGTCATCTTTTTCCCCTACTTTTGTGGAATCAATGAAAAGGATCGCCAAATCTTTCAACGTGGGAAGGGACTTAAATTCACGACTCTTCAATTCCAATAGTTGCAATCCCGCGCCAAACAACAGGGCTAAGTTATTCATCCAATACTGTTCTTTTGAATCTACTCCGGCACTTTTCGCTGCTAAGGCTAGCGCCATGCCCTTATCGTAGGGTTTTAAATAGGAGTGAATTGCATTAATTTCTTCTTCATAATGCTTCATGTAATTATCATTAATAATGATAAGATCCTTTTTGCGACCTGCTTTTTCTACCATCTCAATTACATCGCCTATTAATGCTCCCTTAGGGTCAAGGAGCAACCCTCCAATTTTTTTGTCATTGTCCTTGGCTTCATGTGAAAGAATTTGGTCAAGGAGATGCATAAGTAGAAAAGTTTTTCCACAGCCTGGCACTCCAAATATTCCATAGCTTTGGCAAAAGCCTTGATCTTTTATAAATACCTGCCCAGGCCCCTTCTCCAAAACAAATTCAAACTTCTTTTCATTGACTCCGATCCCACTGTAATCTCTTGGAAGTCGTGCCGAGGCGGGGTTAATTCGGCGTGATGGGCGTACTCGCACAGTAAATCGCTCTTTCTCATTTCCAGAATCAAGCTTGCGCACCAGATTCAATTCACTCCCTAGCTGAATTTTTCCCTTGACCTTTATTTTTTGATCCTTAAAGTTCATCATTTCATTTTTTCAGGCTCGAGATTTTTTGAGCATGGAATTTGTCCTTCGAATCGGTACCAGACCGGATACTCCATTTCCCGATTTTTTGGCCCAATTCAAAAAAGCGCATAACTGTGTTGAATTACTATTCGAACAATCATGATCTGCACTATTAAGGGCATGCACACATTAACCAAATCTTGGAAAAACTTCAAAGTGGGCTTACCCTAGTTTTGTGGATACTTTCGAAAAGATTCATAATGAGCCAGGAGGTGTGTCATGGCCAAGCGGAGGAGATTTTCGAATGAATTTAAACACGAGGCACTCCAAATGGCGACGGGTGGGAGCCTGTCCATCAGAAAAGTGGCCGCAGACTTAGGACTTCACACGAATGTGATAAGCCGATAGTGCCGCCAACAGAAGCAGGAGGGGTCGAAGGCGTGTCGAGGCCAAGGGATCCTGCGGGGATAAAGCCATGGCCAAACTGAAACGGGATTTGGCACAGATAAAGCGAGGATGGGATCTTTTAAAAGACGCGGCGGTCTTCTTCGCCAAGGATACACGCGAGGTATGCAGTGATCGCCTCTTATGACTGTCTGTATCCCATTCGCATGATGTGTCGTCTCCTCCGCGACTCGCCGAGTGTCTACTATGCAAGCCCAGCTCGTCCCAAGAGCCTTCGGACAAAGGCTAATACAGAGTTGGCCGAGAAGATTCGACGCAATCATACCGCAAGTGGGGAGGTCTAAAGCAGCCCGAAGGTCTGGTAAGGAATTGCAGGGTGGAGGCCAGCCTTATGGCCAGCAGATTCCCACGGCCGAAGGATTGCTATATCTGGCCGTCGAGCTGGACTTGTTCTCGCGCCAGGTCATTGGGTGGGCCATGCAACCCCAGCAAAACTGCGGTGTGCTTCCCCAAACCGTTCAGATGGCGCTGGAGCAACGGACGACCTCAGCAGCCGTCGTCTTGCACTCCGACCGAGGTGGGGGACACAATACACCGCCCACGAGTTTCAAACCTTCTTGCACACCCATGGGATGGTCAGCAGTATGAGCGGTGTCAGGAATTGCTATATCAATGCGGTGGCGGAAAGTTTCTTTGGGCGATCGAAACGGGAACGAGTCCCCCGGCGACGCTATTGTACTCGGGCGAAGCCCGAACGGAAATCTTGACTATATATAGAGCGGTTTTATAATCGTCAGCGTCGGCACTCCTATTCTCAAGGGTTGCCGCGTGGAATCTATGCTACAACAGGGGACACCAAATCTTCACTCACCCGTCAACCAAAACGGGGAAAGACCAGAGGCATCAAAGAAGTATAAAAAAGTTATCAGAATTTATATCAGTTCCCAACATTTTCATTCATTTACTGTTACATCTTGCGAGGTTCGAGTTCGATGATGCCTTTGCGAATGGCCAGGATGGCCGCTTGAGTTCGATCAAACACATGCAATTTATGAAAGATATTGCGGACATGATTTTTGACCGTCTTTTCACTGAGATCCAGGACGTTCGCAATCTCCTTATTGGTTTTTCCATCCGCCACTAATTGCAACACGGTGATTTCACGGTCGGTGAGATCGTGTTCCAAAATTCCCCGTTTTTTGCCTTTGCCTTCAGACAACAAAGAAAACTCCACCAGAATTTTACTGGCCACCGATGGATGAATAAGAGACTCACCACGGGCAATAGTTCGAATCGCAGCCACAATTTGCGCCGAATCACTATCTTTGAGTAAATACCCGGTGGCTCCGGCTCGCACCAGATCAAAAATGTATTGCTGTTCTTCGTACATCGTCAGGGCCACCACCCCGATGTGAGGAAATTCCCGTTTAATAATTCGCGTGGCTTCCACCCCCGTCATTCCAGGCATACTGACATCCATGAGAATCACATCCGGCATAAGCTGTCGGGTCTGTTCGACGGCCTCTCCTCCATCTTTCGCTTCCCCCACCACCTGGATATCGTCCTTTGTTTCCAGAATCGCACATAATCCTTCACGCACCACACGATGATCATCAACAATGAGGACTTTAGTCGTTTTGGGCATAAGGCACCTTTTCCTTTAATACCAGAGGAATGAAAATTTCAACTTTTGTGCCGGTGCCGGGTTTCGACACCCACTGCACGTTTCCGCCTAACATTCTCGCCCGTTCCGTCATACTTCTTACTCCGAAATGATCCCATTTTTCAGGATTCTGCCCCTCTGCCTTGACGTCAAAGCCCTGGCCATTATCAGAAACGGTGGCTTTCAAGACATCTTTCTTGAGCAGGACTTTTACGATCACCTTGGTCGCTCCGGCATGTTTGGCCACATTGCTTAATGCTTCCTGGACCATGCGAAAAACAAAGACTTTCGCTTTCGGATCCAGTTGGGATTCATCCCCACTCCCATCAAACTCAGTCCGTATCCGGTGCTCCCTTTCATAGGCCTTCAGATAATTTGACAACGCGGGAATAAAGGCTAAATGATCATATTGACCCGGGCGAAGATTATAAACCACCTCCCTGGCCTCCTGAATGGCATGCTTCAATTGTACGGTCGTCTGATTGAGCATCGTCAAACATTTGGGAGGATCCTCTGCCACCAATTCACGGACACGCTCCATTTTCAGGCTCACTCCCACCAGGGTTTGCACCAGACCATCATGGATCTCACAGGCAATGCGTGTCCGCTCCTCATCCACTGCCCCTTCGGCTTCCTCTTTGACATACAAACGAAACAGCGATTGATACCGGGTGAGGGTATTTTCGATTTCGGCAGAGGCCCGGATTCGGGCTTCAATCAATTGCCACATAAACTTGGCGCTCGCGCCCCCCACCAACGCCAAGTGTGGGGCATGCGACTCAAGCAGGGTCTTCTCCACATCGGGATCGCCCGTTACGTCAATCACCAGATCCACATCTTTGATCTTGAGCAAATCTTGATAGCGGCGAAGGACAGGAATCCCGATTTTTTTAGCGAGACGAACGCCCATGGTGTGCGGACGGATTTCACTCAACCCAACCACGGTCACCAAGGGATCCTCCGCAAAAATCTCCATGAGTGCGGTACCACCATGGCCCCCACCAATAATCGCCACCCGGCTGGAGGTCACTTTTGCCTTTGGTCGCCGGGCGCTACGTTTGGTGATGCGTGGGGAACGGGGGGAGGGTTTGGGGGATGGCATAGACACCCACTTTCATGATCGGAATAGGTTGAAGATCTTTCCGAAGAGAAGATCTCTACCCTTGTCACGTTATGACGCGGACAAAACAGGGGGACTCGCTATTCGCCACAGACAAATGAGCATAACTCAGGACATCCTGGTGTCTTGGGTTAAGGCCCGAATGGTATCCATAAATTGATCGATGTCTTTAAATTCCCGATACACCGAGGCAAATCGAACATACGCGACGGGATCCAATTCTTTTAAGGCCCGCATGACTTCTTCCCCGACGGTTCGGCTTGGAACTTCTGTTTCTCCAAGGTCCTGAATACGTTTTTCAATCCGATCAACCGCCGCACCTAACGCTCCAATACTGACCGGCCGTTTTTCGCAGGCCTTTTTGAGTCCTGCTAAAATTTTGGCCCGATCAAACGGCTCTCGCCGATTGTCTTTTTTGACCACCATCGGCAAATTTTCTTCGATTCGTTCGTAGGTGGTGAACCGCCGCTTACAGCCTAAACATTCGCGACGACGCCTGATCACTTCTCCTTCACGTGCGGTCCGCGAATCAATGACCTTATCTTCTAATTGGTCGCAAAAAGGACATTTCACGAAAGAGCGGCCCTTACCTTAAGGATGGAAGGCGGTGGAGGAAGGTTAGTATGGATGAAAGATCGGAAATCGTGAGCACAGGTCTTTGACATCCCGCAGAATCCGTTTATGAAGAGACGCTTCCTGAGAATGTTGGATGACCTCATCCATCCAGGAGAGAATCTGCTCCATCTCGGGTTTCTGCATGCCACGAGTTGAAACCGTCGGCGTGCCAATACGAATGCCGCTTGCGACAGCCGGTGGTTTTTCATCAAACGGCACCGCATTCTTGTTGACCACAATGCCGGAGGCATTTAGAGCGGCTTCGGCTTCTTTTCCTGTCACGCCTTTGGATGTCAGATTCAAGAGGAACAAATGATTTTCGGTCCCACCAGACACCACTCGATATCCCCGCTTCAAAAAGCCCTCAGCCAACTCCTTGGCGTTCGCCAGCACTTGTTGTTGATAGGTTTTAAAGCCTGGTGACAGGGCTTCTTTAAAAGCCACCGCTTTGGCTGCAATGACATGCATGAGCGGTCCACCCTGCGTTCCAGGGAACACCATTTTGTCAACAGCTTTGGCATGTTCTTCTTTGCACATAATCATCCCGGAGCGTGGGCCTCGCAACGTTTTATGGGTCGTGGTGGTGACAAAGTCAGCATAGGGAACCGGGCTTGGATGCAATCCGACTGCAATCAAACCCGCGATGTGGGCAATATCAACAAGAAGGTACGCACCAACCGATTTCGCTATGGCCTGAAAACGAGGGAAGTCAATAATTTTGGAATACGCGCTGGCACCGACAACAATCATACGAGGGCGGACTTCCTGAGCCTGCCTCTCTACCACATCATAATTGATCTCCTCAGTTTCCCGATCTACTCCATAGGAAAACGCCTGAAACAGTTTTCCTGAAAAACTTACACGGCTGCCGTGGGTAAGATGCCCACCATGGGCCAGATCCATCCCTAAGATGGTATCTCCTGTTTTTAGGACCGAAAGATACGCCGCCATATTGGCTTGGGAACCCGAGTGGGGTTGAACATTCACATGCTCGCACCCGAAAATTTCTTTGGCTCTCGCAATGGCTAAATCCTCGACCGTATCCACATGTTGGCATCCGCCGTAGTATCGCCGGCCGGAATACCCCTCCGCGTATTTATTGGTCATCAAACAGCCCTGGGCCCCCAGAACTGCGGGACTGGCGTAATTTTCCGACGCGATAAGAACTAAGTTTTCCCGCTGCCTTTTTTCTTCAGCCCGGATAGCCGCATACACCTCATAATCAGTGTCACGGATCGCTTTGAGTGTTCCGACGGAATGTCTCATCGCTTACTCGTCGACCGCTTCATTGGCCTGATCTTTATCTGAGCCCCCTTCAGGGGTAGCCTCTTCTGCAGCTTTCTTCACAAGGGTCACATTAATCTTGGGAACCACATCCCGATGAAGCTTGATGGCAACCGAAAAGGTTCCCAACTCCTTGAGAGGCTGTGGCAAGTGAATTTTTCTTCGGTCCACCTCAACGCCTTGAGCAGCCAATCGTTCGGCCACATCTTTGGATGTCACAGACCCGAACAGCTTGTCGTCCTTTCCGGTCTGCACTTCAAATGTCAGGGAGATTTTTGACAGATTCTTCCCCGACTCGCCTAAAGACTCCAATTCTTTTTTGGCCTTTTGGTCGATCTGCCGCTTGATATGCTGCAACAGTTTGACCTGTCGCTCTTCAGCTACGACCGCTTTTTTTCTCGGGAGCAAATAGTTCCGCGCATACCCTTTCGCCACCGTCAACACATCTCCCAAATACCCTAAACCTTCTACATTTTCCTGCAAAATAACCTTCATAAAACACGTCTCCTTAGCCTAGCGAATAAGGGAAACATCTTAAGACTGGGTGTAGAAAAAGTCAATGTAATTGCCGAATATATCATAGAATATGCTTCTCCTTCATAATCGGTGGTCAACCAACAGGCATGCTTCCGGTAACCAGACAATTCCATAGAGAATTTTGCAACAACCCGTTCGAAAATATGCTATGCTCCTCCATACTTACTAAATATTAACACTTAAGCATTACCCTGATTGTCCAGGCTCAAAACTGACCCTATCGACACATCACAGCCAAGGTAAACGATCAGATTGCTTTTTCATTTGCCATACTCTCGGCCTCGGAATAGTGAGATGATGAACCACCTCCACCCACGTCAGCTTCAAACCAACCTGCTTTTCAATCTTCTCCTTCTCACCCTATTTGCCCTTGGTCTCTTAGTCTTTCCTCAATTAACCATTGCCGAAGAAGGAATGAAGGACGAAGAAGGACTCGCACTCCAACCATTCTCGGACCTCAACCTTCGCTTTTCCAATCGGCCGCTCACCCCACCTGACTCACTCATTGTCCAAACCATTCCACTCACCGGACTCTCTGTCGCCCGCCCTTTTGTCGCCCCGAACCCACAAGCGGTAATTTTTGAGGATGATCACCGACAACGGGTCGCCGTTCTCTCGACCGATACCTCCGGGGCGCTCATACTCTATTTACTTGAGCCTCTCCCTCTTGATCCCAAGCTACCCGCCCTGTTTGAATGTGCACACAATCGAGGGTGTGAGGCTGATCGAACTCCACTCACCGGAGGATTGGGATGTCTCGCCCTCTGTATCAAGGAACTCCTGGAACTGTCAGCACTTAATCAATAATTTTCATGAAACTCTACGATCTTCTCAATTTAGCCACCATCCAACTCAACAGCGAACGGGAAGTCGCCATGAGCCGTGGATTAGACGCACCTTTGGAGATCGCCCAAGCCCGACACCTCCGCACGGTCGGCTCCCTTCACCTCTATAGTTGTGATGTTCCCCCTGGAAGTACCTTCCTACCCGACATCCCGGTGACATTGTTGCCGGGCAACGATATGGAACCGACCGAAGGCTATCTCATGGGGTGGCAAAATGGATCGCTCATACTCCAAACATTTGATCACGTCGGCCAAACCCTCAATCGGTGCACCCTCATTCCCGACACATCGGGGTTCCTCGAAACCGGGGCCACACGGTTGTCCGACATGGCCAGCAAACCTGATTCCTTTACACTTGGGCCTGCCGAACGATTGGTGCCCTGGCTGGACCCTGAACCGCTCTCCCATCAAACGGCAGCAAGAGACTGCATCCCGACCACAGTGCTGACGACTATCTGGGGAGACACACGGCAAACACGCTGGACAAAGCTGACGACATTAATCGTGGATCAGGTTCGGAAAAATAAACGAATTCTCCTGGTGGCTCCGGATCATCACACAGTTGATGAATTAACTGGTGCGGTCGCACACGCCTTAAAAATGGCGGCCTTGCCCTACCGAAGTTTGCTCTGCCGGTATGAACTACCTTTAGTAAAAGATGCGGGAGGGATGCTGCTCCAGGACTTTGGCTTTGAAGCACAGATGTCCCATTTTTTTGCCAAGGCCAACGCCAAGAAAGTCTCCTTACGAAAAAAATATGACCGGTTCAGGGAACTAACTCCCATTCTGGCCTACAAACGCGACAAGCAAAAAGATCTGAACGAAGTAAAATTACTGGAATGGCGATTACTCACACAGCTCAGTGACTGGCAAGGGAAAGTCAAAAATATCGATAAAACTGTCCGGGACTATGAGGCCCTTCCCATTTGGACACGGATGAGTATGCAGGTGGCGGGCAAGAACATCGAGACCCTGGCCGAATACCGGGAAATTTACCAAGGCAAAATCCTTGGACTCATGAAAGAAGTCGAAGTAGCACAAACGCGAATTAAAGAATTAATCCCTGAAGCGACCGTTCCTAAAAACCTGCGACCGGAATACGATGAATTAAAAGAAGAAATCAAACGATTGGGCGGCACCAAAAAAATTCGGGAAATGCTGGCCGCTGGAGAAGGCACCAACCGCCAAGCCTTCGCACAAAACAAACGTATAATGACCTGCACCCCGGGCCGCATCCTTACCGACCCGCTCTTCCGAAAAGTCCCGTTTGATTTACTGGTCATTGATGATGCCCCACGCATCCCTGCATCTCTTTTGCTTGCTGCCACTGGTACCATTCGTGAGCGAATCATTCTCAGTGGTGACACCTCCGACCTGCTACCTGGAGAACCGGGGACAACATCTACTCCTGGCCGCTGGCCACAAGCCTTTCTGGAAACCCTTCTGGGTCCTTCACCCCAACCCACCAGCGTAGGATAACTTTACGAACAGTTCCCTCATTCTTGTAACGCCGATGTCTCATTCAGGAAGAATGACTTGAGAGGAATGCATACAAGAGAACCTCAACAACGGAATAACGACAACTTGACCGCATTTCTATAAAAGATGATAATCGCACTCACGTGCCGAAGTGGCGGAACTGGCAGACGCACTAGATTCAGGGTCTAGCGCCCTCCGGGGTGTGCGGGTTCAAATCCCGCCTTCGGCACCATCTCTTATATCTTTTGTTTTTACGGGTCTTCTTATAGCAATCCTTCTTCAACACGTTGCTTGATAGGTTTAAACTTAGGAATTATGAGAATTGCGGGAGAAAAGAATTCCGTTGTACATAGGAGGAACAGTATGAAATCAGGAATACTTTTAACATTCTTCGGACTAATTCTTTTCCCGGTATTTGCTCTGGCCCAGGGTGGTGAAAACATGGAGCCGAAGTGCCAAAAATTAGCGCATGAATTTGCAGAAAATCCAGAATCTCTCAATGAAATGCAACTCAGGCAGCTACAATTCTGCGTGACTCACACCATCGAACAGCGCTATAAAACCGATCCTCCGGATCTACTCAGAGGGACAATCATTGAGCCTCCCGTTTCTACAGAAAACCCAGACTTGAAAACTCCCACTCCATAAAAAAATCCAGAGGGCCAACAATTAAAAAAATACTCCTGCCCCTTCCAGGAGAGCATCAAAAATTCCCCACGTCACAAAAGACAAAAGTCCGCTTTGGCTCCTAACCACGACATCCCTACCTTTCCTGCTGTCCGTTGCATGAAATCCTTCAACGTCGCTGGACATCCTTTCCAGATAGGTCCCGTTATTTACCGGGTTAGACATGAGTCATCTAGAAATATTTGACACGACTTTTGACGAATGGAACGCATCCCTCCGTCTCAGTAATCTGGCAAATAACCAATATTAAACCGGGAGGCAGTGATGTGGATAGATGAAATGGATACGATTCAAACCTGGGTGAATGGCGAAGAAATTATCCTCAAAAAAATTGGCAGAGAATATTCGTACCGCCCAGCAAATGAGACCGGAGATTGGGTAAAGGGACTTCCAGATGGGATGGTGTGGGCGGATGCTCAAACCCTCTTTGAAGACTCCCTATAACCATTCTTTTCTTTTCTCTTCACTTCGTCCGGCCAGAGATCCCATTTCCTTCAGAATACGAGTGGTCCTCCATTTGAAACTCCCCGGAATACGGACTACGATCTTTATTGCATGGCGTTCGAAGCCACAACCATGGTTGCTCCTCTGCATTCTCTATTGGGTCTGCGTCACAGAATCAGATTGACGAAAACCGACGGTGATCCAAATGGGAATTAAGAGGATTCCCAGGAGCAAGAGTCCGGTAATCCATGCCCCACGCCAGGGCATCCATCCGGGGGCAGGACTTCCCACCAGCCAGGTTCCGATACCGGTAAGCAAACAGAAGATGGACAATGCCGTAAGCCCCATGGCCATAATCGCCCGCCAAAATCGCCGAACCCCATTTCGCTGCCCAGATTGAACCCGCAGTTCGATGGGTCCCCAGAATCCCGGAGGACGTGCACGCCGGTAAAAGGTCTCCAAACGATCGAGATCTTCCGGTCCGGTGAACCAGGACACGGCGACACCAATCGCACCGGCTCCTAGGCCCATGATCAACAACCGCATTTCCTCTTGCTGTCCTGGAAGTGCCCACAGTAACAGGGGGGCCATAAGCACAGAAGCCGCAATACAGGCTAATTCGCCCCATGCCGTAATTCGCCACCAGATCCACCGAAGCACCAACACCACGCCCATTCCCGCTCCCAGCAACAAACTGATTTGCCAGGCAGTTTGAATCGATGACAACCACGGAAGAATGCAAAGGGCAATCAAGAGAATCAGCAGGTTACTCGCACGTGCAACCCAAACCAGTGCACGTTGCGAAGGTTCGCGCTTGAGCCAACCCTCACAAATAAACCGGCGATAAATATCATTCGTCCAATAAGACGCCCCCCAATTCAAATGCGTATCGACCGTGGAGGCCAAGGCCGCCAACATTCCGACGACCATCAACCCTTTAATTCCTGGCGGTAACAGTTCATGAATGCCTTGCACAAAGGTAAATTCGCGAGCCGCAATGAACTGAGGGCCTATCATTCCCGGTGGGGGTGGAAAAATCACCAGTAATCCCAGGGCCAATGGCAACCAGATCAAACTCCGAAGCCCAACTTGGGCCACGGTAAACACCACCGAAGCGACTCGCGCATCGTGATCGCTACGGCATGCCATGGATCGTTGAGCCAAATATCCTGTCCCATCCGCATTCATTTGTAAGAGCCATTGAAAACCATAGACCAGCAACACCATCATGGTCGCATCCCTGGCACCGAAGGGAGTAAAAGCCAGAATCTCATTCCCGGTCAGTGGATACCCACCCACCACCGAAAACTGTTTCTGAATGTGTTGAGTCAAGGACGCCAAGCCTCCCACGTGATCCACTACCACCCAGGCAAATGCGCCGCTGGCAACGATCCCGATTCCAAATTGCACTAGATCTGTGGCGACGACACTTCGTAGTCCGCCGGTGGTGGAATACAACACCGTCACAGACACAATGGCCCCGATCGACAAAAGATTATTGGCCGAACGCACCCACACATTGTCCGCCTCCAACCCGCCAACGGTAAAAGGGACCCCTCCCCATTTCACCATGTGAACGAACACATCAAAAAATCCGGCAGGAAGCCATTGATCCCAAAGAAGAAAAGGTTCAGCGAGGCGAGTGGCCGCCAACAGCACCATCGCGAGCACCGTGCAATTGACGATGGTGCCGAAATAAATGGCTTTGATGCCCCGGAGCGCCGACGCCGCACCGTGGCCATATCGCACCTCCGTCAGCTCGGCATCGGTGAGCACCCCTACCCGCCGCCAGCTCGGAGCCAGGAGAAACCCCATCAGGAGAAAGGCCAAGGCAAAAATCCACAAGCGCCACAACGCGAAAATGCCGGCCGTAGCCACCAACCCTGTAACAAGCAGTGGAGTGTCAGCCGCAAACTGTGTGGCCGCCATGCTTAATCCGGCCTTCCATCCCGAAAGACTGCGTCCTGCAAGAAAATATTCTTCCAGATTTTGGGATGCGACCGCTCGCTCTCGAAACCCCGCTTGCAGGGCATAGAGAATAAAAACGGCAAGAATCGCCCAATCCCATCCAGTCATAATTTTTGGCTCATCATGATTGGGTGTGCTGTCAAAAAAGATGCATTCAGTCTATTAAACAATGTTCCCGAATTTCCAACCAACCACCGGCAACGTTACTCCACATACCACAAGAACAAATCCAAGCCCCGTCACACCCCATCCGACGAGCGTGGCCCGATCTCCTAACATGACCGGCGTCTCTGCCCCAAATCCCATCCCCGCTGGAGGCCACTGCTGAGTGAGACGAATTCGTGACCCAAGGTACATAACATAGGCGCCCATTCCCACTGCAGGCATTCCTGCCAGCATGGTCACGACCAACAGCAACATCCTGATTTGATGACCCGTGGATTCCGTCAGTGGAATGTCCGGCTGGGTAACCTCTGAAAGATACTCCATTGTGAAATAGACCAAGGCCCCGCCAAAAACAAGCAACGTCACCAGCATCAGCAGCAGGAACGGTCGATTGGAAGACTTCATCATGCCTGAGAGGTCTGCGAAAAATCCGTTAACTTCCACAACGTCTGCTTGGAGCTTTCCGATAAGCCCTGGGAAGTGATCGTTTCATAAAACACGCGACACCGACTCACATATCCATCCAAATGGACATCCCTAAACCAATCCATCTGCCACAGTTCTGAAGAAAGCAGATGTTGCTGTGCGACGGGTAAGACATAAGCATGAGCCGTCATTGTTGAGCCATCTGGCCTGTAGACCTCAAGCAATTCCCTGCGATAGACCGGGTCTTCAAACCGGTCCAAGAGCTCCCAAGTTTGATGACGCATTGAGGTATATACACGACCCCTTGTCAGAGCGCCTTCCCGGGCCACCATTCCCGGATAAATACGGTCCCTAAACCGAAACTGGGCGAACCCCTGCGCTTCCGCTTCCACCCATGGCAACGCCAGGCCCGTCACCGCTTCCATCACTTCGGGAAATTGCAACGTCCCATAAGTAAACAGGGCATCATTCATCTCATGACTCCAATCGAATGACCTCTGATGATCGGTCTGAAGGAGGGCTTTCTTTCAATAACAAACCTCATCGTCGCCGGATCGCTTCGTGTCGTCGCCCAAGCCACACACCCGTGGCAAACCATAGACCCGCAATGGGCAGAGCCGCAAATGCCATGTGGGACAAAGTCATTCCCCAGGTATGAAAGACGGAGACAATCCCGGTCCCCGCCATATCGGCACCTCGATGAACGACCGTATCAATCACATTTTTCGCCTGATATTTTTCTTCACGGGAAACGACGGTAAACAGGGTTTCTCGCGTCGGCTTGGTGATGGAAAATTCTCCCGCACGCCGCAGGACACCAAATCCGATCAAGACCGGCAGGACGGTCACTAAACCAAACACCCCAAATCCAATCAATGATACCAGTGGCATGACAGCCAACATGATCACGACGCCAAACCGCGTCAACAGCCAGCCTGTCGCGAAAAACTGGAGCGTGAACGCGAACACATTGATCCCAAGATCCACCGATGCAAACAATTGCATGCGATCTTCCGAACTCGGCATGACTTGCGGAATTAATATGGTTTGCTGCGAATACAGGAAGGTGGACAGAATTGAATAACACATGAGATAGAGGGCAATACCTTTCAAATAGGGCGAGCGAACAATGCATACCACTCCTACCCATAAGCTGGGAGGAGTGCCTTCAGGATTCCTGATGGAAGAAAGGTGTCGGTTTCCCAAATCAATCCCGTGATGGACGTGATACCATTTTAACAACGCCATAATGCATCCCACCGCGATCAATAAGAAGATCGCTGACACCAAGAGTAACCCGGAAACCCCGACCCCTTTTACCGCCATTGCGGTGATAAACGGCCCTGTCATGGCGCCAAGACTGCCTCCTGCGGAAATACAACCAAAGAGTCGCCGAGCCGCATCAG
This sequence comes from Nitrospira sp. T9, assembly GCF_052156535.1. Classification (NCBI taxonomy): domain Bacteria; kingdom Pseudomonadati; phylum Nitrospirota; class Nitrospiria; order Nitrospirales; family Nitrospiraceae; genus Nitrospira; species Nitrospira sp. T9. The sequence continues at coordinate 407,099 of NZ_JBQKUP010000038.1, forward strand.
TGGGAAACACATCGGCCATAAAACTCCAAAACACCGACACGACGAATAAATTAAACACACTCAACCATACAAAAAAGATGGGCCCAAAGGCTTGCAACCCGACTCCACTTTGCAAAGCCACAAAAAATGCCAAAAGATTCAGGATGAAAAACACATAGACCGTTGGCAATAATCGACGAATCGGAAAATGCCCCGCGACCCATCCAAACATCGGGATCACGGCTAACATTGTGATGAACACCACTGAGAATAACCACGGGAGATTATGAGCCCCCGAGAGCACTCCCATTTCATCGCGAACCGGTCGCAGGATGTAGTAGGCCGCCAGCACACAAAAAAAATAGACAAACGACCAGATGAGCGCAGGGAGTTCATCCCGGTCAACCGGCACCACCCGGCCGATCGACCAATAAAGAAATTGTTTAGAAGATTTCGCCATTCTGTAGAAATTCGTCTTGGTCACTATAACTGAGGCGCATTGATGGGTACATTATGGGAGTGTTGAACAATTAAGATTTTCAAGGGCAAATTTGCCCAGGATTAGATTACTCATCAAGGACTCAGGGTCGGTTCAAAAAAGCATGCCCTGAGTCTTCCCGAAGGGTCCGTCCAGCAAGGCCGCAGCCGTTTTTTCGCGCGGAGCGTACGCTGAGTACATGAGCACGGAAAAATGGCGAGAACGCCGCTGGCGGCTTTTTTCAACAGACCCATTATGACGAATGCCGTCCTGAGAGTCTTCAGGCGACGTACCTCATATCGCCCAACCATGCGTTTTGATTCCCATCAATAACTTTTAAGGAAAAGGGAAATGGGACTTACAATGGAGAGGAATCGCAGTGATCGCCATCAAAAGAAAAGCTCAGAAACGATCTTTCACAATACCCTTCAGGATTTTCTGAAACCACCACATCATGATCGGGAGGTAGAACCCCCAGGGCTTGAAATTAACCGAAGATTACAGTTAGTGGGAAGGGGAGAAGGATAGGAGGTGGGTGATTTTAGGATGATCTAGGATAGCTTGCACATGAGCCAAAAGCTCCTCCTGGTCTTGGGATCGATCAACTCGCTGATGAATGACGCATGCCACCGTATTCAACGCGGCGTGCAGCGTTTGGGAGGGTGCGGCAGTTGGAGAAGAGCCGAGGTGTCCCAACGAGCCGAAGGAAGGCTTACAATTAGCACCCGAATTATCCGGCCATTCCTTCTGTGCGGCCAGAAGAGAATGACGAGGCCGTTGTTGTAGGTCAGCCAGCATGTGCTCAAGATCACCCAGAATAAGGTCAAGATGCTCTGCCTGACATTCTTCAGACAACGCACGAACATAAATATCCTCGCGACCCCTGGAATCTAAATGAATGCGGTAGCGACCCCTGCTAAAATTCCCTACAGACTCATCTATGAAATGAAACTGCCGGCAAAGGGTATCTCGTAAGGCATTTGACGGTGATGATTCCAACCCAACCGAGTCGTTGCGAGTCAGGCCCTGATCCGGCCCTGATATCTCCCTATACTGGAGAACCCCCTGTCGAAATTCTTCGAGACGATCAATGAACACACCTACTGTCATTAAGTCTCACTCCTTACCTATTGTAACATTTGACCGCACATGTGGACGCTCTGAGGGCAAAGACCCACTTCAATCCACACATTGGATCCAGGCCAACCTAAGGTGAAGCACCACTTAAACTAGAGAAAACATTGCGACAGGAACAACTAGAGCAGATCACCGAGGACGCACCATCTTCCTGCGATATAGTGTCTTTAACATAGAAATCATCAACGGCACAAGTCAACCAAGATTACAGTCCCAAATCTTTAAATTTCGAATCCCAATCTTAAAGACCACACTAAAAATGAGCCAATCGACTCCAGCGATATAGAAACCCGGACAGGACGACTCGCGAAATTCCTACTGCTCACCCGTTCTATCCCGGAATATATGAGGATTAGTCCGCACTTCTTTCTTTCTATTCTCAGAGAAAATCGACAACAAGCCCCTTCCCTCTCCATTCGCTAATCACACGAACAATATTTTTTCGTAACCTTCTCACTATTGAGTTCTCTCACCTTTCTTAAGATAATGGGCTTTTCCGTCACTTGGACCTTCACCTCAAGGGGGAGACACCCACATGAATACCCCGCTCAATAACTCGCAAGGAAGGTTTGCGTGAGCAAGCGGACCATCACCCTGATTCTTGTTGTCTACTTGGTCATCATTTGGGGGGCAGTCATATTTCGAATCGATTACTTTCCCCTAACCTGGGTCCCCATGTATAGCGTGTACGAGCCCCGCGAAACCATTTCCGTCAAAGTATGGGACAAAGACCAATATCGAAAAGGCCTCAAAGTCACGTATCGGGACGGGGAAACCGGTTACGTATCCTCTAAGGATCTCAATATTCCCAAACCGAATTTTCGACGATTATATTATTCGAGAATATTTGGCACCGCCCCCCCCAAACATAAGCAGGGAAATATTGAATTGGGGACGATGAACCAATGGGTCCGCGGATTAGAGGAAGATGAACCTCGGTTTGAGGTTGATTGGGAATGGCGAATGTTTTGGACCCTCAACAAAACGCTTCAATTTGAACCTGGCGACCCAAAATTCATCACCCGCATTGAATCCTCCCATCAAAAACGAGTGTACAAAAAAGCGGACTTATTAAAGGGCGATACCCACAAGGTCGAGATTCAAACAAACACGGTCGTGATCGAATGGCATGACGAATGGCTGCCAAGGTGGGAACATGGCATTCTGTAACCTCATCAGCCGTGGCTGGAATCAATTTTTCTTTAGAGGATTTTCGGGGGAAAGCCTTGGTCTGTTGCGGATGTATATTGGATGCGGACTGCTGTTTTTCCACACGTATCAATTCGCCACAGTTCTGACTCTCAACCCGATCGGCTCCAGAAATTATTTCCTGGACCCCATTTGGTATTTTCATCTGCTTGGGATTCAATACCATATCCCGGCCCTGTCGTTTATCGTCTATGCACTCCTAATGACCGCCACGGTCGGCATGATCATGGGGAAATGGACCCGAACATCAATTCTTATCGTTATCCTCTGTATTTTTTATTTAAAGGGGGTGAGAGACAGCTTTAGCGGGGACGTCCATCATCGCTATATCATTCCCATGCAAATGCTTTTCCTATTTCTGCTCTCCAGGTGCGGAGACGTCCATTCTCGTGACTCACGCCATGGCACACACCCTCCCCTCCAGGAATGGGAGGCCAGTTGGCCCATTAAAATGATGCAACTCTATGTCGCTCTATTTTATTTTTGGAGTGTCATTGCCAAAGTGCGGGTCAGCGGATGGGAATGGTTTTCCGGCGAAGGCCGAATCCAGGAGGTGTTGATCAAACGTTCTGTCCGATGGGGCATGACAGGCGAAGGGGAACTGGTCAAAAATAGCTTAAGCTTCGAGCTGGCCCAACGCCCAGACCTTATTCAGATTTTCTCCCATCTGGTGCTCGCGTTTGAACTGGGATTCCCATTGATCCTCTTCATTCAATCGGTCAAGCTGCGGGCCTTCTTTCTGTCCGGCGTCATTATTTTCCACATTTCTTCCTTTATCCTTATGGATGTCAATTTTTTGTTAATCCCGTTTGTCTATCTCATTTTTTTCGATCTTGTTCCCATCCATCAATGGCTCCAAGTCCATGCATGGCGATTCTTCAAGCGTCGGCCTTCCATGGCTGGTTAGGCCCTACCACCTTAGAAAACCGGTATGGTTTTCATGTATTATAAAATGAGGGAAGTTGTTCATTGCCGACCGACCGACACAAAGTAAAGCGCAATCAGAGAAAAGGGCACGGACGTGAAACAGGGATCTTCCTTACCATTTCATGACTGGGGCAAGCACGAGAAGGTGATTGTCTTTGACGGGGTGTGTAATTTTTGCAATGCGTTTGTCAATTTTGTGCTTGAGCGGGATTCCCGAGGATTATTTAAATTCGGAACGCTTCAATCCCAACCGGCGCAGGAAATTCTCACTCACCTTCATCTTTCGACCCAGGATTATGAAACCTTTTTACTGCTGGAACACGGGAAGGTCTTCACAAAATCCACTGCCGCTCTCAAAATTTTTCGCAGCCTTCCTGGAGCTTGGCCCTGGCTGTATGCCTTCATCATCATTCCCCGGCCGTTTCGCGATACGGTGTACAGTTTCATCGCCCGGCATCGCTATCAGTGGATGGGAAAATCCGACTCGTGCCGCGTGCCCACTCCAAACGAACGGACCAGATTTATTTAGCGGGACCTGATGGCCTTCCGGAGGCATCAGTTTCTACCGACCGCGCCTCCCTCACCCTCACCGCCTTCTACCAACATTGATTGGGGAAACAGTTCCTCAAGGTCGAGGCTCTCTTGAATACACGGAGCACCATATTCGGCAGAACCCGTCAGAACCCGCAGATTTGGCCGCAGGTGAACGGTCCCCGCATGATGGGTGTGGCCACACAAGACGGTGATTTGACAATCCGGTCGTTCTCGCGACACATTCAACAACACCTCGCCAACTGCCTGGCAGGCAAAATAAGGAAGCCAATCATCGTTTCCCATTTTCCCCTGATACCAGCAGGCTTCTTTAAATGGCGGGACATGCGTCAGGCAAATGACGCGCTGATATGATGACAGGGCCTCATCCAATCGATCCCGCAAATAGCAAGCCGCCTCATCTCCCAACGCATGGAGTTTGCGTAACACCGCCTCCCGATCTAAATCCTGAAAATCCGCGATCAACTCCTGATCACTGAGTCTGACCGGGGACAGATGATAGTTTCCATAGCGCCCGTCTCCCCATCCGTCATGTCCCACCATCGCCGTCGTCGGAGTCAATTCGACCAACCCCGATGTCGAAAGATAGGTGAGTCCTGGCTGACTCTGACACCAGCATTTCACATCATTTCGAATTTGGGAAATCGAACCATAGTAAAAATCATGATTCCCCAGGACGAAATACAATGGCACGTGAATGGCTTGACGCATTTCATGGAGCAGATGGGTCAACGATGGAGCCTCAGCAATGTCTCCGGTCACAAACACGACGTCCGGCTGTTGAGCACGAACGGACGAAAAAAATACGTCCCGTCCCTCGACATCCAGAAAATTCAAGTGAATGTCCGTGGCCCACACGACCCGCATATAACTTGCTCCTCTTCTCACTACTCAACAATCCGAAAGAAAATCGCCCAAGCCTATAAAGGGGCCGAACAAAAAGTAAAGGGAAGAAGGGGAAAAAGTCACTCTTGCCTATTCACCCGTCCAACCAGCAGTGGCCCCAAAAAGCAGGGCGTGGTATAAACTCAGGTGACCGGACAGATCGATCGCACGGCTTCAGTCTTTTGCTTCTTGAGTTTATGCGGGCAATGCTTGGCACTCTTCATGATGAATTCCGGCACTAAACGTTCCAAGATAGAAACCATGCAGAAATACCTTGAATCAACCTATTATATCGATTGGCACACGGCAAACATTCTCAGTCTTGCACGGGAATTGTCGGAGACCTGCCAAGATTCCCTTCAATTTGCCAGGGTCTGCTTTCAGTTTGTGCGTGACAACATTCAACATAGCTTTGACTATGCTCTCAACCCCGTGACATGCAAAGCCTCCGACGTTCTCAAACATGGGACAGGCTATTGTTATGCAAAAAGCCATTTACTCGCCGCATTACTTCGAGTCCATGGCATTCCAACAGGTCTGTGCTATCAACGATTAACCATTGCACACAATTCACCACCATTTTGTTTACATGGGCTCAATGTCTTGTATTTAAAAGAGTTCGGGTGGTATCGGGTGGATGCACGCGGCAACAAGGCCGGAGTTAATACATCTTTTTGTCCACCAGTGGAGCAACTCGCATTTCCGATCAGGACTGAGGGGGAAGCTGATGTACCGGGAATATGGGCTGAACCGCTCCCTGAAGTCATCTCCGTACTTGAAAATAGTACAAACTATCAAGCTGTCGCAGAAAATCTACCGGATTTGGAAATTGTGGGAGAAAAATTCTCTTCTTACTTACATGACGACTCATTTAAAGGAGTAACGCATGTCTGACTCGGCCATAGCCCCCTCAACAGGAAAAGAACTCGCCACATTGGGTGGCGGCTGCTTCTGGTGCCTCGAAGCGGTATTCGATCAGGTGAAGGGTGTCGAGTCCGTAGAATCCGGCTATATGGGCGGTAGTCGCCCCAATCCAACTTATGAGGCCGTCTGCAGCGGAAACACGGGACATGCCGAAGTGATACAAATTACCTTTAATCCCGGTATCATCACATACCGGGAACTCCTGGAAATCTTTTTCGGCATCCATGACCCCACCACCCTGAACCGACAAGGGAATGATGCGGGCACCCAATATCGCTCCGCCATTTTCACCCATTCATCAGCACAAGACACGATCGCACACGAGGTCATTCGCTCCCTAACGGAAGCCAAGTTGTTCGACGATCCCATTGTGACTCAGGTGGAACCCGCGTCACCCTATTACATGGCCGAAGCCTATCACCAGGAATATTTTGTGCAGAACCCGTCACAACCTTACTGCGCCTACCTCATTAACCCCAAAGTGGCAAAGTTCCGGCAACGCTTTTCAGACAAGCTCAAACCCTCCTGAGCGCCTGGAGATAAAGGGCGTTGGGGGTCGTCCTGCTCAGCGACCAGAGGAGAGCTGCAAAAGTGTGTCCCGCAGGCCACCCCACAGGTCCGGTTGTAAGGTCACCTGATGGGAATACACCATAACCGGTTTCCCCGGAACGCAAAAGGGTGGACCAGTCTTCTCAAGGCCAACCGGTTCCGCAATCATACCCCCCTCTGAGGGAGGGCCCATTTGCTGAACCACTAATTGTACCCGTGGCTCGAGAACACACATCGCCGAATACGTTCCAATCTCCTCATTTTTGGAACCCATTATCCGTACACGATGGCGATCCGTGGCAAACACCACGTCACCAACTTTGGCAGGCCCATCCGGGCCCATGGAATAGAGAAAAACCGGCACGATGAGAACGGCGAAAACCGCGAATCCAATCGACATGAGGGGTGTCCGGGAATTGCCTGAAGATGCTTCTTCAGATGAGGGATCTACATTCATTTCCACACCGGGATCTCAGTACGGTGGCCTCGCTGTCCCTGATACATCCAGGCCTCATTCCATGGACCATGACATGAGGCACATACCGGAGCCATCCTCTCTTCCACTAAGACTGCCAAATACGTCCATCTCGCAGTGGAAGGAGAACGTCAAGGAAGCGCTCCTATGACCTTTGAGGAATTACGAACCCGTTGGCCATGGCGGCCCATTCCAAATTGTCCGGGGCGGCTTGTCCTCCCCAGGCTGGAGACTCCCGTTTCCTTCGAAATGCTACTCGGCATGCCATGTTCCCCTCAAGCCTTTTCCAGCCATCAGGCCAAAGATCGAATACTCGTCTGGCCGCTACAAGATGGTGGCCTTATTACCTACGAACAGCCGGATGGACGCTTAATTCATACCCTCAACACACCTTCCGGCTTTAGCCGGAAACTTGGCCAATTGGGGATTTCCCTTCCCAAGACCAAAAATCTTTCCAAGGAATAAGCTCTGCAGCGGGAACACAGAATGAATTAATGCGGATTTTTACGAATCCGGAATCTGTATAAAATCGGAGAAATAAACAGTTCGATCACCATAAACGCACCCGCAGTGGCCAGTATGCCCATAGCCGATAACGACAGGGGTCCCCACAGCCCCAACAGGGGAAAAAGGCTTTCCGGAATTTGATCCAAGCCCAAGGCCATCCCTCCTGAGGCATAACCCAACCGTCGCTTGATAAAACTAGAGAGGCAGTCGCCGGTCATCGCTAACCCTCCAGTCAGCATGCCTATCTCCCATGGCATAGCCAGAACATCCGCCGCCAGAACCGTGCCCACCAATGAGAAAGCCACACCTCGATAGGTTTTCGATGGCCCCAACAACGGCTGCCCATCGAAGAAGGTCGCTCCCGCATCAAGAGGAGCACTCCAACGCCCTTTCATAAGCAGTCGCCCAAAAATCGGGGCGGCATTGGCCGCCATAATTAACAAAAAAGCCTGAAGATAGACCATTATGATGTCCGGCAAAAACCGCACACACAGGAAAGGCGAGGAAAGACACACGATGGAATAAGATCTGGCAGGTCGGTCATTATTCGCACGGGAACCATTGTCAGGCCCATCTACGATTCGGGCTCGCGAAAAGTCTCAAAATCAAATATTCGCCGATCGAGGAGATGACTGGGTATGACCTTGGACAAGGCCGCAAACACACTGTCACCCGAGCCGGGATACCGGGTATCCCATTCCTGAAGCAGGGCCTTCACTTCTTTGCGTTTCAAATTTTCCTGTGAACCGCACAGGTCGCAGGGAATGATGGGAAAGTTTCTCATTTCCGCATAGCGGGCCAGTTCGGCTTCCTTCACATATGCCAATGGGCGGATCACCACATGTTGTCCGTCATCAGATCTCAATTTCGGCGGCATGCTTTTGAGAGTTCCGTTGAATAACATGTTCAACAACAAGGTCTCCATCATATCGTTGCGATGATGGCCAAGAGCAATCTTGGTCGCGCCCAACCGTTCCGCCAAACCGTACAGGATGCCACGACGCAACCGTGAACAAAGCGAGCAGGTCGTCTCACCTTCGGGAATCAGCCGTTTCACCACCGAATACGTATCGCGTTCTTCAATATGAAACGGCACACCAAGCCTCGTGAGATAATCCGGAAGCACATGCTCAGGAAATCCCGGTTGTTTCTGATCCAAATTCACCGCAATCAGTTCATAGGACACCGGAGCACGAGACTGCATGGACATCAACACGTCCAACATCGCATAACTATCCTTCCCCCCGGAAAGGCACACCATGACCTTATCACCTGCTTCAATCATGTTGAAATCGGCCACGGCCTGCCCTACCATTCGGCACAAACGGGTATGAAGCTTCTCGCTGGATCCGGTTAGATGGGACAAGGGTTGAATGGGTTGAATGGGTTGAATATTCTGCAACATATCTTCGTCTCTACTCCTCATTGCTAAAAAGGATGTATTCGTTATAATTTACAGGGACGTGCAACACCCCCTGCAATCGGCCCGATTACCGCATTCTACCCTCGGAAACCGTAAAAGAGATAGACAGTTAGAGGCGGGACCAACCCAACGTAATGCTGGAAAGAACAGATGAAGACCTGTTCAGGCAACAGATGGGGTTAGGGAAGTGGGACCGGCTGAAGAGGGACCAGGCATCATCAGATCTTTCGTTTTGTTTTTCCCGTCTTGGACGGGTGACCTGCTCCCCAAGCGGCAGTATCGACCAACGATAAGACTTGAGACGCTAAACTGGCTTCACGACCATAAAATCCCTTGGTATGAAAAGAGTCTTTCAGACCTAAACAATCATAATCCAAATGATGACACAGTTCATGCAGCAACGTGCGCAAAAACGTGCGAAAAGCGACGACTTGATGCCGCTTGGCCGTGCGCATCCACACTTGAATACGCGGGATCCGCCGTCCTTCCATGGGATAATACAAGCCATACAGTTCCATCCTGGGATTGGAAGGTCGGATATCCAACAATTCAAATCGAATGGGACGAATATGGAGTTGGCTCGTTAGCCTATTCAGAAGGCGTTGAGTCCATTTTTGCGTGCGCAAATGACTCTCGGCCTGTAAAGCTTCAAATATTTTTCGTAAGACCGGTCGAACGACAGAGACATTGGGCAATTGAAAATCCGACACCTTGTCGCTTGCCCGATAGATCCGCTTCGCCTTGGCGTTAAGCTGGTGATAATAGCCGAAAGGCATGTCTTGGTCTCCATTCTGCTTAGTGAAGGTCTAAAAGCATCCCAAAGAGTAGCACCCCTTGAACCTGCCGGAAAAGACGGGAGATCTACTGAGGTAAATGATGAAATTATTGTTTATTTACAATGCATTGCCTACCAATTAATCAACTTTAAATTCACGAGAAAAAGTAGATTAAAATACGTATTTTTCGAAAAAGCACACGGAGTTAGACTCCTCCCATGCGCTCTCATTTCAAGAACCATAACGACTAAAAAAGTGACGAATTGATAACCACCCGGAAAAAATCTTCTCCGGTAAAAAAGAAACCCGGAAAACCATAGACGAATGTTTCAACAAAACAGGAGGAGGGAAGATGAAGCGAAAACGCCAACTCCATGACGGAATCGCCGGCGCGCTCATTACGGCAGGCGTCGCACTCGGATACTACGTGAATCCTTTATGGTTGTTACTTCCGGGAATTCTAGGAGTCACACTGTTGCAAAGCGGATTCACTGGATTTTGCCCTGTCTATTTTGTTCTCGACAGAACCTGTTCTGAGCAATAGGAGGAGGTCAGATATCCGCTGGGAATGGTCAGACATGACCAGGTGTGGTTTTTGGAGAAAAAATGAGAAGCCGGCTTGGAAGTTGTGAGACCACAGCTAGGGCATAACGACTTTTAAACATCTCGGTGGGCTTTTTATTTGGATCAGGTCAAAATAATATTTTAACCAGAACACTGGCGACACCTGCGAGACTTTCACCAGCAACAAGCCCGGCGGCCAGTGCCATCACAAATCGTTCCGCCCAGGTCTTCGCATACCTCATCAAAAAGGCTCCAAGAAGGGCACCGAGAAAAAGGGACAGAGAGTTCCAGGCAGGAATGACAAACGCCAGTCCCATCGTCGAGGCGCTGGGGATCCATCGGCTAATGGATGGTGGGACAGATTGATCGAGGACCACCATCCCCACGCCTAGTAAACCCGCAATGCTCATGGCCAACAGACTTCCTGGAGGAATAGCCTCTGTACCGAGTTGAAAGACTTCCGCGACGGCCTTCCAGGTTGCCACGGCAGGCGCCGGCCATTCGATGGTTAACAACATGGATTGAGGATCAGGGATGAGCACCAGATACACCGCGCTGCCCACAAGAGAGCCGGTTAACACTCCGAAAATTTGTGCCAGAGCTTGAAAGCGCGGCGAGGCGCCCAGGAGCAGACCAGTCTTCAGGTCGTGGAGGAGATCTGCGCATTGACCGGCCGCTCCACCGGTGACGTTGGCCGCCATCAGATTGTTCGTGACATTACCCGGAATGAGAAAACCAAACGTGAGTTGCGTAACTTTCCCCATGGCGCCGATTGGCGTAATCCCGGTTTCCCCCGAGACCCGTCCCGCCACGATGGCCAACACAAAAGAGAGAAGAACCGCAAGGACCGCAATACCAATGGAAATATTGAATAACGTCATCTGGGTCATCACCGCAAAGACCAAAGCAATACACAGTCCAATCACAAACCATTGACGTGGAATGACAAAGGGATCATTCGGGGTTAAAAGGGATACCGGGGGTTTTCGAGAAAACAAGGTGCCGGTCACCATGGTCCCCCAGGAGCAGGCAAACGACGTGAGCGAGGCCATGACCATCAGGGTCACCCCCGGCCAGAGCAACCATTCCACCAGAGGTCCGAACCAATAGCCGTCCGGCGTCAGATGTTCCGCAGGAATCCAGCCTTGCGTTAAGACCCAAGGACCAATGATGCCCCAGGCAAGGATCGCTCCAATCAGCAGAGAGAGTCCGGCGCGAAGCCCGATAATGGCCCCAAAGCCCACCATCAAAAGTGAGGGATCGAGAACGAATCCAAGATTTGAAAGGGACACAGTGGATAACCCGGCCTTGTTGAGCGCTCCCTTAAGTGGAATGGCCAGACCCGTTGCTATTTTAGGGATGGTCAGAATAGTTTCGTTGAAAATTTTTACGATCCCGGCAATCCCACCAGCCGTAAGAAGAACTTTCACGCGAGCCAGGGCTTCCCCCCCTTTCCCATAGATTTCCCTCACGGTTTCTGCTGTGGCCACGCCGGCGGGAAACGGCAATCGGTCACGAATAAGCATTTGTTGTCGGAGACCGACCGCGACCACAATACCAATCAGGCTGACGGAAAAGACCCATACAGAGAGCAGGGACCAAGGTAATTGCTCGCCCGTCAACATGGCCAAGGCGGGAATCGGAGCCACCAGCCCTGATGAGATAATGGATGCAGCCGAAGAGGCCGTGGTTTGATTGATATTATTTTCGAGAAGCCCCCAGCGCTCGGTTTGAGCGGTGGTTTCGAATATTTTCCAAAACGCATAACTGAGCAAGGCTGCCGTGATGGACATATTAAATGTCCATCCAATCTTCAACCCGCTATAGATATTGCAGGGGGTGAGGAGCGCTCCTAAGACCATACCGGTGGCAATGGCACGAAGCGTCAACTGTGGATGAGTCGTATTGGGTGGGGGAAAGGCAGAAGTGGGTGGACGAGAAGACATCAAACCAGACAGGGAAATGAGGAGAACATCCCCAAAGGGGGTGCATCGAACATCCTGTCGTCTATCCTTAGCGGAGGAGCGCTATGGATCATCTTGGGGTTCACCATGGCGTCGGACCATGTCCTCGAGGGTGTGGGGGAAAGACGTTTCTTCAATCGGTTGAGTAGGAAAATTATTATCGGACCCTAACGTATCGCGATCTCTCCAAAACACCGGTTCATTTTGCATATACACGACCAATAACTTCGCAATGGCCTCGAGTCCACTCAGATGAGTCCGCTCATAGCCATGAGAAGAATCGACCCCAAATGTGAGAAGGGCGGTCCGAATGTCGTTCCCGGCCTCTACCGCCGACGCACTATCACTTCGGTAGTCGCAAAAAATGTCGCGCTGAAACGGAATGTCATGTTCCACGCATAAGGCAATGAGCCGCCTGACCAGGTGATAATCAAAAGGCCCGGCTGAATCGGCCATGGCAATCGTCGCACCAAATTCGCTCGAGGCTTGAAAGGGCGCGGGAGTGCCGTTATCAATTGTGATCATTTCTGCCACATCACCATGCAAGACCGCCGAGGCCCCTGACCCAACCTCTTCGGAAATTGTAAACAGTAAATGGCAATCCACAGGAAGTGTGGCCCCTGACTCAAGAATGGATTTGGCAGCAGCCAGGATGGTGGCCACTCCCGCTTTATCGTCCAAATGCCGGGAGTTGATAAACCCATTGGGACCGATTTCAGGCGCGGGGTCAATGGCAATGAAATCACCAATATGAATCCCGAGGCCCTGGAGATCCTGCTCGGTCGATAAGGGTTGGATACGTCCCTTGACATCCGTCACAGTTTCATCGAGTCGAATTTCCAGATTCTTCCACGACACCGGTTGCGTATTGATTTCGTCACCATAGGTGTGCCCGGAAGCTTTCAGGGGCAGGATGGTGCCACGATGCATACTGGTATCCGAAAAGACGGTCACACGGGCACCCTCGGCAAATCGGCTGGACCAGGTTCCGATTGGCACAATGTCCAGCCGGCCGTTGGTTTTGAGCCATTTGACCAGAGCCCCCAGCGTATCCAGATGAGCCACAATGGCTCGATCGGGCGTACTGACTTTTCCCGCCATGGTGGCTCGAATGGCTCCGCGCCGCGTGAGTTCGAAGGGAATCCCTAATTGTTTCAGTTCACCCGACACCGCATGGACAATTTGATCGGTATAGCCGGTCGGACTCGGAATCGCCAATAGTTTTTGGAGAATATGAAGGAGGTACTGAGTGTCAATTTTTGAATCGATCATACAATCCCTTGTCACCCCATAAAGGCTACTTCAGTTTTGTGGGCGTTTTGGTTTGAGGAAACAACAGGTCAATAAATCGTTCCGCCGTCGGTTGCGGTTCATGATTGGCGAGACCGGGTCGCTCATTGGCTTCAATAATGACATAGTGAGGCTTGGAAACCGTCGTGACGATAAAATCGAATCCCACCACCGGAATAGCGAGCGCCTTGGCACCAACCACCGCCGCAGTGGCTAAATCAGGATGAAGTTTTCCTGTCACGTCATGAATCGTTCCTCCGGTATGCAAATTGGCCGTTTTACGCACCGTGATGGTTTTGCCTTTGGGCAAAACCTCTGTGAGTGTATAGCCGCCTTCCTTGATACACCGCCTGGTTTCTCCGTCCAGAGGAATACGACTCTCACCGCCGGTCAATCGTGCCCGTCGCTGACTCTGCCGATCAATCAATTCGGCAATCGTATGATGTCCTGTCCCCGTGATCCGAGGTGGTCGTCGAACGGCAGCGGCAACCACTTCATAATTGATCAACACAATGCGTAAATCCTCGCCCTTCACATATTGTTCCAGAATAACGTGACCACCATATTTGCCGGCAAGGGTAATGGCGGACTCCATTTCCTTGGCCCTACGCACATCCACACTCACACCAGTTCCCTGTTCCCCCGTGGCCGGCTTGACAACAATGGATCGATACTGGTCAAGAAATTCGCTATTGCGTTTCCGCCCATCGGCTACCATCTGAGCGGGAACGGATAAGCCGGCTTCTTTCAATACGCGCCGGGTGAGCGTCTTATCCGCACAACGGCTCATCGCAATCGCGGAGGTCAATTCGGACAACGATTCCCGACAGGTAATGGACCGGCCCCCAAACGTCAAGCGGAAGTAGGCATTCTCGGCATCCAGCACATCCACGTCGATGCTTCGGCGTCTGGCCTCATTGACAATAATGGTGGCATAGGGGTTGAGTCGCTGATCCGGTGAGGGGCCGGCAAACAATTTTTCATTAATGGTATTTCGCGTTTTCACCGCAAACACAGGAATTCGTCCAAATCCCAGTTTCCGATACAGCGCAATGGCTTCATAGTTGTCATGCAGCACCGAGAGATCCACATAGTTGCACCCCCTGGCCTTCATCCGTTCGGCCGCATGACGAATCAACGCTTCCCCCACTCCGGGATAGTGAGTTTGAGGGTCAACAGCCAGACTCCAGATGCTACTGCCTTTTTCGGGGTCGTCAAAAATCAGGCGATGATTCACAGCTAAGATGACGCCGATCACTTCATTCGTGGCCTGGTCTTTCGCGAGAAAATAGCAGAGTTTTTTGGAACGGCGATTCCTCATAAGGAGATCGCTGTCGGCCGTAACCATGCCCCGTGCCGCATAGATCCGATTCAAAGCCGTGACATCGGCCTCCGACTGGATAGGAGTGATCACCATGCCTGATTTTTGATTGGCAACGGATTGATAATCACTCAACCACAATCGAAATGTATGGGATGGATCCAGAAACAGCTTGTGGGGGCGCAGGGCCAGGACTACATGAGGATCCCGTAAATAAAAGGCAATATCCCGGTGCCCGGGGCGTTCCTGCATCAGCGTGGAAGCCACCTCTTCGGGCCCTGTAAAAGTGTGGGCAAAAATGAGCCGCCCCCAGCCGCAATCCAGGATTACTTTTGGCTTCACTCGCCGGCCCTGGTAGGTCGCCGGCCCAACTTCCCAGTTTTTGACCGTCGGCCCGATCGGTCGTTGGCGGGGGCTCGTCATGTGGAGAGCTTGCGTGGCCTTCAAAACATCGCGATCCTTAGATGCCATGGGACTGAAGCCACAGTTCCAATACCCCAAGCTGCCAAAGCTTTGACCCACGTAAAGGCGTAAGATGGTCATCCGGATTCTTTAGCAATTCATCAATATAGTCCCGCTGAAAGATCTCGCGGTTCTGACTGGTCTGTGACAAAAGCGCCTCTTTCACCATGCCCAGATAAGGGCCCCGCAGATATTTCAAGGCAGGGACGGGGAAGTACCCTTTGGGCCGGTCAATGACCTCTGAAGAGATCACCCGGCGGGCAACTTCTTTGAGGATACCTTTCCCCCCTTGCGCAATTTTCATTTCCGCCGGCACTCGTGCCGCTAATTCGACGACTTCATGATCTAAGAACGGCACTCGCGCTTCCAGGCTCCATGCCATCGTCATGTTGTCGACACGCTTGACCGGATCGTCGACTAACATAATGGTCGTATCGAGCCGTAGAGCCTTATCAATCGGTCGAGAAGCGCCCGGTTCGGAAAAATGCGTCTCCACAAAACGCTGACTATGATCGTCTCCGTGAAACCGTGGATGTATGACTCGAAGAAATTCTTTCTGTTCGCGATCGAAAAACACCCGGCGATATTCATCAACCGGATGTTGACTGTTCAACAGTGGAGGATACCAGTGATAACCGGCGAAAATTTCATCGGCTCCCTGTCCGCTTTGGACCACTGTGACATGCTTGGACACTTCTTTGGAGAGTAGATAAAACCCGATGGCATCGTGACTGACCATTGGCTCAGCCATGGCATGAATGCAACCCGGCAGGTTAGGCAGAACGTGCGTCGTATCAACGGGCAGCTTGTGGTGACGGGTGGAAAATTCGTTGGCAATGATATCGGAGTAAAAGAATTCGTCCCCCTTTTCCTCTCCCACCGTTTCAAACCCAATGGAAAAGGTATTCAGGCCTGTGGCGCCTTCAGCCGCTAGCAGGCCCACGATAAGGCTCGAATCCAGCCCACCGGACAAGAGGACCCCGACGGGCACATCCGCAATCAACCGTCGGCGGACAGCCAAACGCAGGACTTCATATAGCCGGTCTTGCCAGTCCCGTTCCTTCCATCCCCTTTCATCATCACGCGGTTCGAAAGAGAGTTGCCAATAGTGATGATGTCGCCGTGCTCCTGTTGGCTCGATGACCATCATGGTGCCGGGCGCTAATTTTCGAATGCCTTTCAGCAAGGTATGAGGGGCAGGAACTACGGCGTGAAACATGAAATAGTGATGAAGAGCCACGGGATCCAACTCCGTGGATACGTTTCCCCCCGCTAAGAGAGCCGGTAAGGTCGATGCGAATCGAAACTGCTGAGATGTCTCAGTAAAATAGAGCGGTTTAATTCCCAATCGATCACGCGCCAGCACAACCCGCTCTGAATCTCTTTCCCAAATGGCAAACGCAAACATCCCATTTAAGCGGTGAATAAAGCCTTCTCCCCACGCATGGTAGGCCTTGAGAATGACTTCCGTATCTCCCTGGGAAAAAAAGGTATAGCCTTTCCCTTCCAGCTCATGTCGCAATTCCTTGTAGTTGTATATCGCCCCATTAAACACAACACCAAGCCCTAAGGTGGAATCCACCATGGGTTGCTGGGACGCCTGGGTCAAGTCAATGACTTTGAGGCGTCGATGCCCGAATCCCAATCGCCCTTGTACGTACAACCCCACGCCATCAGGGCCACGACTGCCCATTGTCGCATTCATGGCCATCAAGTCTTTCGGGTCCACAGGACACCCGGAGAAATTTATCTGTCCAAGAATTCCGCACATCTGCTCATCAACCTGTTTATCATCTTGAAATGCTTTTATCCCACATGTGATTGTTGACGATCACACACAAATACGAGCATCCCCGGCTCATCCCCTTTGAAGAGGAAATCTTCACCAGGGATAATCTTTTTAAAAATTGGCCCATTGTAGACGGGAATAATGTCCAGAGGATAGGAAAACTTACCCTAATAATTAATCTCGGCTTTGTCAAACAAATCCAATGGACATGCACGCACCAGAGGACTGAAAATACTCTATGCGAAAGAGATCTTCTACGTGATATTTTCAATCATTTAAGGGAGCATATTTGCGAGGCTCCAGGTTTCAAAATTTTTCGATGTTCAATGTAGCGAAGCAGGAGACAGGAGGAGGGCTCAGCCAGAGTGACGGAGATCGCTCCCGGTCACTATTCAATTTCGATCTATGTTCCGGAAATCAATCTCCGATTCAATCATTTTCTGATGAGGGACGAAAAACCACTTCCTGCACGGTCTCGCAGATCAACAACCCAAACAGTTGGCCCTTATGCATGGATCCGCATTTGTGGGAGACAGTGAACAGGCACTGCGGAACCTGGTAGAGACTATGCGAGAGGTGTTGGGTCAATGAGCCAAGAGTGACCCTCAACAACGACTCACAGACCTCTCGATCTTGGACGTGTCGAGGGATAATCAGGTCGGTTTAGAAAATCTGGATCTGCCTTCAAGAGTGAGACGATTCGACGCACCGATACCAGGCCAAATGGATAGCCTCCGATTAGATATACTGAATCATCTTCGTGTGTCATGAATGGGCAATCGCAGCGCCAAGACGTTTTTTGAGGTCTTTTTCGACAGCAATAAGGAGGTGGTACGATGAACATCACACAAATCCGGATCGATCCCGATCCCTACGAGCCCTATCGTCTTTCACAGGGGTATCGGGTCGGGGATCTGCTCTTTATCTCAGGTCAGACTGCCATCGATAAGAGCGGTCGAATCGTTGGCGCAGGCAACTTTGATGTCCAGGCCAAACAAACTTTTGACAATCTCGAGCGGGTACTGCATGCGGGAGGATCAGGCCTACGGAACGTCATCAAGGTGACGATCTTCCTGACCGACATGACCCATTTCGATAAAATCGTTGAACTTCGCGGTCAACGGTTTACGGCTCCATATCCGGCAGACACCATCGTGGAAGTCCGCTCACTCTATTCTCCAGACGCGATGATTGAGATTGAAGCCATTGCCGTTGCCGACTCTGCGGCTGAGCGGAAGTAAGAGTCATTCGGGTAAAATACACTATGAATGCATTCTTGAAAACAGAGCCGGCGGCCCGCTTGGTAGAATCCGACCAGCTTCCCATGGAACTTCCAGGCACCGGTACAATGAAAATATTGTCTGGCGGACATTTTCTTCAGACGAACGGCCTCATATTTGGATGCACACATTACACATCAATAATAGTGGGCGAATGAGGGGAAATACCCGAGTACGGAAAACAGCGGGAATTACTGCGAAATGAAGGGTATAGGTTGATGCGACGCTGTTTTGATCATGTTGACCTTCGCGTACGGAACCTCGCCGAGGCTAAACTGGTTATGAAATACTTTTCCCGGCGCTCGGGTTCACGCAAGGGACCGGCATTGAGGGGTGGGTGACGTATGAGGCGGCCGGAACGGATGGGGCTACCGAATTTTTCGGGGTGACGGAATCGCCACAACACGTTCCCAATGAAAATCGGATCGCGTTTTGGGCCGACGGCATCCGCAAGGTCGATCAGCTGGCTGCGATTGCCATCCAGACTGGCGCGCGAAATGTCGAAGGGCCGGTTTACGAAGACCATGGCTATTATGCTGTTTTCTTTGAAGATCCCAGCGGCAATCGCCTGGAAATCTAATACCGCGAATGCGCATAAGTTCCCGGATGCGTTTGCGATCGTCCGCGCACAGGTAAGTTCGCTTCATCAAGCTAAGATTGTCACGTTTTCGAAAGGAGTTGATCAATGTCTGAGCATAAGATCACACTGGAATGGAAGAGGGAATCAGAGGACTTTTCGTACGAGTCGTATACTCGAGACCACGAGTTGGTCTTTGAAGGTGGTGTTCGCGTTCCTGCATCCGCCGCACCGGCCTATCGGGGGAATCCCGCTTATGTCAATCCTGAGGAAGCCTTCGTGGCGGCCTTGTCGAGCTGTCATATGCTGACTTTCCTGGCGATGGCAGCCAAGAAACGGTTCGTTGTGGATCGCTATAGTGATCATGCTGTTGGATTGTTGGAAAAAAATCAGAGCAAAAAGCTGGCGATTACACGTGTCACCTTACATCCTCGAGTGATATTCGGGGGGCCGACTCTACCGACCCAGGAACAGATACACGCTCTCCATGAGCACGCTCACAGCGAATGTTTTATTGCCAATTCGGTGACAACAGAGGTCACGGTTGAAGCAGAATAACGGACAACATCCTCTCTCATCACCCCTCAGCAGCGTCGATCGCTACCCCGAACGCGCGCGCCATACCTCGGTGGTCTTTCCGTGCCTCTCAACGTGAGGCCCTCTCCATCATGAGTGACAGACCGGCCAAACAGGTGCGGGAGGTGGTGGAAGAAGTCTACCGCACTGACTCGCGTCGGATTCTCGCGACATTAATCCGCCTGCTCGGCGACTTTGATGCGGCTGAAGAAGCGTTGCACGAGGCGTTTGCAGTCGCAGTCGAACAATGGACCAGGGATGGGATCCCGGACAATCCGCGAGCCTGGCTCGTGTCGACCGGCCGTTTCAAAGCCATCGATGGGATGCGGCGACGGACCAGGTTTGATGCCTCGCTCGCAGAACTCGCCACGCAGTTGGAAACCCGCATTAATGATGCTCAAGAAAATCCGGATGAAAGTATCGACGACGACCGGCTGCGTCTGATCTTTACCTGTTGCCACCCGGCTCTTTCATCAGAAGCTCAGGTGGCGATGACACTCCGGGAGGTTTGTGGCCTGAGGACGGAAGAAATCGCGAAAGCCTTTCTCACATCCCCGCCCACAGTGGCTCAGCGGATCGTTCGCGCCAAGGCGAAGATTCGAAAAGCACGCATACCCTATGAGGTGCCTTCTGAAACCGCATTACCCGACCGTCTGGATGCGGTGCTGCGGGTGATTTACCTCGTGTTTAACGAAGGATACTCTGCCTCTTCGGGGGAATCTCTCACACGCCGTGACCTCTCGGCAGAGGCTATTCGACTGGGACGATTATTGATGGAATTATTACCGGACGCGGAAGCGATGGGACTTTTGGCCTTAATGCTGCTCCATGACTCCCGCCGCGCCGCACGCATCTCCCGGACGGGAGATCTCATTCTGCTTGAGGACCAGGATCGTTCGTTGTGGAACCGGGATCAGATCGCGGAGGGGGTTGCCCTGGTAGGAAAGGCGTTTGCTTCACGCCAGATCGGCCCTTATACCATCCAGGCCGCGATTTCCGGATTCCATTCCCAAGCCACACATCCCACAGCCACGGACTGGCCTCAAATCGTGTCACTCTACGATCTGTTGATGCAGGCGTCTCCTTCCCCTGTGGTGGAACTGAATCGCGCTGTCGCTGTGGCCATGCGTGACGGTCCCCTGGCAGGTCTTGCCCTCATCGACGCAATTTTCGCACGGGGGGATCTCACGAATTATTACCTGGCACATTCGGCGAAGGCGGAGCTCTGCCGGCGATTGGGCCGAATTGCAGAAGCCAAGGCCGCATACAAACAGGCTCTCGGCCTCACTCAGCAGAAGCCCGAACGGCGATTTCTTGAACAACGGCTGGCCGGGTTGCAGGATCGCAAGTAATCCCCCTCCCTATCTGTACCAATAGGTACAACCGGAGTTTTTCCGATTTTTCGTGACCGGATCAATGGGCACCCCCAATATCTTGTTGGGAACATTGGGAAGATCTCAATTCCTAGCGTGCACATGGCGCCGCCGGAATTCATCATGACCGTTGTCGAATTTGATCCCCCCGAACGACTAACTGATAACACAACCAATTCATCACCTATCCGGAGGTCGGCAGCCATGAAATTTCTTCTCTTTTGTTGCATGGAAGAAAAAAAGTGGGACTCCCTATCAAAGAGCGAGGGGGATAATCTTATGCAGGCAACCATGGTTTATTGCGAGGAACTGCGCCAGAACGGCCAACTCCTTTTGGCCAACCCCCTCGAACCGGTCGAGATGGCCATGACCGTGCGGGTCCGCAACGGCGGAGTGTCTCTCACCGATGGCCCTTTCGCCGAAACGAAGGAACAGATCGGCGGATTCTTTCTGATCGAGGCCAGAGACATCAACCAGGCTGTTCAGATCGCTTCCAAGTTTCCATCAGTGCAACTCGGGAGTATGGAGGTTCGGCCGGTGAGGGACCTGCTTGGGCAAGGGATAGAAGCGGAATCTTGGCACCATGCATAGATTTTTATGAGGAAAAATGAGATCGGAAAAAATCGATAGGGTCGTTCCTCGCATAACCACCTGATAGAGGCATACACATGAAATATTTATTGTTGGTACACCATGACGAAAACGCATTCAGCAAAATGAGTGAGGCCATCCGCAAGGAGATGCTTGAGGAATCCGTGCAACTCACACACCAGCTCCACACCAAGCGACAGTATCTAAGTGCGTCGCCGCTTCATCCGGCGTCGACGGCTGTCATCGTTCGTGTGCGTAAAGGCAAGCCATTGGTGACTGACGGTCCATTCGTAGAAACACGCGAGCAACTGGCCGGATTTTTTTTGATCAATGCCAATGACCTTGATGAAGCTGTCCGTATCGCATTGCGGGTTCCAGGAGCACGCATTGGCACCGTCGAGGTGCGACCGTTGATCGAGATCTCCGGCCTGCCGACTGAGGAATGTTAATGATCAGGAAAGGCTCCCCTTCAATTCTGTCCAAGATGTCTTGTGGCTCAATGATCAGAAACACATGGTGGCAGAGCTGCAACTACAGGGTTTTTTCATATGTCGATTTCGCCAGCCCCCGTTCGACAAATAAATAGAATACGGATAAGGCTATTTTTTAATTCAGTTCAATGTACTAAAGCCAAGGAGGTTGGGTGATGCGATTTATGATTATTGTTAAGGCAACCAAGGACTCAGAAGCCGGCGTGATGCCGAGCGAGCAACTTCTTACTGAGATGGGCAAATTCAACGAAAAACTGATAAACGCCGGCGTCATGCTGGCAGGAGATGGGCTCCACCCGAGTTCAAAAGGCGCGCGGGTGCAGTTTTCAGGAAACAAGCGAACAGTGATCGACGGACCCTTTGCCGAGACCAAGGAACTGATCGCCGGCTATTGGGTCTGGCAGGTGAATTCGAAAGAAGAGGCAATCGATTGGGTCAAGCGCTGTCCGAATCCTGCAGGTGACGACAAAGAAGGCGAGATTGAGATTCGCCAACTCTTCGAGGCGGAGGATTTCGGACCGGAGTTCACGCCTGAGCTGAGGGAGCAAGAGGAGCACCTACGCAAAAAATTATCTTCATAAAAGTAACCTGTGGACAATCACTCACAGCATGACATGCTTATCTCAACCGTGTTCATTATCAAACGACAAGGAGGCATCTATGCGTTTTACAACCTTCACATTCGCTTGTCTCTGTATGGTCCTGACGGCAATTCCAGTGA
Organism: Nitrospira sp. T9; assembly: GCF_052156535.1. Lineage (NCBI taxonomy): Bacteria > Pseudomonadati > Nitrospirota > Nitrospiria > Nitrospirales > Nitrospiraceae > Nitrospira > Nitrospira sp. T9. The sequence goes on from NZ_JBQKUP010000038.1 coordinate 429,919, forward strand.
TCGCTACAGACAAGGACAAAGAAAAGGCGATGGACCCACAAGCCATGATGGAGATGTACAAGAAGCTGGCAGCTCCCGGGGAACCGCACAAGTTGTTTGCCGGCCTTGCCGGGAGCTGGACGACCAAATCCAAAGAATGGATGGAACCGGGCAAGCCTCCCACAGAATCGACCGGGACCGCAGAAATGAAAATGTTACTGGACGGACGCTATCTCTACCAAGCCTACACTGGTCAAATGATGGGACAACCATTCTCAGGGATTGGCATCGACGCCTACGACAACATCACCAAGAAATATGTCACGGCCTGGATGGATACGATGGGGACGGGGATTTTCATCATGGAAGGGACGGCGAGCGACGATGGTAAGACCATTACGCTGAATGGATCCCATCCTGAGCCGGGCGGTGGACAGATGTCGCATCGGGCGGTCTGGAAAATTATCGACCAAAACACCCAGACGTTTGATATGTTTGGGACTCATCACGGCGGCAAAGAAATGAAGATCATCAAGATCACCTATACCAGAAAGCAGTAGAGGAACACATGGCGGGACGAAAAAACTTTCCGTTGCGATCTGTCGCATCGGTCGCCCTTTTGCCTGGCAAGACTTAGGACTCATTTGAGCATTACCATTCATTCGTTCTAGTGGAGGCATTCATATGAAATACATGCTGTTGATATACGGAACCGATCAGGCATGGGACGAGGCCGGACGTGAAAAGTGTTACAAAGAATCTACGGACCTTGCACACCGGCTCAAAGCTGAAGGGAATTATCTTGCGGCCGCTCCTCTGCATCCTGTCACTATGGCGACCAGCATCCGGATACGAGACGGCAAACGGCTCATCACCGATGGTCCGTTTGCTGAAACACGAGAACAACTGGGCGGCTACTTTCTTATCGAAGCCAAGAATCTGGATGAGGCAATGGACATCGCCGCACAAATCCCGGGGGCCCGGGTGGGCACGGTCGAAATCCGACCGGTTTTAGAGATCGGAGGTTTGCCAACGGAATAGGGACATGCCGGTAAGAGTACAATGACATCCGGGAGGTCGCAAAGTTGACAAACAGATCATATTCACGCTGAGCGAAGGCGCAAAACATGATGCAGAAAATTACCCCGTGTTTGTGGTTCGATCACCAGGCTGAAGAGGCGGTGAATTTTTATGTGTCGATTTTCAAAAACTCTCAGGTCGGACATGTGACCCGCTATGGCGATGAAGGCGCAAAGATGTCCGGACGGCCCAAGGGATCGGTGATGACCGTGACATTCGAACTTGACGGGCAGGAATTTATGGCGTTAAACGGCGGGCCGCATTTCACGTTCACGGAAGCGGTATCATTTATTATCAATTGCGGGTCCCAGGGAGAGGTAGACGAGCTATGGGAGAAACTCTCAGAAGGTGGCGAAAAAGGACCATGCGGTTGGGTGAAAGACCGGTATGGTCTGTCATGGCAAATTGTTCCCACTGTGCTGAGCGAAATGATGCAAGACCCGGATCCGGAGAAAACAAATAGAGTCATGGGTGCTATCGGGCAAATGAAGAAGCTCAACATCAAACGCCTACAGGAGGTTTACGAACAATAGTAGGTCACGACGCCTCGATCACAACGGTTAGCACGATTAATTTATGGACGGAATAGGCTCTCATTAGTAGTGAAAACTTTATACGGTGATTGCTCTAATTTTCAGAAAGGAGTGAGGTATGAGTGGAGTACGAGTGCTTGTTGGAACACGCAAAGGTGCGTTCGTGCTGACGTCGGATGGCACACGCAAGAAGTGGGACGTTCATGGTCCCCACTTTGGCGGATGGGAGCTGTATCATGTAAAGGGATCTCCAGCCGATCCGAATCGGTTGTATGCATCACAATCGAGCAGCTGGTTCGGGCAAATCATTCAACGCTCGGATGATGGCGGCAAAACCTGGTTTCAACCGGGGACACCACCCGGCGAACCGACCACGGCCCCGGACGGCACGCCCAAGGGGGAGAGCAACAAGTTCGTGTATGACAGCTCAACGGAAACGGGACAACCTCTCACCACCCATCAATGGTACGATGGCACGCAACACCCCTGGGAGTTCAAGCGTGTCTGGCATCTGGAGCCATCGCTGACCGATCCAGACACGATTTACGCGGGCGTTGAGGATGCGGCCATTTTCCGTTCCACCGATGGCGGACAGACATGGCAGGAGCTTCCCGGCCTGCGCAGCGCTAAAGGACACCTGTGGCAACCCGGTGCCGGGGGAATGTGCCTGCATACCATCCTTCTGGATCCCGGCAATCCGGAAAGGATATTCGTCGCCATTTCGGCAGCCGGCACGTTTCGAACCGAGGACGGAGGCAGGACATGGCAGCCGGTCAACCGCGGACTGAAATCCCCGTATGAACTTCCCGACCCAACCGCAGAAGTCGGCCACTGTGTGCACTGCATCGCCAAACACCCGTCGCGCCCGAATGTGCTCTTCATGCAGAAGCACTGGGATGTGATGCGTAGCGATGACGCAGGCGAGTCATGGCATGAAATCAGTGGAGACTTGCCCTCCGATTTCGGATTCCCCATTGCCGTGCATGCCCATGAGCCGGAGACCATCTATGTGGTACCGATCAAGAGCGACTCTGAGCATTACCCGCCGGGGGGGAAACTGCGCGTCTTCCGCAGTCGAACAGGCGGGAACGAATGGGAAGGGCTGACAAAAGGATTGCCACAACAGGACTGCTACGTCAATATCTTGCGAGACGCCATGGCCGTCGACTCACTCGACCCCTGCGGGATTTATGTCGGCACTACCGGCGGACAGGTATATGCCTCGGCCAATTCGGGAGACAGCTGGATGCCCATTGTCCGGGATCTTCCACCCGTATTATCAGTCGAAGTCCAGGCGTTACCGTGAGCACAATTCGAGTGATTCTTCCGGCCCATTTGCGGACACTTGCACGTATCGACGGTGAGGTGAACCTGGAGATGGAGGGTCCTGCCACCCCACACGCCGTGCTTAACGCGCTCGAAACCCGTTACCCGATGTTGCGGGGAACAATTCGTGACCAGGTGACACAACAACGCCGACCATTTATCAGGTACTTTGCCTGCGGGCAGGATCTGTCCCATGAACCACCGGACGCCCCGTTACCCGACGCGATCACAACCGGAGAAGAACCGTTTCTGATTGTCGGGGCCATGGCCGGCGGCTAAGAACCGGCAAGGATATTCAATGTCCGGGCCAAAGAATCCCGTTTTGGAGGGGATTCTCCATCCGGTTTATTTGGCGTCGTGGAATATAATCCCGACCGTATAGCGTTGCCCTGAGCGAACGCGGCTGACCCCATGCCGGAGGTTCACACGATACCAGCCCCTTCCCCCTCGCACAGGGCGATGATGAACCGCGAAAATCAGACCATCGCCCTGTCGGATCGGTACCACAATCAGCCGGGATTGCATACGTGGCCGCTGCTCGGTCATCACAAATTCACCACCCGTGAAGTCTTTCTGAGGGTCAGATAAAAGAATGGCAAGCTGAAGCGGAAACACGTGTTCGCCGTAGAGGTCCTGATGCAGGCAGTTGTAATCGTCAGTTTCATATTTGAGCATTAATGGTGTTGGCTTATCCTGACCGGAGTGACGACAGCGGGCCAGAAAATCTTCATGCCTCTTTGGAAAGCGAATCTCAATGCCCATGGCCGCATTCCACCGGTTTGCAACCGGCACAAGATGGGGGTATGTCGCATTTCGAAGTTGTTCGATGAGATCAGGAAGCGGATACCGGAAGTACTGATATTCTCCACGGCCAAAATTATGACGGCTCATCACGATGCGGCTACGAAATATCTCAGGGCGGGAATACACCATGGCCAAGTTCTCACACTCTTTCGAAGTGAGGAGCCTCTCGGTCACGGCACTGCCTTCAGCGTCAAGATCGCCTGAGACCTGTCCCCAATCAATCGCGTTGACTCGTTCCAGTATAGTCGCAGGCAACGCGACGGGAGATGTTGACTGCCCGCTCCCATTCATGTGTGTGACTCACGTTCAAGCAACACTCGTTTTCGTTCGATGCCCCAACGATAGCCGGACAGTTCGCCATTCGTGCGCACCACACGATGACAAGGAATCGCCACAGCTATTGCATTGGTGCCGCAGGCCCTGGCGACCGCTCGAATCGCTTTCGGCGCACCGATGCTCGCGGCGAGGTCAGCATAGCTAACCGTCGAGCCGGCGGGAATGTTTTGCAATGCTTTCCAGACCCGTTGTTGAAACGCCGTACCTTGCACATCCAACGGCAGGTCCAGCCCCCGCTCCGGCGCTTCAACAAAACCGATCACTGTGGCAACCAGGTATCCGAAATCCACATCACCCTCGATGAAATGAGCCTGAGGGAACTGCTTCTGCAAATCGCGCGTCAGTTGCTCAGGGTCATCCCCCAGAAGAATCGCACACACACCGCGCTCACTTGTGGCAACGAGGATTGATCCGAGAGAACATTCCCCCACGGCGAATCGGATATCTATCCCGGAACCACCGGCACGATATGAGGAAGGCGTCATACCCAGAACAGCATCGGATGTTTCATAAAATCTTCCGTTAGAATTGAACCCGGCTTCGTAAATAGCCTCCGTCACGGTGCCTTTGTGGTTTAGGTGCGACCTCACCCGTTTTGCCAGATGCGCCGCCGTGTATCCTTTCGGTGTCAATCCCGTTACCGCCTTGAACACCCGATGGAAGTGATACCGGCTTAGTCCTGCATGATTTGATAACTCTTTGAGGCCGGGCACATGATCCGAATTCTCGATGAGCCGGCAAGCTGCTTCGACTTTCTCCGCATATCGTTCTTGTAATCCGGGCTGGTGAGGCGTGCATCGCTTACAGGGACGAAATCCAGCCTTCTCGGCATCTGCCCATGAAGCATGGAACCGGACATTTTCAGGCCGCGGCACGCGAGATGGGCAGGACGGGCGGCAATACACTCCGGTGGTGGTGACGGAATAATAAAAGGTACCGTCGGCTGTTGAGTCACGGGAAACCACGGTTTGCCACCGGGGATCATGGCGCGTTGTAACGGAACATTTTTCCTGGTTTGCTGTATTTCTCATGACCACTACCTGTGACAGACTGCTAAAATTGAAAGCATAATTTACCAGGAAATCTCCCCTCCTGACATGGCTCCTTTTCCGATGCCAATCTTTTATACAAAAGTCGGGGACAGAGTGCACTCCGTTTCTTGCTTTCCAATTCGCAATACCCTGCCCGTTCCAGGGTTCTTACTAGTTCAGTGTGTGAAGGAACAGGATTATTCTTCATCAAACAATCGAAGTGATCATTTTTTTTCAGAGAGTCATCATCGGTCATTGACCGGAAAGGAAGCAGGGAATGGACATTTTTCAAATTTTAAAGAAGGATCACCAAACGGCAAAGGACTTATTTAAAAAATTGGAAACCACCGGTCCACGTGCCACGAAAAGCCGTGAAAAATTATTTTCTCAGTTAAAAGATGACCTTGAAGCTCACTCCCATGGGGAGGAGGCCGTCTTCTATCCTGCCCTCCGAGAAAATGCAGAGATGGTAGACCTGATTAATGAAGCCACGGAAGAGCATGCGGAAGTCGAAAACCTTTTGGAAGACCTTGAGGCGATGGGGACAGAATCCGAGGAATGGAGCTCAAAACTTGCGGAGCTCAAAAAAAGCGTTCTGCACCATGTGAAGGAGGAAGAAGGCGAAATCTTCAAAAAAGCCAAGGAAATCTTGGATAAGGAAGAAATACAGAAGATGGGAAAAGAGTTTCAGGAGGCAAAAAAGCAGGCCGCGGCAGGCTAATCTTTGTCATGGTCAATGCCCAGGGGTGGGGCCTTCAGGTCGGGAGGCTGTTCTTGCATCAGGCAGATCAGCTTTCCGACCGGCTGTATTGGGGTTCAATCATTCAGTCACGATCGATTTACCTGTGACTGCCTTAGGGCCCATCCCAGGGAAAGAAGACATCCGACCCCCACCCCCGCCACCGCCAACCACCTCCGATTCATGGAAGCCCAGAGCTGAAGACTGGATGACCTCGAACGATGATCGAATGGGCCGTGAGCTCCTCTGTCCTCCGCAACAGGTGTCAATAAATTATTGGGACGATGGGGATCAACAGGTACATTTGTTTGTTGTCCACTATAGGCCACGTCGGCAAGATAATGATCCAGTAGTCCCGGAATGAATTTTTCTCCGACAATGGTTTTGACCGTCGGCACCCCAACCCATAATTCACGCCGATCGTGATCCGCCGCCCAAACAATGGCCCTTGCCATCACCTCCGGCTGATATATCGGTGGAACCGGCTGAGGATGGTAGGGCATGCGACTTTTAATCCACCCAAATTGTGGGGTATTGACTCCCGGCAGGTGCACCATGGTGATGCGGACCTTGCTCTTATCATGTATCAGTTCCGATCGGAGCGATTCTGTAAATCCTTTTACCGCATGCTTTGCCCCGCAATAGGCCGATTGAAGCGGAATCGCACGATAAGACAGAGCGGAGCCGACTTGAAGAATGACCCCACGGTTCCTGGGCAGCATACGCCGGAGTGCCGTTAAGGTTCCATACACATATCCGAGATATGTGACGTTCGTCACACGCTGAAATTCTTCGACGGGCATGTCCTTTACCGGTGACAGCACTGAGACCATGGCGTTATTTATCCAAATGTCGATCGGGCCAAACGCCTTCTCTACTGAGACTGCGGCATTTTCCACCTGCTCGGGATCGGCCACGTCTGTCGGAACCACGATAGCCTGCCCCCCAAGCGTTTCAACCTCCTGACGAGCTCCTTCCAACCCCTCCTGACCACGAGCCAACAAACCCAGACGCGCACCCCGTTGAGCAAAAGCCCGCACGGTAGCCCGACCGATACCTGCAGAGGCCCCTGTGATGACCACAACTTCTGGTTGCCGATTGTTGTTCATATTTTTTCCTCTGGTGTTTCAAGCGCAATAAAAAAAAAGGGGACCACATAGTAATTGCTCCCGCCAGGTTGACGGGCAGCATGTCTTTTTAATCTATGAGTTCAGTAAATCCCTTTCCTTATTGTCTGCTCGATCCTTCGAAATTTGCTCAACAATATGATTATCTTTGGTGACATCGGCCTGAGCACCTGACTGTACAGCAGGTGCTGGACCAGCCCGTTTTTGATCGGTATGGTCAAAAACGGCCTGGTCATCAAGAGGGGAATACCCCTGCATCTTGAGACGATAGATGGGTTCGGGCATTTCATAATTGGCCAGATCAAAGGCCTCTTTCACCGCCCGAATCGCTTCACTTTTTACCTTTCCGAAGTCGTATTGATCCTGGGTCGTCCATGCGAACATTTTCAGGATCACATTCGAATCGCCTAATTTGTCTACCGCGCATCGGACCGGAGGATCAGCAATCACCCCGCAGGTTTGCTCTAGAGTTTTTATAGCCAATTGCAACGCCGCCTCGATATTGACAGCGGTATCGATACCGACCTCAAAGGAAAAACGCCGTTTTGGATTCCGGGAATAGTTGAGAATAATGCCTTTGTACACCGTCGCATTCGGTATGCGTACATGATTCCCATCCAGCGTCATGAGAATAGTCTCCCGCGATGTCAGTTTCATGACCAGGCCTTCATAATTTTCCAGGACAATTTGGTCCAGTGGCCGAAACGGTTGTCTGATGCTTAGCAGAATGCTGGCAATGTAGTTTTCCACCGTGTCCCGGAGGGCAAAACCTATGGCCAGACCCATGACTCCGGCTACACCAACAATAGTTCCCAAAAGAGCCGTGGCGTCCAGGATTTCGAGCATGACGACAAAGCCAATAAATATGACGGTCCCTCTGACGATTTGTTTGGCTAATGATTGTAAAAACGCATGTGGAGTAATCTTTTCATACAGGTTATCCCATTTGGTCATAAAGGATGCGAGGAACCAGAATAGAAGAAATACCGTGAAGCCGATGATCAGGAGTGGCAGATAGGAGATAAAATTATTGAGTTGGTCAATCATTTTTTCCTGCACGACGGTCAACCGTTCACGGACTTCCCGTTTCTGTGTGATTTCATCTGTCACGTTGACCACACCATCCACGCGTCCGGCAAGGTCAAGAGCCTGTTCGTGGGCTTCTTTGGTGGAAGTATGCCCCGTCAGACGTACCACCCCCGCCTTCACAGCGATGTCGACATTGGCAAGCTCCGGCAAATTCTGGAAAACCTCCGTAAGCCGTTGCGTGATAAGCCTGTCTTCAACCTTGTCCGCTCCCACCGCAATTTCCTGTGGTGTATCGGTGGGTCGTGAATCTGTGGGAACCTCCGGATTATCCACAGGCTCCTGGGACCACACTGGTTCAAACCGCGCACTCCATGCGCCAATGATGAGGAATACGATAATTACTGAATTAAATCTGAAGTGCATAACATTACATCCTGTCTTTATTTTCATCATTGACTGCTTCGAGGGACCGACCAACAGAGTGGACCTCTCCGGAAAAGCACAATCACCGTCTCAGGCGATACCCGAATGTATCCAGCGACTAAAAAAAGCCGTGCTCCTCTTGGGATAGAAATTTGCCATTGCGGCAGAGGAGGACCCAACCACACCTTCATTCTGTGATGCATTAAGCGCCTGGAGAAAGGAAACAAACATGAAGTTCAGAATAATTTGAGAATAATCGCCAATTTGCGAAATGATGAATGATTCAGGGCTTGTTGAGATCGTTTTTCATACTTCAATAATCGCGAGAGATGTTTCAACAGACAAATTCAGGTCCTACCTTCTAAAAACATCCGTCAAAACCGCTATGTTTTCTATGAGTCTACGAGTAGGGATGTGGATACTTGAGAAGTTGAGCTTAGTGATTTGTCTATAATAAATTCACGGGCGGGTTCTTATCATGAATAGGAGTGAGATTTGCCTGACTACACTTCAACCTGAGAAGTTTTCAAAAATTCGAATACTAAACAGACGGTAAGTGTTACACTACAGAGGTAAAACATGCAGGTACTCCTCATTATGATCATTGTTTCCTCCTCCTCGACCAAACGGACGAATTCAGGTGTGTCGATACCCTCACCCTTTGCGGCATCACCATAAATGTCTCCACAAGTTCTTTCAGCGGCCTTCCTTCTGTTGTGTTCCCTCCTGCTGTACGTGCTGGCCCTAATTTTTGCCCCCTTCATGACACCCATTTTGTGGGCCATGATTTTGGTTCGTCTCTTCTATCCTCTCTATCAGTGGCTGACCCGTAAGCTGGGAGACAGGACCACGGCCTCGGCGGCTCTCAGCACACTGAGTGTCATGTTGGTGGCCGTGTTGCCAATAGCGTATATTCTCTTTTTAGTCATTACAGAGACCATCAATGCATATCAGCTCGCGATGACGTGGGTGCAGGAAGGAGGTTTGAGTAGGCTTCCTGATCTTGCTGCAAAACTGCCTCTCATCGGCAATCTCTCCCAAGAATTGTTGGGGCGATTTATCGTGGCCTATGGGGATCTCCAAGTATCTCTGGTTGAAGGAGGGAAGGCGGTGAGCGGGGTCCTCCTGTCCAGCGTCGGAGGATTGGCCAAAAACGCCATTGATCTCCTGATGGATTTATTTGTGATTCTGTTTACTCTCTTCTTTCTCTTTCGCGACGGCCATCATCTCTATCAGGCATTTTACGAAGCCCTCCCTATCGAGGAAAGCTATAAGGCGGCAATCATGGAACGCCTGGACCATGTGATGGTGGCTGTCGTTCAGGGTACCATGCTCACTGCTTTGGCACAGGGGTTCGCGGCTGGTCTCACCTATGGGGCGCTGGGCGTCCCGTTTGCCGTCTTTCTGGGAGCTCTGAGCGCACTCTTTTCTCTTCTGCCGTTCGGAGGCACGGCATTCGTCTGGGGTCCGGTCGCCATATATCTTTTTTTGACCGCGCCTGTATGGAAGGGGATCGTCATGATCGGCATTGGAATCGGATTGGTCGGGCTCATGGATAATATTCTGCAACCTCTTCTGGTCGGATCGAAAGCGGACTTGCCGGTCCTGTTTCTCTTCTTCGCCTCGTTGGGGGGACTCGCCTACTTCGGCTTCATCGGATTGTTTCTGGGTCCCATTCTGCTTGGGATCGCGCTGGCGGTTTTCCAAATTTATCGTGAAAATTATCAGGAACAGGTCGGTCTTTTGGTTAAAGCAGAATCGGGACACCCAAAAGAACCGGTAGACCCAATCATTAAATAGGAGGGTTAAAGTATGGGTGTCATCGGTTGGATCGTCTTTGGGTTAATTGTGGGAGTAGTTGGAAAACTCTTAATGCCCGGCAAAGATCCTGGAGGGTTTCTCGCCACTGTCGCTATCGGTATCATTGGGGCGCTCTTCGGTGGGATGCTCGGGCGAATGGTCGGCATGTATGGGCAGGACGATCCCGTCGGGTTTGTGATGGCCGTTATCGGGGCCATCCTGTTTCTCTGGCTTTATCGGGTGATTACCCGACGTGGGGACAGGTGACGTCAGCGATGTTCCCCCGATCGTCGGGAACAGTTTTTTTCCCTTACTGACTCGTGATGTTTCCAGAAAACCCCCAACTTCCTATCTCGCCTCAAATGTAGTGGGAAACCCGGATGCCAGAAGCTCTGCACAATCCTGGTATACAGCCACCGCTCCAGCCGCATGGAGTTCCTCTCGACTAAAGGCTCCTCCTGTTCTGACCGCAATCGTCTGAAGCCCGCAACCTTGAGCGGATTGAATGTCCCAAATCGTGTCCCCGACCACAATGCTCTCCTTCGGGGAACATCCAGCCCGCTCCAGAGTTAGTTGAAAAATATCCGGTGCGGGTTTCGCACTGTCTACATCCGCCGACGACACCAGCCCGGCCAGCTTATCCTTCGCCTCAAGTGCTTGAACATGATGTTCCAATTCTTCAGACTTCGCGCTCGTCGCCAGCCAGATGCCGATGTCTTGCGATGAGAGGGTCGCAAGGATTTCTTTTGCTCCAGGCAAAGGATAGGTATGATCTTTCAACTCGTCAAAAAATTGGCTGTGTAATTCATTAGCCCGTCCGTGGAAGGCCTCATCCGGAAGAAGCGCACCCAGCATCAAGTCCGACCCCTTACCAATCTGACGATGGATTGCGGCACGCGGAACGGGATGCTTGACTACCGAAAAAGCACGGGCCCATGCCTCTACATGTAAATAATTCGTATCCATAAGCGTGCCATCAACATCAAAAATTACCACTCGTATCATTTAAACTTTCTCCTGATCATTAAAAAATTTGATCTGTCGGAGCCCCGGGAGTTTTTGTTCGAGAATGGACACATAAGGACAACCAGTCGGCTATGCATTACCCCTTTCCGTTCATGAATGCGTTCTTGGTTGCACGTTTTTCAGACTTTAATTGCTGTTGAAGCAACGTCAAAACAGCCGCTTCCTCCGCAGGTAAACCGCGAAACGATCGAGAAAGCTCCCGATTCACCCGTTTGCGAAGTGTTTGGAGGAGAGTGCCTTCCATATACGCGTTCAGCACATGAGGGTGGACATAACATTTCTGACAGACCGCTTTCGTATTACCTAGTCGTTTGGCCACAGACTCGATGGCCCGTACCACATTTCGTTTTGCCTGAGCTTGAGAGTCAAACGATTGAAACTCCTGAAGCGCTCTGGCCGCCAGGACTGTCCCTGCCCACGTGCGAAAATCTTTGGCGGTAAAATCCTGTCCGGTAATCTCCCTGAGATACGCGTTCACATCGGTTGATTCGATGGATTGTTTGGCACCATTTTCATCGAGATATTGAAAGAGTTCATAGCCGGGGAGCTCTTGCGATTGCCGGACAATTTTCGCTAACCGCGGATCGGTAAGATCGACGGCATGATCGATACCACTTTTCCCTTTAAAGTGAAATGTGAGGGTGGAGCCCTTCACATTGACATGCCGGTCCCTCATGGTCGTTAACCCGAAGGACTCATTGTCACGCGCATAGGCTTCATTCCCGACTCGAATCAAAGAAGTTTCAAGAAGCCGGACGACCGTCGCCAGAATTTTGGTTCGCGGTAAACCTTTTTGAGAAAGATCCCGCTTGACGATCCTCCGAATTCGGGGCAAGGCTTGAGCAAAAGCCGTCAAATGTTCATATTTAACTTCATCCCGGATTCTCCGCCACTGCGGATGATATCGATATTGCTTACGGCCTCTCGCATCCCTTCCCGTCGCCTGAAGGTGTCCGTCCGGGTGCAAACAAATCCACACATCCTGCCAGGCAGGCGGAATGGCCAAAGCCTTAATGCGCCCTAGTACGTCAGGATTACGGACTTGTTTGCCGTTATGTGCGACATAACGAAATCCTTTTCCTGCTCGTTTTCGGACCAACCCCTGGCACCCGTCCGTGACATAGCGGAGTCCGGCAGCTTTCGCCGAAAAAGTCGGATTATCTACGGGTGCAGGTGATGCCTTAGCGGTCACACGATTTTCAGCCTTCTATGCCCAATTAATCCTGAAGTGTAATGCGTTAAGCCTAAACGCCCCGGACACGTTGCCCGGCATTTACATTATAAAATGACGTTCTCAATGGATTGAAATGGATACTTTTCTATTTCCATTAGCAAATTCGTCTGTTCCCATGCCATCTCTAGCCTTCATACTTAACCATTTCCAGACCTGAGAAAAATTTTCTTCAATTGGGAGAGAATCTAAGAGGCTCTTCCCAAGAACAAGTAAATCCGAACCATTGCAACATGAAATATCACTCAACCCTTTTTTCTCCTTCTCGAACAACCCGTGAATGGGGTTCTCTGCGATGGGAGCGTCATCTTGAACAAAGGGATGATCTGCACCCGGGTGGAATGACCAAAAGCGGGTTCCTCCTCAATTGCGAGAATACGATCAGTTGTGGACCTGGAAGGATGGGTAGGAAGTGAGGCATCCGACCGTTCCCGGCAGAGTCTTGCAAAAAGCCCCGTAAAGTTCTAATTTAAGAAGGCTCGGGAGGAAAACCCTCCGGGACAACTCTTCTCCGCGTAAAAAAAGGACTGCATGAGAGACAATGCTGTGATCTGGCTTCTCCTCGGAGCGCTGCTTGGGGGCGTCATCAATGCAGCCGTCAGGCGATACGCCACCTTCAAAGAAGGCAAAGGCATCGCCCTAGCCATACAGGGAGAGATCGCCGCCATCATCGAAATTGTCCTAAAACGACGGTACCTGCAACACCTTGAAAAAATCATTCAGAAACTTTCCGACCCGGCCCATCAGCTGACCGCCAACGATATATTTTCACCAAGAATTTCCGAAAATTATTTCCCGGTGTTTAATAGCTTAGCGAATAAAATCGGTTTGCTGACAGATCGGAGTGCTGCCGTTGCAGATTTTTACACCAAAGCAAAATCCGTTATTGAGGATATCCATGCCCTTGAGGAGATGAAGGACAACATCACGACAGGCTCAAAGGACATTGACAGGCCTGCCTTGTTGGAATTGACCACGGAACTTCGTGATCTGCTTCATGATGCAATGCGTATTGGAATTCAAGCGGTGGAGGACTTGAAAAACTTCCAGGACAGATCCTGGATGTTAGGAATCCGGTAACAAATGACTGTGCCCTGGCCCACTGTGCTCACGCATGAAGGCCATTTCACATTCCCCTCAACCTGGAATTCTCAATGTCATTGGCTTCCCCCTGTAGGAGCTAAGCCCACCACGAGCTGGCGTTCCCGCGGGCCATCGAGTTCTACCAATAACACCGATTGCCAGGTACCTACACGCAACTCACCATCCATCACGGGCAAAGTCAGGGACGCTCCGATCAGGGAGGCCGCCATATGAGACCACGCATGGGAGGGATCATGGGCATGACGGAATCTAATCTGAGGGATGATTTTTTCTGCGACGTCGAGAAAGTCTTTTTCCGTGCCTTCTCCGATTTCTCCGGTTGTCAGAGCCGCAGTGGTATGAGGGAGAAAAATGTGGCACAAGCCATTTTGCAAATCCTTCTCCTTAATGATGCGATTCAGTTTCGGGGTGAGATCCACAATCTCCTTAAGTGTAGTTGTTTTCACCTGGAAGGTTTCCATCCGCGTCTCCTTTCAAGAAGATTCATTCGGACCATTGAATGATTCAGGCACCCTGTTCACAGAGTGTATCCAGAGTCGTCTACTTTCAATAGAAGCAAAACCTGCCAAAAATTTCTACTGACAAAAATCGCATTGCATGACCGCACCTATATACATATGATATGACTTCAGCTCAAGTGGTTCATGACATTGGAGGAACGAAGCGAACATGCCGATTTGTGAAGCCGACCCCTGGCGCATGCAGTATTTCGAGGGCATTCCATGCCCGCCGGAAGTCAACATCCCTACCGAGGACGGCGATGCCTGGGCGTGGTACCCACAATACAAGTGGATCTATAACAAACTGACGATTGCCGAGAGCCAGAACCTGCCGTGTGCTCCGCACGGGCTGGATCCATCCTTCTTTCCCGTGTTTTCAAAACCGATCTACAACATGCGAGGCATGGGTGCGGGAAGCCGTGTCTTACGCTCGTTAAAAGAATACAAACATTTGGAACGACCGGGACACATGTGGATGCCGTTACTCCAGGGGGATCACGTGTCCAGCGACGTCGCCGTGGTGAAGGGCGAACCCCACTGGTGGCGACATGCCACCGGCAAACCGCTGGAAGGAGGAATGTTCGATTATTGGACGGTGTTGGCAACGCCATTTCCAACCATCGAAGCCTACTGCGGCGACTGGCTGCACCGGCATCTTGCAGGATACACCGGCATGATCAACTTTGAGACGATCGGCGGCACAATCATCGAAGTCCATTTACGATTCGCAGACCAATGGCCGGATTTGTACGGGACCGGTTGGATTGAATCGCTCGTACGGCTGTATGCCAAAGAACAATGGCATTTCGATGATTCCCAACGACAGGAAGGGTACAGTGTCGTCTTGTTTGGCGCCCATGGCGTCCATTATCAACATCCACCCAAAGACGTGATCGCCCAATTGCGCCAAACTCCAAACGTCTCCAGCATTCAGATCACGTTCCATGAAGAGAAACCTCCGAAGGACCACTCCATGCCTCCAGGCGGATTTCGTCTGGCTATCGTCAACTGCTGGGATCTTGAAACGGGATTCGAAGTCAGAAAAAAGCTGGCGCTGAGTTTTTGGTCCACCCATCAGTTTCAACCCAATCGCCCCCCGCTCCCAAAAATATCCGCGACTCGGTTGCGGAACGGCATTAAACAGACTGTCGAAAAACTCAGAGATTGTTGATGCTCATCGATTACACCATCCTCGACCGCATTACCGAAATCGAGAACACCTGGATCACGATGTCGGACGGATGCCGGATCGCCGCACGCATCTGGTTGCCGAAGTCAGCCGATACGGAACCGGTTCCGGCCATTTTTGAATACCTCCCCTATCGCAAACGGGACTTTATGCGATCACGGGACGAGCCGATCCATCGGTATTTTGCAGCGCATGGCTATGCCAGTATCAGGGTGGATATTCGAGGCTCGGGTGACTCTGAAGGGATCCTGCATGATGAATACTCCCATCAGGAGCATGACGACGCCTTGGAAGTCATCGCTTGGATCGCTAAACAATCCTGGTGTTCGGGCGCGATCGGGATGATGGGGATATCGTGGGGCGGATTTAATGCGCTCCAGGTCGCCGCCAGAAATCCGTCGAATTTGAAAGCCATCATTACCTTGTGTTCAACGGATGACCGGTACGCTGATGACGCGCATTATATGGGGGGCTGCCTCCTGAACGAAAATATGCAATGGGGTTCCATGCTGACCCTGTACTCGGCATTGCCGCCCGATCCGGAAATAGTCGGCGACCAATGGTGGGAGATGTGGCAGCAACGGTTAAACAATCTCGAACCGTTTCCCGTGGTCTGGATGCGACACCAAGCGCGGGACAATTATTGGAAACACGGGTCGGTGTGCGAAAACTATGACGCCATTCGCTGCCCGGTCTATGCCATCGGAGGCTGGGCCGATGGCTATACCAATGCCATCCCTCGATTGATGAGCCATCTCTCCTGTCCGAAAAAATCGCTCATCGGTCCCTGGGCCCATGTCTTTCCGCAGGACGGCGTCCCCGGCCCGGCCATCGGCTTTCTGCAGGAAGCCGTCCGGTGGTGGGACCACTGGCTGAAAGGGAAGAAGACAGGAATCATGGATGAACCCGCTTTTCGGGTATGGATGCAAGAGAGTCAGACGCCGCAACCCCAATACGCCGTATGGCCCGGCAGATGGGTGGCGGAAGAGACCTGGCCGAGCCCTCGCATCAGCGAACAACGGTGGTTTCTAGAACCGGGACATCTCTCCCCTATTCCTGAGAAATCCACGGAGTTGTCGTTTTGCTCACCCCAGACAACCGGGGTCCGGTCCGGAGAATGGTGCGGATTCGGCGCGGATGGAGAAATGCCGCGGGATCAACGACCCGACGATGGTGGTTCGCTCGTCTTCGATAGTGATCCCCTCACCGAACGACTTGAGGTCTTAGGCGCACCGGTCGTGGAACTGGATCTGTGCGTCAATCAACCGGTGGCGATGATCGCTGTCCGCCTCGGAGAAGTCGCACCCGACGGGTCCGTTCTGCGTGTCACGTACGGGCTGTTGAATCTCACACATCGCGAAAGTCATGAAACACCACAACCCCTGGAGCCGGGCAAATGGTATCAGGTACGTGTGCAACTCAACGACTTCGCCCATGCGTTCCCTCCAGGCTCCCGGATCAGGCTCGCTCTGTCCACCAGTTACTGGCCGATTGCCTGGCCCCCACCCGTTCCTGTGACAATGACCATCCGGACCGGGATGAGCAATGTGACTCTACCCGTGCGACCTCCCCGCCAGGAAGACGAAGCCCTACGGCCGTTCGGGCCACCCGAAGCCGCACCCGGCACCCCGCATAAAAAACTCCGGCAACTCAGCATGCGGCGAACCATTGAAATCGATCTCGCCAGCAACGAAATGGTCTACACGTTACGGAGTGACGGGGGAGAATTTGACGGCGCATCTCACGCCAGGATTGAAGAGATCGATCTCGATGTGGGGTACACCCTCTTGAAACGGTATCGGATTCTTGAAAAGGATGCGCTGTCGGCTCAGACGGAATTAACACAGACCGCCCACTTGAAACGGCGGGACTGGTCGATTTGGCTGGAGTGTCGGACACGGCTCACCGCCACGACTGAAACCTTTCAGTTTGCGGGAGAATTGGAAGCCTACCACGGCGATACACTCATCAAACGACATGACTGGGCACTGGCGATTCCACGGTCGCTTCTCTAACTGGTTGCGACAGTCATCCGGTTGATGGCCGCCTGAAGAATCTTGTGTAACATTTCTCCATATTTTATTCCCGCAAAACCGGCCATAAAGGCCAGCTTTCCGTCGTAAGCCCAGGCCGGATTTGGATTGACCTCCATCAGCTTCGGCATACCATCCGACCCGACGCGAAAATCAAACCGTGCATAGTCGCGCAGCCCGAACCTCCTAAACAAGATCCGCACCCAGTCTTTCATCTGTTCCTCAAGACCCGGATCGAGGACAGCCTGTTTAAATTTGATGTCTGTCCAGTAGGGCGAGTCGGGGTAAGCCTTCGATTCAAAGGACAAAATCGGATCAAGTCCAGCGGGAAGACGCGAGAAATCAACTTCAAGAGGGGGCAGGATACAGAAATTAGTTTCCAGATTGCCGATGACGCCGAAGCCGTATTCCGGGCCAGGAAGATATTCCTGCATCAGCGCATCACGTCCGGGAAGTGTCGAGCGCAACCAGTCCAGATACGTCCGCGCTTTCTCCGGCGACCGGACAACCGCATCCTTCGTAATACCCACACTCCCATCAGCCGCATTGGGTTTAATCAGCGCAGGATAAAAATCCGGCAAGGCTTCGAGCGAGTCTCTAGAGTCAATGAAGTACTCCCGCGGAACCGGGACGCCATGCGACTGGGCCACGAGCCGGACAATCGCTTTATCAAAACAGATAACCATGGCCGACGGCGGCGCACCGGTATACGGAATCCCCAGCATCTCCAGATACGCGGGGATGTTGAGTTCCTGAGCGGGTACATTGCGAAACCCCGTATCGCAAAAATTGACGACTAAATCCGGACGGTCTTGCTGAAGCTGCTCAAACAGACGGGCATGGTCGTCATAAAACAGAAACGTATAGTCTGAAAGCTCCTGAAAGGCGGCCTTCATCGCATTGTGCGTCGCCGCATCCTCTTCATTATATTGCGCATTGCGCTTCGTCGGATCGGCCAACCGGGGATCTCCGGTGATCACACCGATTCGGCGGATTTTCTTCGCCATGCAGTACGATCTCCTATGCTTTGGTTACGAGGAGGACCTGGAAGAGACCAGAGCAAACTCTTCGTCAAACAAAAAAAATGATTCAATTTAGGGATCTGAAAAAATGGAAGAGGAATTGCCAGAAAAGTTTTGGTGACCATTTTTTAATTTCAGGTTGCCCCCACCAAGACTGCCGATCTTTTTCAATCTATACATATTGTTCAAGCTCTGTTAAATACATCTGGCTTATTCGTTTACGACTAAATCCCACCTTATCTTGCTCATATCGATCGTCAAGGGTCTAACATCTTCCTTTTGGGGATTACCATCAAATGCCACAAACCTGAACTCCTTTTCATAAGCGAAGTCATCCGTCTTGAGAAATTGGATAGATTTATTTGTTTTCAACTCCCTATATGGGTCCACGTAATCTACAGAACCAAACAATATCCTTGAATCTTCATATTGTTCCCGATAAGCGCTTTGCACCTCCTGCACAAACCTATCTCCGTCTCTGAAAATGAAACAGGCATCAGCATCGAACAGGTGGAACAATTTTAAATCAAACGCTACAGAGAAACAGGAGACATAATAATCGCCACATGCATTTCGATCAAACACACCATTTCGAACTGGTGCCTCCGACCCTTCGGCAAATGTTACTCTCAGGTTCAGAAGTTGGTGTTGGATATTCAGTTCATCATCGCGTATCGCAACATTATACCCACTTCTTTTATATGACGAAGCAAGTGTAAACCGAATCCGTCCATGACGAAGGTCATCAACAAATTTCAATTTTGTGAACTTAAACAAACACTTCTCACCTGCAAGAGCTCTCGACTTTTCGAACAAATCGACATTGTTTGCAATACCCTTATAATCATCAAAACGGCGCACAGATTTTTCCAAATGTGGCATGGCATTGATGCCACGCAAAGAAAGTTCAGTCAAAAGGTCAATAAATGCAACCTCTTGCTTCCCACTCTTTATAAGTAATACCGGATTTCTCGTTAAGGAGAATATCAGCAGATTCGTCACCAGACCATCCAGTCGTTTTAAAAGCGAACTCTCTGTAACCTGGGAAAGGTATCTCTGGCTCTCATACTGCTCCCGAAGGAACAAATACATCTCCTCATCCGTACACACCAAAGTCATTTCCGCAAAGTTCAAATACAACAATGGCATTACAGGTCCTTCTCGCATAAAACTCATGAATGAATCCTTAACTAGATGCAGTTCTCAACTGGTTGCCCGAAAAATCGACAAAAACAGACCTGGTCACATTTTTCCCTTAACCCTTTAACACCAAACTCTCAACAATAAACTTGATCCCGGGCCTCGATCGTTTTTTTTTGTCTTTAGGACATTGTTGGACAGGGCTTCTATGCTAGGCGCTTGTAGGCCAAAAGATGATACAAGTGCTGGTAAACGGAGTTCTCCCTAGCCAGTGACGTGTAGCTCCTAAGCATCGGGTAGGTTATGTTGTAAGGCAATTCGACCCACCGCTTCTTCCACGAAGGCTCAAGGGTCTCAGCAATTAAAACACTCCAGATTCATCAGTTCCTTCGATTTGCCACTTCTCCTTCTTGAACGTCGGGATCCTTTCGGAAAGATATTTGTATAAACTGTCCTCCGCCAAGTCGTGTCGCTTGGTCCTCCAGAGAGCCAAGTCTCCCAAAATCTAAACGACTCTTAGCTTCAACCAATATCCAAGGTGTCTGCGTGACTATCACAGCGTCCACTCGGCCGGAATCGCTTGAATTCGAAATAAACGGCAGATGACTTTGAAAATTGCTTGACTGCCTTGGCGAAGTGGTAGACCGAGTTGATTTCATGAGTCGTCGCAGAGTGGTGGTACAGGTGAGGAATGGCCGTGGGGGTCATAATCTTGACAATGCCAGACACCATTTCCTCAAAGGCATCCCTTATAAGTTGAGCAGTCATCACGGTTTGACCTTTTTCAAATTGTCAATTCACGATTGAGGCCATACCGTCAAACAATAATTAAAAGATTCCATATATGGGTGGGGTATTCGGTTTGTGAAAAAGATCAAGAAATATTTGGTAAAGTTTTATTGAACATTTTTCATAAAATTTTGCTCTTGGATACCCCCCAGCTTGCTGGGGGGAGGAAAAGAGCAAGCCCGCGAAGCGGGCTGAGTTTGGTATTCTTCCATGCATGAGTCTCAAACGAACCAGAGGCGCTGTTTACGATCTCAAG